>JAJSLI010000104.1 GCA_021272315.1 Methylacidiphilales bacterium | reverse complement strand
GTCTTGATCCCGGCTTCCTCGCCGGGGAGGATGTCGAGCATCTCGATCTTGTAGCCCGATTTCTCGGCAAAGCGCTGGTACATGCGCAGGAGCATGTTGGCCCAGTCGCACGCCTCGGTGCCGCCCGCGCCCGCGTGCAGGCTGATGATCGCGTTGTTGCGATCCATCGGCCCGCCGAGCATGACGCGCAGTTCGAGCGCGTTGAGCGCCTGCGCGACGGCGTCATACTCGAGCTGAAATTCCTTTGCCGCCTGATCGGAAGCGTCTTCGGTGACGAGTTCGTGCAGGGTCTTCAGGTCGGCGACCTTTTGATCGAGATCCTTCAGCGGATCAAGCTTGGCCCGGACCGCGTTGGCTTCGCCGATGACTTTCTGCGCGGCCTGAGGATCGTCCCAGAATTTGGCCCCGGCCATTTTGGCCTCGAGCGCGGCCAGTTGCGATTTTAGCGTGGGGAGGTCAAAGAAACCTCCGAAGCTGCGCCAGGCGCGTTTCGAGGTCGGTTACATCAGGCAGGGTAAAAGAGGCCATCCGTGGAAACTAATCGAAAACCCGCCTTTTGTAACGGTCGAAAATTTGGGCGAAATGAGGAAATACTACGCGATCAACGCTTCAAACATTTTCTTCTGCTCGGCGCGGTCGTAGGCCTCGTGCGGGGAGATGACCCCTTCTTCGACCAGCGCCATGAGGGAATCATCCATCATGCGCATGCCGAGTTTTTTGCCGGTCTGGATGATGCCGGGGAGTTGGAAAGTCTTGGCTTCGCGGATGAGGTTGGCGACGGCGGGGGTGTTGACCATGATTTCAAACGCGGGGACACGGCCCTGGCCGTCGAGACGGGGAATGAGTTGCTGGCTGATGATGCCGCGCAGCGATTCGCTGACCATGGTGCGGATTTGCCCCTGTTGCTCGATGGGGAAGGCGTCAAGGACGCGGTCGAGCGTGCGCGCGGCGTTGCTCGTGTGCAGGGTGGCCATGACCAAGTGGCCGGTTTCCGAGGCGGTGATGGCCAGACCGATGGTTTCCAGGTCGCGCATTTCCCCGACCATGATCACATCCGGGTCTTCGCGCAGGCTGGCGCGCAGCGCGGCGGCGAAGGACTCGGTGTGGGAGTGGACTTCGCGCTGGGTGATCTGGCAGCCTGCGGACGTGAAGACATATTCAATGGGGTCTTCCAGGGTGATGATGTGGTCCTTCCGGTGGGTGTTAACCTCCTGGACCATCGCCGCCAGGGTGGTCGACTTGCCGCAGCCCACCGTGCCCGTGATGAGGACGAGGCCGTTGTTGTACTCGGTCAGGACCTTGAGCACTTCGGGCATGCCCAGTTCGTCCATGGTGCGGACCTGGGTATTGATGATGCGGAAGACGGCGTCGAGCCCCTTGCGCTGCCGGACGATGCTGGAGCGAAAACGGGCGAGGCCGGGAGCCTCGTAGCTAAAATCGAGGGCCTTGTTTTTCTCGAGGGCTTCGAGCTGCATCGGGTTGAGGAAAGAATGGATGAGCGCCTCGGTCTGTTCGGGGGTGATGATTTCCGCGCCGGGGTAGAGAGGCTGAAGGGTGCCGTGGCGGCGCATAAGCGCGGTGGCATCGATGCCGATATGAATGTCGGAGGCGCCGGCGTCAAAGCCCATGCGGAGAAGTTGAAGAATGTCGTAACCGCCGGGAAACCGGCTGCGGTCGACGTTGGGCTGCTCGGAGACGACGCTGACGCCGGGGGTGGGGGTGGTGTCGCTCTGGACCACGGCGGCTTCGACGGCGGGAGGCGGAGTCTGGAGGGCCTGGCGCAGACCTTCGGCCTGGCCGGCGTCGATGATTGATTGTTCGTGCAGCAGGTCGATGGCCGAGAGATGGGGCATGGCCTGCAGCGCGGTGGCAACGGCGGTGTACTGCTCGGCGGTGATCCAGCCGGAATGGTAGGCGAGTTCGAGGGCCTGTTGGTTCTGCTCGGGAGACATGTGGAAAAAAATGCGACTCCAGCGAACATGACAAATGTTGGACGGCAAGACAAGCGCCCATATGATAAATTCGCGTGAAAGCGGCTGATTTGTGGCGCGCGGTAGTGTCTATTTAGAAAAATGCCCCCTCACGATACTGTGTAATTGGAGCGGCTTATGAAAATCTTGAAAAATGCGATGAATATCTCGGCAGGTTTGTCATCAATCTTGACGAAATCGCACTTGAAGAATCGCTTGCTGATACTCGGTCGAAACAGGTAAAACTCATGGAAATTGAAAATCTGTAAAATCACCGAAAAAGAGCTCGATGAGAGACTAGAACTTGATAAGAGGCGAGACAGTCGCGGATTTCGTATTTCTTACGATTCCTTGGAAGAAGCGCCTGATGGGTTTTACGATTTACAGAATAAAATAAGAGATGGCCTGCAAAGAGAATTTTGGTTGGTTTTTGACAATGGTACAGAGCATTTGCGCTCTAACCCGTGGGACTCGAATTTCTTTTACTTTAATACCGATATGTTTGGTTCTGAGAGACTTGTAGTTGAAATGAGCAAGGAGATTCTCGGTGACAAATTAGTTGGATTAGTAATGTCTTATTTGGAAAAATGTGCTCGTTCTTATTGTGTCACCGCGTCAGTTTATGAAAATATGGAAAGGGGCGCTGAATATCTCGGCAGGTTCGTCATTAACCTCGACGAAATTGCCGTTGAAGAAGCACTTGCTGATATTTGGTCTAAACAGGTTAAGGTGATGGAAATTGACGAGAAGAAAAGTTGACCGACTTTCAACTCTCCGGTGACACTCAACATTTCCCCTGCGCCACGATACTGGCTTGCACGTCTGTTCACAGCCAAAATAGGACACTACCCACGCGCCACGCGGCCTTGCCCTATTTGAAAACAGACCCTAGAGTCTATCTCATAAATAGACGAGGTCGCGCCGGGAGGGCTTTGGCCTTCTGGCGAGGAGTCGAGCGAGAAGCATAGCCGAGGTGCTACGTGACGAGTGAGCGACAAAGCAAGAAGGCCAAAGAACCCCGGCCCGCAGGGTTGCGGCGCTTTGGGCTTGGGGCTTTGTTGCTCGTCGGTTACAGACCGCTACGGGTATGCTCCCCCCTCGCGCCTCGCCCCAACCCAAAAGCGTCTCGCAACGCGGCTCTCGCCTATTTATGAGATAGACTCTAAACTTTCCCCTTGGCCTGATTTCCCTTTTCTTATGATTCAATGGTTTGTCAAAAAAGTCCTCGGCACGAAGAACCAGCGCGAGGTCAAACGGCTTTTGCCCATGGTGGAGAAGATCAACCGGTGGGAGGAGGAGTACCAGGGGCTGATGGACGAGCAGTTGGTGGCCAAGACGACCCAATTCAAGGAGCGCGTCGGCAAGGGGGAGACGCTCGACGATCTGCTGCCCGAAGCCTTCGCGGTGGTGAAGAACGCGTGCCGTCGGATGACCGAACGCAAGCACCAGGCCGTCATTCGCGGACAGACGGTCGTTTGGGACATGATCCCTTTTGACGTCCAGTTGATCGGCGGCATGGTGCTTCACTCCGGTCGGATCGCCGAGATGGCGACGGGCGAAGGCAAGACTTTGGTGGCGACGTTCCCGGCCTACCTCAACGCGCTGTCCGGGCGAGGGGTACATATCGTGACGGTGAATGATTATCTGGCTGCGCGCGACAGCGAATGGATGGGCGAAGTTTACCGCTTTCTCAATTTGACCGTCGGCTGCGTCCAGCACGGGCAGTCGCCGGACCTCCGCCGTCAGCAGTACCTGTGCGACATCACTTACGGCACGAACTCGGAAATGGGCTTCGATTACCTGCGCGACAACGGCATGGCGACGACCAAAGCGGAGCAGGTGCAGCGCGGGCATGCCTTTGCCATCGTCGACGAGGTGGACAGCATTCTCATCGACGAGGCGCGGGTGCCGCTCATCATCGCGGGCCCGGCCACGATCAGCACGCACCAGTTCGACAAGTTCAAGGGCGCCATCGAGCGGCTGATCCAGGCGCAGAGCCTGGAGGCGAACCGTTGGGCCGCGGATGCGCGCCGCCTGCTTGACGAGGACAATCTCGAGGAGGCGGGCCGTTTGCTCTTCAAAATCAAGAACACGATGCCGCGCAACAAGCAGCTGCTCAAAATGATCGAGGAGCCGGAAGTCCGCCGCGCCATGGACGACGCCGAACTGGCGCTCTACCAGGACCCGCGCAAGACGGAACTCTACCGCCTCAAGGAAGAGTCCTATTTCAGCCTCGACGAAAAAACGAATGAGGCGGACCTGAGCGAGCGGGGCCGGCACTTCCTGAACCCGGACGATCCGGAGATGTTCGTGCTGCCCGACCTGATCACGCGCTTTCACGACATCGAGCACGACGAGTCGCTCGGCAAGGAGGAGCAGCAGCGCGCCAAGGCCAACGAGCAGCAGAAGTACGACCAGGCCAGCGAGCGCATCCACAACATCTCGCAGTTGTTGCGGGCCTATTGCGTGTTCGAGAAGGACGTGCAGTACGTGGTGCAGGACAACAAGGTGGTGATCGTCGACGAGAACACGGGCCGCGCGCTGCCGGGCCGCCGATGGAGCGACGGCCTCGACCAGGCGGTGGAAGGGAAAGAGGGCGTGCAAATTGACCGCGAAACGCAGACCCTGGCCACGATCACGATCCAGAATTATTTCCTCCTTTACCAGAAACTGTCCGGCATGACCGGCACGGCGGAGACGGAAGCCAATGAATTCCACGACATCTACAAGCTCGACGTGGTGGTGGTCCCGACCAACCGGCCCATCGCCCGCGTCGACCTCGACGACAGCGTCTACAAGACGCGCAACGAAAAGCTCAAGGCGATCATCCGGGAAATCAAGGCCGCGCACGGCCGGGGCCAGCCGGTCCTGGTCGGCACCATTGCGGTCGAGTCCAGCGAGCTGGTTTCGCGCATGCTCAAGCGCGAGGGCATCGTCCACAACGTCCTCAACGCGAAATTCGTCCAGCAGGAGGCCGAGATCGTGGCGCAGGCCGGCCAGCGCGGCGCGGTGACCATCGCGACGAACATGGCGGGCCGCGGCACCGACATCAAACTTGGCCCGGGCGTGAACAAGATACAGGGGCTCTACGTTGCCAACGCGAAAAACCGCGTGGTGGAGACGATCGGCCCCGATACCGTCATCGGCGATGAAGAGCACGCGACGAGCGGGCTCTATGTCATCGGCACGGAGAGGCACGAGTCACGCCGCATCGACCGCCAGTTGCGCGGACGCTGCGCGCGCCAGGGCGACCCGGGTTGCTCGAAGTTTTTCGTCTCTTTCGAGGACGACCTAATGCGCAACTTTGCCGATTCGCGGCGGCTGAGCGGCCTGATGACCCGGCTCGGGATGAAGGACGACGAGGAACTGCAGCATCCGTTGCTCAATAAAAGCGTCGAGTCGGCCCAGCGCCGCGTCGAGGAGCGCAATTACGTTTCGCGCAAGTACACCCTCCAGTACGACGACGTGATGAACCAGCAGCGCACGGTGATCTACACCCGCCGCAACGATATTTTGACCACGGAAACGCCGCGCGACGAGATTTTCGACGTGGTGCAGGAGGTGCTCGACGAGCAGGCCGAGGCCAGGCTGACCGGGCCGGAATCTGACACGGAAGGTTTCGTCTCCTGGCTCAACGGCACGTTTCCGGTGGGGGTGTCCGCGCAGGATTTCGATTTCACCGCCGGTCCGGAAGCGGTGGTGAAGGCCGCGCTCCAGCGCGTTCGCGACGCCTACGAGATCAAGATCAAGTTCGAGGACCCGAAGGCCCTCCAGTCGCTCGAGCGCTACACGCTGCTTGGGTCGATCGACCGGCTCTGGCAGGAGCACCTCTACGCCATCGATTCGCTGCGCCAGAGCATCCAGTTGCGCGCGATGGGGCAGCGGGACCCGCTCGTCGAGTACAAGCGCGAGGCCTACAACATGTTTGCCGACCTGATGGGCCGGATCAATCAGGAGATCGCCTCAAGCCTGTTCCGCACCAGCGCGAGCATCACCGCATTCGAGTCGTTCCTGCGCAACCTGCCGCAAAAACTCATTCACCAGACGCCGCCGTCGGCGCTGAGCGCGCCACCCGAGGCGGGTGCCGGAATGCCGGGCCCGGTTGAGGGCGCGGCCAACGGCGCTCCCGAGGCCGCCTCGCCCGAGCGCAAGCTGCCGATCCGCAAGACGACCCCGAATGTGGGCCGGAATGAACCCTGCCCCTGCGGCAGCGGCAAGAAATTCAAGAACTGCTGCGGGAGGTAAGGATGAAAGAGTCTCTGGACGCGCTTCGGAGCTACGTCCGCTTCCTGCACGAACACGAAGGCGTGCGGCAGGTGCGTTTGACGCGAACGGCGCAGGCCGGGCTGGCCCGCCTCGCCATCGCCGTCAAGGCCGACGCACCGCCTATGCCGGCAGTCCAGGAACGCCGCACTCCAACG
>JAJSLI010000055.1 GCA_021272315.1 Methylacidiphilales bacterium | reverse complement strand
GTCATGACGCTCCGATTAGGCGACGAGCTGTGCGAGGAATTGGTCCAAATCAGCCCGGCGAAAGCGGACGATGGCACTTTTCGTGTCACCGAATTTTATTCGCGGGATTCGATGGCGCCCGATGTAAGTATCGAGCGTTCGTAGGCTAATTTTTAGGTACGAGGCGGCTTCGCGACGGTTAAGTAATGGGCTGCTTTCGGATGCGTTGTTTTGCATCCCAATTCTAATACAGGAATGACCGATGTTTTGTCCTGACAGTCGCTAAGATTTATTGTCAGAGACTAGCTTGATCCCAATCTTTTCTGCTATTCGCCTGACTCGTCGATCCGCATTCTCGTTTGCTTCATCAGGGTCGTTACCATTGACTCTTGCGACGACCTTACGAAGCTCCTTCAAGGTAAATTTGTGAGAGGGATTATTTTTGACAGTCAGAAATCGGTAAATCTCTATCTGGGCCAAATCTGAGCTAGCGGCGTCAAAACTTAGGTTCCCGAATTTATCAACCTTCTTCGTTTCATGGGTTCTTTCTATGACATCCGCAAATTTCCGTAGGTCTTCTGGCTGATTTTTGATGATTGCCTCCTTCACAAATTGGAGCGTATCCATCTTCAATTGTTCGATCTTTCTCACAAGCTTCTTGCGATCAGTCTTCGGCCATTTTTTGGGCCATTCCCTGACAAGTTTTGCTCTAGCAGGAGAGTTCAGCCAGTCGTGAACCATATTTCGTATCGAATTGTATCTGGGGTCCCACTGGTCTCCCCATAGTGCAATCGGTAAATTCTTAGGTGAGCCGGGTTTAAGACGACTCTCCGCAGTATGCTTTTTTTTACTCATGATTTTTGTTCCGGCATGATGTTGAACCACTGCTCCCCCTGTTCCTTCGTAGCCAACGCGCGGTAATTGGCATAGACCATGGCCGGGCTGTTTCCCATTTCGGCGCTGACTTGGTGCTCGTTTTGGAGGACGGCCATCCGATAGGTGCAATACGAGTGGCGCAATCCGTTTCGCTTCCATGGAATAGCAGGGTCCAGTTTCGCGGCTATAACCTCGCTGGCGGTCTTTTCCGGGCGGGCCAGGGGCGTCACAGGGCCGGAAGGCTTCACGGCCTTCTTGAGCCAAGCTACGAGGTTAGGCTGCATTTTTATGAGGCGACGGCCTTTCGTCTTCGCCTTGCTCTTCTTGATCTCGATATAGCCGGTCTCAAAATTGATCTCCTGCCAGTCGAGCCGTACGATCTCCGCTGTCCTGATCCCGGCGAAAGCACCAAGGGCCAAGTAGGGGAGTACGTCATTACCGGCGGCGCTCAAAAGGCGGCGCATCTCATCCGCCGTGAAGATGGCTATCTCTCCGTCCCCATTGTCACCCATTGGCTCCGTCTTCTCCGCTTCCGTGCGGCCTTCCGGCAGATAGCCCTGCTTTTGAGCGAACCTGAAAAGGAGCACGAGAACCTGTCTAAAATTGTCATGGCTGCGCGACGACAAGCCGAGGCCCCGCAACCACAAAGCAAGATCGCGTTGCGTGACATTGGCAATGTACCCGGTGACATCGCGTTTGAATCGGCCAAGCCTGCCGCGAAGGTCTTTGACGTGCCGAGCGGACTTGTGTGCGCGGGCCTCAAGCAGTTCGTCCACGACTTCTGGCACCGTCCGTTGAACAAGACGCAACCGACGTTCCGCATAGTAGGTGGCGGCATCATCCAGCCGCACGGCGCCGCCAAGGGTGTCTCTGGCATCGACATACTCCCGCGCCACCTCATCCAGCGCCCTGCCCGTACCAGCAAGAATTTGCTTCGCCCGCCGGTAGATGGCTGCCTCGTCCGGTGACAGCATCAAGGATGGAGTCTTACCGCGGTCAATTTCCTTGGCGCGGTTGAGCGCCCAAGTCAGGGCCGCGCCTTGGTCGGAGAACTGTTTTAGCTGTCGTCGCCCGTTCTCTTTGTGGGCGACTGAGAAAATCTTCCGGTGTCCACGGTCCACCTCGTAAACCTTCAGGGTTACACCGCCATGCGTGACGGACTCCACATTCTGCGCTTGTTCGCGTGCCATTGCGCTAATGTGTGTGCAAAAGCGTGTGCAAGCAAGCTAAATCGCAATTATGAGAGGTGGAGGCGGCGGGGGTCGAACCCGCGTCCTAGAATAAGGCCATGACTGCTTCTACAAGCTTGTCCGCGCTGGGATTGTCGGGGGATCGGTTGTGGCGCGGCTCACCCGATCTCCGTAGTCACCACGTTGATTCGCCGCGGAGGGTCGGTCACTCACCAAACGCGTCGCCCCACTGATGTCGTTGCCGTCCCCTAGTGGAGGTCAGGGCGGCAACGTCGTGCCGTTGATTAGGCAGCGAGAGCCAACTGTATATCGTTGTTCTTTGTTTTTGGGCCGGCTTTTTAACGAGGAAGACCAGCCCAATCCTCGACTTGCGGCAGGCACCACCATGCTCCAGTCGAAGCCAATGCGCCCCCGTAGAACCTAACCATACTCCCCTTCCCGCGCTGGCGCAAGTTCCGCGGCCCGCCAGCAACCTTGTCCAATTTCAAAACACACCCTAAGTTACCGGGATGAGTGATCGCCCCGCGCCCCGCAAATTCGGTTTCGAGACCCGGATGGTCCACGCCGGCCATGTGCCCGACGCCAACACGGGCGCGCGGGCCGTGCCGATCTACCAGACGACCTCCTACGTTTTCGACAGTCCCGATTACGCGGCACAGCTTTTCGAGTTGAAGCAATACGGAAACATTTATACCCGGATCAGCAACCCGACGACCGCCGTCTTCGAGGAGCGGATTGCGTCGCTCGAGGGGGCAACCGGCGCGCTGGCCGTCTCCAGCGGGATGGCGGCGCAATTCATCTCGCTGATGACGCTGCTTTCGCCGGGCGACGAGGTGGTGGCGTCGTCGCATCTCTACGGCGGCACGGTGACGCAGCTCAAACAGACTTTCCAAAAGCTCTCGGTCAAGGTGACGCTGGTCGATCCGCACGATTTCGCGGCCTGGGAACGGGCGATCACGCCCAAGACGCGCGCACTTTACGGCGAGACAATCGGCAATCCCCGCGGCTCGATTTTTGACCTGGAAAAGTTCGCCGGGCTGGCCGGAGCGCACAAGATTCCGCTGTTTATCGACAACACCTTCGCCACGCCCTATCTTTGCCGGCCCATCGAGTGGGGCGCGACGATCGTGCTTCATTCGGCGACGAAATTCATCGGCGGCCACGGAAACGCCATCGCGGGCGTGATCCTTGATTCTGGCAATTTCGATTTCAGCCGCTTTCCCAGCATCGCCGCGCCGTCGCCCTCGTACCACAACCTCCGCTTCTTCGATACGTTCGGTCATTACGGCTTCCTGATGAAGGCGCGGGCGGAAACGGTCCGCGACGTCGGCGCGTGTGTCTCGCCGATGAACTCGTTCCTGCTGCTGCAGGGGCTCGAGACGCTTTCACTGCGCATGGAGCGGCATGTTGGGACCGCGCGGCAGATCGCGCGCTATCTTTCCGAACACGAGCAGGTGGCCTGGGTGGCGTACGCGGGGCTGCCGAGCCATCCCGATCATGCCCTGGCGCAAAAATACCTGCCGAAGGGGCCCGGCGCGGTTTTCTCGTTTGGTTTGAAGGGCGAAGGGGCGCAGGTCCGCGAGGACGGCAAACGGTTCATCGAGTCGTTGCATCTCTTCTCGCACCTGGCCAACGTGGGGGATGTTCGAAGCCTGGTGATTCACCCGGCTTCGACCACGCACCAGCAGTTGACCGACGAGGAACTGGCGGCCTGCGGGGTGGGACCGGAAATGATCCGGCTTTCCGTCGGGCTCGAAAACGTGGAGGATTTGATATGGGATCTCGACCAGGCCTTTCATGCTCTGTCACGCTCAATACGAGCCTGACACCCGAACAACGCGCCCGTTTTCAGGACGTCGACCAAATCAACCATTTGCTCGATTCGGCCAAAACGGTGGCGATGGTCGGTCTTTCCAGCGACCGGCAGAAGGCGAGTTTTTTCGTGGCCGGCTACCTTCGGGATGAGGGTTACCGCGTTGTACCGGTCAATCCCAAGGCCGATACGATCCTGGGGGAAAAGGCTTATCCCGACGTGACGAGCATCCCCTTCCCGGTCGATGTCGTCGATATTTTCCGCCCGCCGCAGGACGTGGATGAGATCGTGAACCAGGTCATCGCGCGCAAGGAGAAGGGCATCGACTCGCCGGCGATCTGGATGCAGCTCCGGATCATCAATCTGCCCGCAGCCGAGCGCGCCCGGGCCGCGGGTCTGACGGTGATCGTGGACAAGTGCGTGAAGATGGAGCACGGCCGCTACCGGGGCGGACTTCATTTCGCCGGGATGAACACCGAGATCATTTCGGCCCGCAAGCGCAAGCGTTGAATTCTGCGACCCTGCCGGGGTCGGTTTTTCGAGAATACCTTCCGGTGGTGGCGACCGCTGCGCGGTCTTACCACCGGCTAATTTGCTACGATCCCTTCGGGATGGCCTGCCGAGCTATTGTGGCATACCGGCGTACATCGTCACGTTGGCGGCCATACGGCTTGCGAGACGAGGCAAGAAAGGATAGAAAGGAACATGAATTGGCGGCGTATCCTGATCGTGGCGTTTTGGACTTTTGTGGTCGTGATGCTGGCCTGGCAGGCCTACAATTATAACGCTCAGGTGGTGACCCACCCGAAACCCGCTCCGGAACAGCACTATTTTTACAACCCCGGCCTGATTCCATCGTCCGGCCCGAAGGTCCCCGATGTTCGCCAGACGTCCTATCGTGTGATACCTGATTCACCGCAACCCGGCAGCTTCACGGTCCAGTTCACCATCAAGAACGTGGGTACCGCCACCGCCACCAACATCCAGGTAAAAATCCGGCCTTATCGCGGGTTTATCCCAGGCGACCCGGATAACCCGCCGCCGGGTGGCACCGCGTCGGGCCCCCCCATCCCGGCGGTTCCCCTAAGTGATAACGATCCGACTTCCCAGTATGGCCAGTGGGTTTCCATGCCCGATCTTGCTCCCGGCCAATCGAACAGCGAGTCGGCGGTTTTCCCCAACCAGCCCAACATGAGCCCCATCGACAGTCCCAAACTTGAAATCAACTTTTCGCCGGCGAAGACCAACTGACCGCAGTTCATTTCCGAGCCGGGCTTGCAACCGCGCGAGACCCTTGCGCGCTTTTACCGAAGGAAGGGAACTGTTAGGCTTACCCCCAAGGAAGACATCGATTGCACCTTGATCCACGCTCCCTGGCATTATTTCGGATTGCCCTTGGCAGCGTGACCTTGTGGGTGGCCTGGCAATTGGCCCCTGATTATTTCTTTTTTTTCGATCTGCCCTCCGCCCACTCTCCCTTGATTTGGGCGCTGCTCCATGTCTTCCTTCCCCTCTTTTCCATTTTTCTCATTCTCGGCTTCTTCAGCCGGTTGTCCTCGATTTTCTGCTGGTTTGGAGTGATCGCGGTACAACAGGCCAATCCACATATTCTGTATGGCGCGGACCGGTTGCTCCACCTGCTTCTCTACTGGTCCATCTTCCTTCCCTTGGGCGAAACAGGGTCGGTGGACGCCTGGCTTTTCAAAAAACGTGCGCCCAGGCTGCTCCTGACGGATCGATGGGGCGCCTGGGGGATCACCGGGCAAATCTGTTTTGTCTACTGGTTTACCGCCCTGGCAAGAACCGATCCCGTGTGGACACAGAACCGCAACGCCCTCTTCTATGCCCTTAACATCGATTATCTGACGTCGGCCTGGGGAGCTTATATGCTCCATTTTCCCGTCCTGCTTCGGTGGCTGACCACGATAACCCTGTACCTGGAATTTCTCGGGCCTTTTCTCCTTTTCGTCCCCCTCCAACGCGATCGATTTCGTCTGGCGGCGGTGGTCCTGTTTCTATCGTTTCATCTTATCGGCATGCAATTCCTTCTGCGGATCGGTTATTTCCCGTGGGTCTGTGCCACGGCCTGGCTGATCTTTATTCCGGGCTTTTTCTGGAATACCTTGACCGGCCCAATCGGTCGTTATTTCCACGGTGTCAATCCCACGGGATGGGTCCGCCTTCTGGACTTGAGCATGGCAGGGCTGGCCCTTTTTTCGTTCGCGGACATCCTCGTCTGGAATGTGGTCAGCCTCCCCGACCCCAAGGCTTACGTGTCCAAGTCCGAAGCCTGGATGAAAACCCACGACCCCTCGATGGGAGTTCTTCACCTCGACCAACGCTGGCATATGTATGCCCGTCCCTACCCCCATCAAGGCTGGTACGTCATCCCGGCGGAACTGGCGGACGGAAGCCAGGTCGATCTCTTTACCAATCGGCCGGTTTCCTGGGACAGGCCCCGGGATTTTGCCGACTACCTCGGGAATATTCGCTGGCGGGTCTATCTCGCCAACCTGGAGTTCGATCGAGACCCGGAGACACTCCGGCAATATAGCGATTATTTGGCGGACCAATGGGACAAGGGGCATCCTGAAAATCGAAAAGTCAAAACGACAACCCTTATCTTCATGAGCCAAACCACCCTTCCGAATCTGACGATTACCGAGCCGAAACGCGTGATTCTCTTTACGAAGAAGTATTGACCGACTGAGCCGGCCAGGCACCGCCACGGGGAATTTTCGGACAGCCTCTACTGCGTCAGGGCCGCGTTGATGGCCGTGCCAATCTCGTAAAAGTCGTTGCTGATCGCGTTGGTGCTGTCGGCGTAATACTGCTGGCCGATGGGCTGGCTGGAGATGTAGGAGATGTTGGTACTCGTGCCATTGGTCAGGTTGACATTGGTGGCGTTGGCCATCGTAGCAAGGATGGTGTTCTGGGAATCGGCGACGACCGCCCCGTAGCCCACGGTGTAGATCGTCACGCCGGCGGCCCGCGCATGCCAGGCATATTCCTCCGCCTTCCAGAATCCGAGAGGCTCCGCCTGAATATCGGTATGGTGATTGTCCTGGATCGCCTGCCAGGTCGAGGTGGCAAAGTTGTAATAGTGGGTCGGACGCCCGTTCCAGCACATGCTGTTTTTATAAACATCCCCCGTGCTGCTATCGTAGAGATAACCGCCCGTCGCGGAAGTGGTGCCGTTCACCACGCTGAGGACCGCGGAGCCGTTGGTGCCGGAGCTGACCGTGCCAATGAATGTCCCGCGAAAGGTACCGGGACGCCAGACTTTGGGATTGGGACTGATGCTGGTGTTGCTGGTCGGATCGTTGGTCATATCCGTGCCAAAGGCCGAGGTCAGCCAGGTTGGCGCGCCAATCTGCCAGTCCGCGGCACTGCTCATCACCGAACTGACGGCGGTGTTGCTGGAAGTAACCGAGGTACCGCCCGTTCCCATGTAAAAGAGCTCACCGGCCCATTCCGGATCAGCGTTCGTCGAAAGCATATTGATGGTCCACGCATTGCGCCGGGAGTACTCATTTCCCGTGCTATCCGGATCTTCCAGGGCGTTGGTCAGGGAAAAGGAGGGGTCGGTGCCGATGCCAACCAGGTCGAACGGCCAATAAACCGCGGCGGTCGGGTAATAGGGTCCCAGGCCGTTGAGCGGCCTCTGCGCGCCGGTCAGCGGCTCAACGCCCGTTCCCATCGGATCATCGGCGCGCATGACGTAGAATCCGGTCAGCATGTTGACATAGTTACGGAAGAGCAAACTGCGCATGACGGAAGCCCTCACCGGAGACGGGCCCCAAAAGAAGGGGTACCCCGACCCAATGGTGGACGTGGGGTTCGGCGTCTGGTCATCCGGCCACATGAACGGTTGATTGTAATTGTCCGCCCGATAGCGGGCCCAGTATTCGGCAGTGGAATCGCCGTCCGAATGGCTTGCATCATAATAGGCCAGGTCGAGCCCATCAAAAAGAAATCCGTCCACGACATAACCGGGAACGACCAACTCGTTGCTGTCTCCCTGGACCATTTGCAGGGTTATCGTGTTGGTCGGGTTGTTGCAGTCGCCAAGGTAGGCGGCTGTTGGGGAACTGCTGTTGTGGTAGTAGTAATCAATGGCCCCGGGTTGTACCCAGACGTTGATCGTGGAAGCATAGACATTGGTCGTGCTGTTCAATCCCACCAGGGGGAAGGTGGTGATCGATGCGGGCGCACCCGCCACGCCGCTGCCGGTATTGACTTGGGTAGATCCGGACAGGGGTTCCAACGACGGGTTGCTTCCGCCGCCAGTGTTGGTGTCGAGACTGACCCAATAATCGTTGGTGTGATGGCTGTAGTTGTTTAATCCGGTTTCAAACGTGAGGTCGTTCAGGGCGTTGGTGTAGAAGGGCATGGGGCTCATCGAAGGCAAGAAGTACATGTCGCTCGCCGTGAATACCATTCCGCCATTTACGCCGGTGTTGGCCAGAAGGGTGGTCGGTTGCGGCGCCGTGTTCGACACGACCTGAAACGGCTTGGTAAACGAATTCGTGTTATAGACAACCCAATTGGTGTAGGTGGGAGCGGCCACAAGAGTCCGGGCATTGTTCCATACGCCATCGGTAAAAATAACCAGGTATTTGACCACGTCGGGATTGTTGAAACCCGAATTGGACATCATGCATTCCAAGGCCATCCGGATGCCGTCGTCGGCCGCGGTATCACCGCCGAATTTCATCCGCCGGACACCGTTGGTGGCGTAACCGGCATCGTAGTCGGCGTTGGTCGCTTCCATCTCGGGGTCAATGCCGGGCACGCCATACTCAAGGCTGTAATACCCGTCGATGGTGCCGTATCCCGAGTTGGAGGAGACCGCGTAGGAGTCGATCAGATTGTTCGTGGCGGCATAGAGAAAATTCGTGGTCAAGGGCATTTCGAGACGGGCGTTGCTGCCAAAGGAGACGATCCCGATGTAGTCCGCGCCCGGCTCGAAGAAGTCGAGGAAGGTGATAACGGACTGGGGAAGGCCGAACGCGCCGAGACTGCCGCCATCCTCGGGCTGCTGAAGCATGGAGGCCGACCGGTCGAGGACGATCATGATCAGGCGCGGATTGCGGGTGGCCTGCGCCGCCGACGACACATTCAAATCGCCTAATATTGGAAAGGCGCCCTTGGCAAAGCCGATGAAGTAGGTTTGCGCCGGGCAGCGCGCGTTGCAGACCGCCGCGGTGATCTGGCCGCCTGAGCCCGTGGTGAGGATCACCTCGACAAATTTGCGATACCCTTTCGAGTCGGAACCCGCCGTGGTGTCGTTATACCAGTAGGTCAAGGTCGTGGTGGTCCCCGCCGCCGTCGTGACGGTGTTCGAACTGGTCGACGACGGCGTGGAGGAAACGGATTCCAGACTGGTAAAATTCACCGCCGCGAAATCCCGCATGCTGTTCGCAACCGTCAGCGGAGACTCGTTGAAATTGCCGACCGCCACCAGGGCGGCGCCGTCAACGGCCCGGCTCATCCGGGCCTTGGCGAGATAAAGCAAACCCGAGTCGATGGCCAGGCCGCAGAGCAGGATGATCGTCCCGAACGCCAATATGAAAAACACCAGCGTCTGGGCATCTCTACGACGCCTTAACAGAAATGGATACATCATGGTGAGTTAAACTCATTTTTATCCAAAAACAAAGTATTCAATTGCTCATTACTCAATAGGCGGCGGCGGTGGCGCTCCTGATGGCGGCGGCGGCGGCGGCGGTGGCGGAGGCGGCGGAGGCGGTGGCGGAGGTGGCGGCGGCGGCGGTGGTGGCTTGGGCGGAGGTGGTGGTGGTGGCGGTGGCGGCGCAGGTGGCGGC
>JAJSLI010000049.1 GCA_021272315.1 Methylacidiphilales bacterium | reverse complement strand
AGCCGAATTCCTTGATCCAGGTCTTGGTTGAGGGCGCCAGGTCGGCCGAACCGCCGATGAGATTCGGCACCGCGCCGAAGAGGACCTTGAGGATTTCGCCGCCCGCGTTGCGCGTGGCGATGGGCTTTTCCGGCCCGTACTTCGGCAGGAGCGAGGCGAGATTGGTCGGCAGTTTCTTGGCCAGGAAATCGTTCCAGAGTTGGGCCTTCTCAGGGTCCTTGGCGGCATAGGAGGCGAAAAGCTGGTTCCAGGCGTCCTCTTCCTTCGCCCATTGCTTGCGTTTCTCGGCAAAGAAATCCTTCACCCGTTGCGGGACGAGGAACTGCGCGTCCTCGGGCCAGTTGAGATTGCGCTTGGTGGCGGCGACCTCCTCGGCCCCGAAGGCGTCGGAGTGGGCCTTCGGCGTGCCTTGGAGCTTGGGCGAGCCCTGGCCGATCACGGTCTTGCCGATGATGATGGTCGGCCGGCCTTTGGTGGCCTGGGCTTCCTTGAGCGCCGCTTCGATCTGAGTCTGGTCGTTGCCATTGATCGAGATGACGTGCCAGTGGTAGCCCTTGAAGCGGGAGGCGACGTCGTCGCTGTAAGAGAGGCTGGTCATACCCTCGATGGAGACGCTGTTGTCGTCGTAGAACCAGACGAGATTGTCGAGGCCGAGATGGCCGGCCAGCCCCGCGGCCTCGTGCGAAACGCCTTCCTGCAGATCGCCGTCGGAGACGATGGTGTAGACCCTGTGGTCGGAAACGGAAAACTCGGGCGTATTGAAGGTCGCTGCAAAAAATTTCTGGCCGATGGCCAGGCCGACCGAGTTGCCCGTGCCCTGGCCGAGCGGACCGGTCGTCACTTCGACGCCCTCGGTCTCATGGCTTTCCGGATGGCCGGGCGTCAGGCTGCCCCACTGGCGGAAATTCTTGAGCTGGTCGAGCGTCATCTTCTCGAAGCCGGTCAGGTGGAGCAGCGAGTAGATCAGCATCGAGCCGTGCCCGGCGGAGAGGACAAAGCGGTCGCGGTTGGCCCAGTGGGGATTGGCCGGGTTGAACTTAAGGTGCTTGGTCCAGAGGACGAAGGCGAAGTCGGCGCAACCCATGGGCAGGCCGCAATGGCCGCTCTTCGCCTTTTCAACCGCATCGACCGTGAGGGTCCGGATGGTGTTGGGGACGAGGGTTTCAATCGGGTCGGTGGCGAAATGGGCGGGTTCCTGGCTCATAGATTTGGAGAAGCTAACGCGACTCATGGCCCGTGTCTAGTGCGGGTCGCGTGACAAGCGCTTGACGGGAAAAAACGCTATTTCCCCATTAATAGGGTAACTGCTCTGCTGGAATTCCAATGAAGTCAGGTTCAGGAGTGGTTGTAAGCTTCACAGCCTTAATGGAATTCACGCCGGTAATCAATGCCTCGCAAACACGGTGCATTCCATCCATGACACGTCCATTTGCATCAAGAATAATAGGATAGTCCAAGCTGGTAGCATTGATCAATTTTGCATGTTCCGCGATTTTTCTGCATGTAGGCAGGTCACCCTCTGATGAAAACCAAAATGGCTCGTTCAGCTCGCTTATGTCCTCAAGAGGCAAGTCGATGACACTAAATCCTGCTGTAAGGTCGATCAGGCGATGCACGTCCCAAGCCAGCAAGCCGCGCTCGGAATTTTGGAAGTGATATTGTTTCCTCATGGAAATTATGGGTTGTCCAACGCGCAAGGCTCGGGGTTATCAGGCCAATTGGTGAATATTTGACAGAATGGGCACAACGATACCCACTTACGGCTTTGGCGTGGGAGTAGCCGGCAAAAGACGGATGAATTCTTCCTCTTGATCGGGTTCGCATTGCAGGGTACGGATCATTTTTTCCGCATCGGCGATATCCGGCTTAAGTTCCAGCGCTCGTTTCGCGGCCTGCCGGGAAGCCTTCTGGTCGCCCAGTCGGTTCAAAATGATGGCATAGTCGAACCAAACAAAGGGGTAGTCGGCGTAAGGAGTCTGGAGCGTCGATTCGGACTGCGCTTTCGCTTCGTTCAGGCGGCCGGCTTCGAGGAGAGCGTCGGGAAGGTTCACCCGTGCCGGAAAAGACCGGGGATTGCGATCCAGGGTGTCTTGCCACAGGGCGACTGCCGATGACCATGCTCTTTCCCGCTGCAAAGTGACGGGAATGAGCAGGGCGACAAGCACCAGTACCAAGGCGACCGCTGCCCATCGCCGTGAAGACGTCGCGGTCACCCATTGGCTATTCAAGGCTATTGCGGGTAAAAGGACGAGGCCCGCAAGAGGAATGTAGAGATAACGGTCCGCGGCCGGATGAAACATGGGGACCAGATTGCAGGTCGGCAGCAGGGTCGCCAGGGCGAATCCCATGCCGAAAAGAACGCGCGAATCCTTTCGGGCCCACCACGCCAGGGGCGCAACGATGAGCGCGATGAGAAAAAGTGAAAGAGGCAGGGGGAAAAAACGGATCGAATACGCGCTGTAATCCGCGCAGAGATAAAGGGGCCAGAGAAGGTTGAATCCATAGAACGCTAAAAGTCGTGGTTGGATAAAAAGAAGAGTCTGGACGAGAGACCCACCGGGATAGCTTGGCTCATGGATGACGATTTCCGAAGGGTGATGTGCCAGCAAGAACCGCGCGATCAGAAAAATCGTTGTTGCCGCGGTGCAGACCGCGATGGTCCAGGCCCAAAATGCCCCCGGTTCGGTGCGCCGGAAAAGGAGCCAGTAAAGGAAAAGGATCGCGGGGAAAGCCACTCCGGGCTCCTTGCTACCGATCGAGAGCAGGCAGAGGAGGGCGCAAAGAAAAATACGCGCGAGGTCGCCATGCCGGGTTTCGGGATCGTGCCGGGCGGCGAGCAGGAGCGCGCCGAGCCCGAAGGCGGCGGCCAAAAGATCCTTGCGATAGGTCGGTTCGCAGACGACTTCCGTGACGATGGGATGAATGGCAAAAAAGAGCGTTGCCAGAAAAGCGGCAAATGAGGGCCAGATTTGATCCGGCGATGGATTTCGCAGGGCAAGGATGTGCCGAATAAGCAGGAAAACCAGGCAGGTCACGAGCAAATGAAGCAGGATATTGGTCAGGTGGTAACCGAAGGGGTTCCTGCCCCAGAGCAACGAATCGAACATCAGGGAGGTCACCGCGACCGGGCGGTTGAAATCGATCACGTCCATTCCCATGATTCGGAAAGAAAGCGCGGTTAAAAGGTTTCCCGGATCATGAATGAAACTCCAGTTCTTGATCTCGGCGACGGAATCGTAAACAAAGCCCGAAGCCAGGGAGCATGAAAATAGGGAGAGCACCACGATGGACAACCCCGCCAGCGACAGAAGGGTTGGCAACGAGGGGTAGTTTTTCATCCGCTCAAGCGTGTTACCACGGAATCTCGCCGTTGGCTTCGAGATAATGGTTGGTCAGGCTGTGCGGGATGTCGGTGATGAGCCGGATGATGTTCTGCGCGCCCTTTTCGACGGGAAGAGGAGCGCTGGCGCCGCCCATCTCGGTGCGGACCCAGCCGGGCGAAGCGGCGTTGACGCTGATGCCGCGCGGCTGGAGCGCTTCGGCCAGCTTGCGGGTGGCGGCGTTGAGGGCGGCTTTCGAGATGCCATAACCAGCCCAGCCGTCGGTCATGTTGGCGACCGATCCAAGCTGGCTGCTGACGTTGATGATGCGGGCGGGCCGTCCCGCTTCCAGCAACGGCAGCAGCGCCTGGACCAGAAGTACCGGCCCGAGCGTGTTGGTGATGAACGTGTTGCGAATTTCGGCGGCTGTCGCGTCGAGGATCGTGCCCTGCCAGGTGTCCAGGATGGCGGCGTTGTTGATCAGGACATTGAGGGCCTTGAGCCGCTTTTTCAGGTCCAATACAGAGGCCTGAATGCTTGCCTCGTCCGCCGTGTCGAGTTGGAGGAAATCGACTTTAAGGCCCTCTTTGGCGAGGGCCCCGACGGCGGCCCGTCCACGTTCCTCCGAGCGGGCGCTGAGGATGACGTGATGGCCGAGTTGGGCCAATTGACGGCAGATTTCGAATCCAATGCCTTTATTGGCGCCTGTAACGAGAATGGTTTGAGAGGGAAGGCTCATGGTTTTGCGGGGGTTGGGACGATCTTTGTGCGATCCTACCACACGTGCGGGCGCGGCGTGAAGAATGTGACACGCATTTAATCAGGAGATTCTCGACAAGGCGGAGCGGGGACGTAGCTTGACGAGAGCAGCTATTGCCATTTTGTCATTTTATGTCCGATGAATCCGTCTCCACGGTAGAAAAGGTGATCGCGCCTCCCGCCGCGCCTGAAATTCTCGTCGAAGAGGCCGGCAAATCGGCCCAGAACCTCTGGTGGGACGACCGCGATGAGTCGCTTTGGTGGACCGATGTCGAGGGCAACTGTGTTTACAGGCTCAAACTTGACACCCGCATCCAAAGCGTGGTCTATGAGGGGCCCACCGTCGGCGCCTTTCTGCCCCGCGAGGACAACACGTGGCTCCTCTTTCGCGAGAAGGACGTCGCGCTGCTCGATTTCGACAGCCACGCCCCGGTGGTTCCGCTGATCGAAAACGTCCGGGTCGACGGCGACCGCTTTAACGAGGCCATCGCCGATGCCGCCGGGCGGGCGCTGGTCGGAACCATCCGCACGGGCCGGCCCAATGGCGCGGGCCTCTACCGGCTGGAAGATTCCGGTACGCTGGCCAAGGTCCTGGGCGGCACGGGCTTCTCGGGTGGCATGGGTTGGAATGAAAAGGGCGACGTGCTCTATTGGACTTGCGGCACGACGAAAACAATCTGGCGTTTCCGTTATGATGCCAAGCGCGGTTCGCTGACCAATCGGCAGGTCTTCCACGAATGCCAGCCCGACGAGGGGATGCCGGCGGGGCTGGCCCTCGATGCCGAGGGTACGCTCTGGTCGGCGCGGCACGACGCCGGGGGCATCCTGAAAATCGCGGGAGACCGCCGCCTGATGGGGCAGGTGACTTTTCCGGCGAAGCATGTCACGTCGGTTGTCTTCGGCGGGCTCGATCACCGCACGGTGTTCGTCTCCGCCCTTGTCGAGGATGGCCTTTCGAAAATCTTCATGCTCCAGTCGCCGGTGGCGGGGCCGCCGATGCGCCGCGTCAAAGTCGATCAGCCGAAGGCGTGAGCCGGCCTTGTGCTTCGAGGTTTCTACGGGTGGTCTTGATCTGCTTACGTCGCGCCCGGAACGACCTTGGCGGCATCATCCACGGGATGATTAAGCAGTGAATCGACAATGGTCATTGCGGCATGCGGGCGACCGAAGGTGCGCGCCCGCTCCCGCATCCACTGCATCTGGGCCGGTTGGTCAAGCAACCCGTCGATCTTGTAGCCGAGGGTGGTAAATTCGTTGCACTTGAGCGCGATGCCCTTTTCGAGGAGGTGATCGCTGTTGCGGTCCTCCTGGCCCGGGATGGGTGAGACAATGACCATGGGCAGACCGGAGGCGAGAGATTCCGCCGTGGTGAGCCCGCCCGGTTTACCGATAAAAAGATCGGCCATCTGCATCCAGCGATGCATCTCGTTGGTGTAGCCGATGACCTTGAAGGTCAGGCCGGGCTTGGCGGCTTCGATGGCGCGGGCCTGGTTTTCCAGTCCGGCCTGCAGGGCCGTGTTTTTGCCGCAGATGACGACGGCCTGTGCGGGATGCCGCAGGCGGGAGAGGCCGTCGAGCACACCGGCCGCCGGGCTGACCCCCAGTGCGCCGACGGAGATGAGGAAGAGCGGGCGTTCCATGTCGAATCCGGCCTGCGCCCGCAGGATGTTGCGGTCTTCGATCTTGCTGAAGGCGGGATCGATCGGGATGCCGCTGACCGTGATGTTCTTGCCGGGTAGACCCAGAACCTCGAGATGGACCTTGCTCTCTTCCAGTGCGACGAAATAGCGGTGAAACGTGCGGCAGAGCCACATTGCGTGCACGTCAAGATCGGTCACGACAATGGAGAGCCGCGCGTTGAGTTTTTTCTTCGTGATGAGGTACGAAATGATCTCCGATGGAAGAAAATGGGTGCAGACCGTGATGTCGGGCTTGAACTTGGCGATGAACCGTTCGAGCGGCCCGGTGTTGAGCCGGTCGAGCATCAGACGCATCCGGTCGGTCTTCCATGGCTCGTCCGTGCTGTTGTAGACGATGCCGAGTACGGTGGGCGCCCGCTGCACAAGCGCGATGTAGAGCTTCGAGTAAAAATCGCGAAAGAGCTTGTTGGTGAAGCGTAGCGCGTCAATGTTCCGCACTTCGCCCACTCCCGGCTGCTGCCGGAAAACTTTTTCCAGCGCCTCCGCCGCGCGCACGTGGCCCGTGCCGGCACTGGCGGAAAGGATCAGGACCCGGCGGCCATCGGGGTGGGGCGAATTATGCATGACATCCAACTTTAGCTTTCAGACGACAAAGTATTTTTGAAGCCCGGGAATACCGAACGACCCGATTAATAGGCCGCTCTTTTCAGGCCGCCAATGAAAAGGCAATGCACACCGCCGAACTGGATGCTGTCCTGCACCCCAAGCCAGCGTTCCTTGATCGGCTGGCCCGCGACGTAGGTGCCGTTGGTCGAGCCGAGATCCTTGAGGAAAACGCCGCTGCGGGAATATTCGATGCTGGCGTGTCGTTGCGAGATGGTCGTGTCGTTGATGACGATGTCATTGACTGTCGATCGTCCGATGTAGGCGAGGCCGGGCCGGATCGGGAACGTCTTGATTTCAGTGCCCATCGTGATGCGGAGATAGGGATTGGTCGGCGCGAGCCGGATCGGCTCGGTGGGGCGGTTCTCCTCGTCGTCCTTGGTTTCGTCCCGGATGCGCGCGGCTTCGCAAAGCACCTCCATGTAGGGGAGCGTGATGGTCCGGCGTTGCGCTTTTTCCCCGACGATGAACTCGGTCTGCGGATCGGGCAGATTGATCAGTGCCACCGCCGCTTCGAGCCCGGACCTGAGCCCGAACTGGGCGTCGACGATTTCGCCATCCACCAGGTTCAATCGCGCAGGAGGTGGGACGTTCGTAATGTAAATCTCCCCGGTTTTGCGTCCGAGTCCAAAAGCCTGAATTTGTTCGGCAATGCTGAGTAGATTACCAAGCTTGACCGTGTCCCTGCGCATATCGGGAAGCATATCGCCAATATAAGCGCACATGGAGAAAGCGTCGAGTTTTTCTCTTGGATTGGGTAAGGCTTTCTTTTCTCGCAACGTCCATTCATGCTGAGTCTTAGCCAAGGGTGTGCTTTCAAATAGGGCAGGGTCGCGCCGGGGTCCTGCGGACAGCTGTAACGCTTCGCCCTAAAAGAATACTGTTATGCGCAGCATCTGCCGTCCGCAGGACCAAAAGAACCCCGGCCCAAGGGTGGCGGCGCTTTTGCGCTGCACCTTTGTTGCTCGTCAGTCAAAGACCGCAGAGGGTATTCTCCTTCCTCGCGCCTCGGTGCAGACCAAAAGGGACTCGCCACGCGACCTTGCCCTATTTGAAAACACACCCTCCCATGTCCGGCAAACTCTTCGTCGTGGCGACACCCATCGGGAACTTGGAGGACATGCCCCCCCGGGCCGTGCGCGTCCTGCGGGAAGCCGACCTCATTGCCGCCGAGGACACGCGCCATACCGGTCATCTGCTGACCCGGTTCGAGATTCGCAAGCCGCTCGTGAGCTACCACCAGTTCAGCGAGGCGAAGCGGACCGCCGAATTTCTCCGCCAGTTCGAGGAAGGCAAAATCATCGCCCTTGTTTCCGATGCCGGGCTGCCCGGCCTGAGCGATCCGGGCGAGCGGCTGATCCGCGCCGCCGTTTCGGCCGGCGTGCCGGTCGAGATTGTGCCCGGGCCGTCCGCCCCGCTTCTCGCTCTGGCTGGTTCAGGTTTCCCAATGGTCCCGTTTTATTTCGGCGGCTTTCTGCCAGTCAAAAGCGGCCAGCGGCGCAAGGAATTGCTTGCCGCCACGGCCCGCGATTGCACCAGCGTCTACTTCGAGTCGCCTTACCGGGTGGTTCGGCTGCTCGAGGACGCGGACGCCGTAATACCCCAGGCGCGGCTTTGCCTTGCGCGCGAACTGACGAAGAAGTTCGAGGAGTACCGGCGAGGGGGCGCCGGGGAATTGCTGGCGCACTTCAAAGAGCACGAGCCGCGCGGCGAATTTTGCCTTGTGATTGCACGAGAAACCTGACTTCACTCCCAGTCGTCGAATACAGTGCGTGCTGCTGATAAAATGCTGCCAGAACCTGTCTTGAAAGAATAGCTTCTTGCTACACATTCAAATGTTGAGTCGTGAAATGACAAGACAAAGTGACGGCAGGCGGAGAAATTTTCGTCCTTATGATACGGATGTACCCGATTCATTTCCATCAGTTGGCGAATCCACGTGGAATGCTTTATTTCAAAAGCACCATATGGCGTTAATCCCCTCTTGCTAAGAGGATGTCCTGAAAACGCCTCATCATTTGGACTGCCGTGATAATAAGAGTCGTATCGAACGAAGGAAACGATTGCATACGGTTCGCCTTCAGTAGTTGGACCTACAGATCGAACCGAAGTTCCATCCCAATTTTCTGGAGTGTTCTGAACATAATAGATAACCGACAAGTGATGGTCGTCAGCAACTGCCATCGGACACGGCGCGCCTACCGATGATTGCGGGATATCAGCTAATGGGTGGACTGAGTCCTTCGCAAGCATTCCCAACGCATACATATTAAGGCTTATGCGGGTGGGACAAGCGCCAGAAGGATGCCGGTAAGGAAGATGTTCCCCAAGGCGATGGGCAGGATGCATTTCCAGCCGAGGCCCATCAACTGATCGTAGCGAAAGCGGGGCAGTGTCCAGCGTATCCAGATGAAAAACACGATGAAGAGGCTCATTTTCACCAGGAAGACAACGGCGTAGATCGGTACGCTCCACCACTGGTCCTGCCACGCCATGTAGGAAGGCCAGGGCAGACTCCAGCCACCGAAGAAAAGCGTCACCATCAGCGAGCAGGCGACGATCATCGCCGCGTATTCGCCGAGGAAAAAGAGGGCGAACTTCATCGCCGAATACTCGGTGTGATAGCCACCGATCAGTTCGCTTTCACTTTCGGGCAGGTCGAAGGGCAGGCGGTTCGTTTCGGCGAAGGACGAGACGAGAAAGATCAGGAACGAGATGAGCATCGGGACCCAGAGGACAAAACTGCCAAAGTTGTGCCACGGCAGATGCCACGCCATGAAGGGCAGCGCGAGCCAGCCGTGGGCTGCCTGGTAATCGATGACTTTTGAGAGGCGCAGGTTGCCGATGACGAGAAAGACGGGAATGACCGAGAGTCCCATCGCGACCTCGTACGAAATCATTTGCGCGCTTGACCGGATGCCGCCGAGGAACGGGTACTTCGAGTTCGAGGCCCAGCCCGCCAGCACGATGCCGTAGACGCTGAGCGAGGCGATGGAGAAGACCAGCAGCACGCCGATGCCGATGTCGGCGATCACGCCCGGCGATTTCCACTCATAACCCCACGGGAGTACGACGGTGTGAGTGCTGGCGAACGGGATCACGCAGATGGTCAGCAGCGCGGGCACCATGGCTAAAGCGGGAGCGAGCCAGTAGTAGAGTTTATTGACGTGCGCGGGCGTGAGCTGTTCCTTAAGCATGAACTTGAGCGCGTCGGGCAACGGCTGGCCGAGCCCCCACCAAGTCCATTTCGGGATCGTGAAATTGCCAATGCGGACGCCGCCAAGCGGCAGGCCCACCCGGTTTGGCCCGAGCCGGTCCTGGATGGCCGCGCTGATCCACCGCTCGGCCAAGACCGCGTAGGAAACGAGGCCGAGGATGACGTTGATCAGGACAAAAATTTTGATCGCCGAAACGAACACGTCGGGCACCCAGCCGGGGATGCTCTCGGGCAGGTCGGCGAAGAACAGGGGAATCATACCGTGGGGTGAGGGGATGGCTGCGGGCGACCGGCCGCGGGTGTGGCCTGGGGCTTCAACTCGACGCCGAGGTCGCCGATCCTGCTCAGGCTCAGTCCGGCGAAAACCGGTTGTGCCGCCGCCATCGCCTTGAAGACTTCCTCGATGGTGTAAAGGCCGTTGCCGCCGCCGAGCGCCGCCTTGAGCTGGAGCAGGATCTGCCAGTCGTCCATCGCAAGGCCGGGAAGGGCGATCGCCTTGTTTAGGCGCTGGAGCCGGCCCGCGCCGTTGATCATTGAGCCCCGTTTTTCGGCGAAACTCGCGCCGGGCAGGACAAAATCGGCCAGCTCTGTAGTCGGGCTCGACAAAATCGACTGGACCGCGAGCAATTTCAGATTCGCGAGGGAACCGGCCGGCCAGTCCGCGACGCCAAAGACATTTTCTTGCACGACGAAGAGCGCCTTGATGCGACCGCTTTCGATTCCCTGCCGGATTTTGGGAAGGGTCTTGCCGCCGTTGTTAAGGCCGAAGAGCAAAAGTCCCCGGCTGTTCGGGTTCAAGTCGGCACTGTGCAAGACGCCGTCGGCCTCGCCCAGTCGCGGCGCGATGTCGGCCAGGACCGATTCGCCACCGAGCGCCTGCCGGACCTGGCTAAGAAGAAACGCCTCCTCGTTGGTCAACCGGCCCGAGGCGATGATCGCGATCTGTTCGGGCTCGAACTCACGCAACCGGGTGGCCAGTCGCGGGATGATCGTCTCCCAAGGCGTGAGCAATTTGCCCTGCCCCACCCTGGCCAGGGGCTGGGTGAGCCGCTTTTCGTTGTGGATATAATGGAAGCCGAGCCGTCCCTGGTCGCACATCCAGTGCGAATTGACCGCCTCGTTTTCGCGCGGTGTCTGGCGGTAGACAAGGTTTTCGCGGCTGCCAATGAGAGTGTTGCAGCCGGTCGCGCAGCCGGTGCAGAAGCTTTTGGTCTCCTTGAGGAACCAGACGCGCATCTGGAACCGGAAATCCTTGCTGGTGAGCGCGCCGACCGGGCAGATGTCGACCGTATTGAGCGAGTAATTGTTGTCGAACCGTTTGCCCGGATGAACGGCCAGCGTGGTGTGGCTGCCCCGGTCGATAAAGCCAAGCACGTCGTCGTGCACCATTTCGCGCGAATAACGGATGCACCGCGAGCACATGATGCAACGCTCGTCGTCGAGCACGATCCGCTCGCCGATGT
>JAJSLI010000013.1 GCA_021272315.1 Methylacidiphilales bacterium | reverse complement strand
CAGGCGGCCCTTGGTGTCCACGTTCTTGACTTCGGTTTGCAGGCGCTCTTCGTAGATCAGCTCGTCGCCCCAGTAGAGCGAGGGGACGTCCATGGTTGTCGGGGCGTGGCCGCCTCGGATCAGCAAATTGCGGTCGCCGCGCACCTGCAAATGAACCGTGTGATCCGCATTTTTCACCGGATCGAGGACGTGGAGATCGCCTGTGTTGAAGTCACCGAGATACACGGGGCCGTAGGGGTTGGCTTCCGGGTGCCGCTTGTCCGTAACGTAAAGATCGTGGGCAAAAGTGGTGGGCGTGCCCACGTCCCACAGCGTGATCACGAGATTCCGCTCGACGCCCGCCGGGCGCGGCGGCGCCGGGGGGATTTCCCCTTTGGCGATGCGATCGCTCCAGTCAGCCCAGGCTTTTTCGGCATCTGCCAGGCCCAGAGGATTCAGCATCCCGACCATGCTGCTGCCGACCTGGCCCATGCGGACGCGCTGGTCCCAGGCTTCCGTGCTGGAGCCAAAGTTACCCAGTTCGGGCGAAATTTCGCGCGTGATGCGGGTTCCCATTTGATGGCAGGACGCGCAATTCTTCATGGTGGCGATCCAATTGGCTTGCGTCTCAACCACGCCCTTTTGCATGGGACCGTCGCCGACAGGGTCATGCTCTTGCATGCTTCCCGCGCCGCGCGAATAGGGAAGCCTGTCCGCGGGAACGGAAACCGTCATCGGAAAAGCGCTTTTGGGAGGCACGTGGAGCAAGGATAGCCAGTAGTTGGCGGGATAATACTGTGCCGCCGCTTTCGCGTCGGGCGCGATCACGGCGGTCAACCCCAGATGCTCTCCCGGAATAGCGCTGACGGCTGGTGAATCGATCAGGCCGTAGCCGCGCACCCATACTTTGTAAGCTGCTTTCGGGAGTTGCGGAAGGAGGTAGCGGCCGCGCTCGTCGGTGACCACGATTTTGCGAAATTTCGTTGGCAGCTCGGCGGTCTCGGCGATGACCCAGACACCCGCCTCGGGCCCCTTGGAGCTGGTGACTACACCGCCGATGTCGTCTGGATCGATGGCCACCTGTTCCGCAATTTGACGGGCCGTCCGGCCTGCCTCCTGCCGAGCTTCCGCGCGGCGAATCGCTGCCGGCGCGGCAATGCCAATCGCCAGCAGAGCCGGCAATAGGGCTCGGTTCGTCCAATTATTCCTCATCGGGCGTTCTCCCCTCGTCCTTACCTGTTCCCGTTCATTTTCATGTTCATGCACGCATCAATCTCACTTCGCGCACAATAATACGTCAGCGCCGCCCTCCTGGTTAGAGCGACCGCATATTATTACAAAGTTTTTACTGGATTTCCCCTGAAAGCCCACGGTTTGCCGACTGCTTATACGGCTAACGCGCTGGGCGCTTGGATGTCTGGCTGATTTTGTTCAGGTCGGGCACGTGAACGCACAAGCCTTCGATCTTGGTCATTTTAGCGTAGCCGGCTACCAGCTGTTCCTGGTAGTGGTCGATTGAAAAGTCGAATGGGTCCGCGGGAGACATATCGATCAGCTCCAAGTCCGTGTCATTCATCGTCATCTTGCCGAAGCGGACTACGCCTCCCCGGAACAATTGATAGTTACGACCGCCGCACCGGCTGGTTAATGCCACACGCTGATCCTTCTGTACTGCCGTGCCGAATACGAGCGAGATCCCGCCGTTTTCGACCTTGATGCTGCTCAGGTGGCCGCGCATCGCAGGGGGAGGCAGGATTTGGGCGGGGTCGAGAATGAGATCGTCTTTGTCGACCGTAATGCCGGTGAGCTTCTTGGTGTCGATCAGCTTGGCCGTATCGAGACCGAGCATATCCATGAGACCCTTCACGGGGAGATGAAGCGCTTTGACTTTCAAGGTGTGAATGCGGATCTGGCCTTCGGGAGTGGACGAGACTGTTCCTTCTGTTTCGAAGGGGATGTCGCCTTTGCTGGCCAGCAATCCTTTTAAGACGAGCTCGTCGCCCTGAGTGGTGATCGCCAGCTTCTTCAGGGGGGCGTCGGGTTTGGCGAAAACGTAGTCGTTCAAATCGTTGCTTAGCGCCTGCGTACCGACCTGGATCTGCGCTGTGTCGACTTCGAGATGAAACGATTTTTTGTCGTCAAACACAGGCATTTCGCCGCCGTCGGGAGCTAACCTCCCCTCCAGCGTCGCGATGTGCACTACGATTGTGTCCGTGAGGTGAAAATCCACGTTTTTCATCGCCGTGCGGACGATATTCTCCGGAGATTTGCGAGACGGCTCGGTGGTTTGAACGGCGTTCCGCGCGCGCATCGGTAAACCCGGAAAAGCGGACGCTGCAATCGATAAAGACAAAAGAAGGAACGCCATGAACGGTTTCATTGAGAAATCCCCTTCCTAACGAGGCGCATACGCCTCACGACGAGCTTACGCTCGCGGCACGCGGCACAACGCTGTAATTTGG
>JAJSLI010000008.1 GCA_021272315.1 Methylacidiphilales bacterium | reverse complement strand
AGAGTTTCACCTCCTGCAATCCGCGCTCAACATCGAGGAGGGCCTCGACGGCCTCCGCTACAACCGCATCGTCATCGCCACCGATGCCGACGTGGACGGCATGCACATCCGGCTGCTGCTCATATCGTTCTTCATTCAATTCTTCCCCGACGTGATTCGCAACAATCACCTTTTCATCCTGCAGACACCGCTCTTCCGGGTGCGAAACAAGAGGGTGACAAAGTATTGCTTCAGCGAGCAGGAGAAGCAGGCCGCCGTCGCCAGCCTGGGTGCGGGCCACGAGATCACACGCTTCAAAGGCCTGGGCGAAATCTCGGCGGGCGAGTTCAAGGATTTCATTGGTGCAAATATCCACCTCGACCCGGTGAACCTGCATCACCTCCAAAGCTCCGATGAATTGCTCTCGTTCTTCATGGGCAAAAACACCCAGGAACGGCAGGATTTCATCATCGACAACCTGCGCGTCGAAAAGGATCTGATCGAAGCCTGATCGGGTTCCAAACATACAACCTCTTTCCATGCCGAAGAAGAAACCCATCAAACAGCAGGACGACCAGCCACTGCTCCCTCTATCCAACGCAGAAACCGCGCCCGCCATGCCGGCGCCTCCTGTTGCCTCCGCGCCTGCGGATATTGCCCCGGCGCCCGCACACGAGACCAGGAAGGTCCATGAGGACGAAGCCCCGCTGGCGGCGAACTATCGGAACTGGTTTCTCGACTATGCCAGCTACGTCATCCTCGACCGGGCAGTCCCGCACATGGACGACGGCTTGAAACCCGTGCAGCGCCGCGTGCTCCATACGCTGTGGGACATGGACGACGGGCGCTTCCACAAGGTGGCGAATGTTGTTGGCGCGACGATGAAGCTGCACCCGCACGGCGATGCCTCGATCGGCGCGGCCCTTGTCGGCATTGCGCAGCGGGGCTGGCTCATCGAGCCGCAGGGGAACTTCGGAAACTTCCTCACGGGCGACGACGCGGCCGCCCCGCGCTACATCGAGGCGCGGCTCACGCCGTTCGCAAAGGACGTGCTATTCAACCCGAAGACCACGACGTGGCAGCTCAGCTACGACGGGCGGAACAAGGAGCCGGTCACACTGCCGGCGAAGTTTCCCATTGTGCTCCTTGATGGAGCAGAGGGCATTGCGGTCGGCCTCTCCACGAAAATCCTGCCGCACAACTTCAACGATCTCTGTCGCGCGGCGATCAATCATTTGCAGGGAAAAAACTTCCGGATTTTGCCGGATTTCACGACCGGCGGCACGGCTGACTTCTCCGCCTACAACGACGGCGAACGCGGCGGAAAAGTGAAGGTTCGAGCAAAGATCGAGGAACGTTCGAAATACCTGCTGGCGATTACCGAGCTGCCATTCGGAGTGACGACCACCTCTCTCATCGACTCGATCCTCGCCGCGAATGCGAAAGGCAAGATCAAGATCAAGCATGTCGATGACAACACTGCCGACATGGTCGAGATACTTGTTCATCTGCCGCAAGGCGCGTCTCCGGGAAAAGTGATTCAACAACTCTACGTGTTCACGAGTTGCCAGATGCAGATCAATCCTGCCGCGTGCGTCATCGTCCGCGACCCCAAGACTGGCGACGACAAGCCGCATTTCCTCGGCGTGCGCGACATCCTCAAGGCCAGCGTCGATGCAACAAAAGCGCTGCTGAAACGCGAGTTGGAAATCAAGCTTGGTGAACTTGATCAGCAGTGGCATTGGGATTCGCTCGAACGTATTTTCATCGAGGAACGCATCTACCGGAACATCGAGAAGTCCAAAACCTGGGAGAGCGTGCTCGATGAAATCCGCAAGGGCCTGAAACCCTTTGTCGGACAGCTCCGGCGCGAAGTCACCGATGACGACATCGCGCGGCTCACAGAGATCCGCATCAAACGCATCTCGGCCTACAACCGCTTCCAGGCCGACGAAGCGATGAAGAAGACCGAAACTGGCATCAAGGAGACGAAAGCAAACCTGAAGAAACTCACCGCTTACGCCGTCGCGTGGTTCGAGATGCTCCAGGAGAAATACGGCAAGGGCATCAAGCGCCGCACGAGCTACGATGAGATCGAGCAGATCGACGCCACCGCCGTCGTTGCCGCCAACCAGCGCCTCTACGTCAACCGCAAGGACGGCTTCATTGGCCTCAACTGGCGGCAGCACGATTTCGTTACCGAGTGCACGATTCTGGACAGCGTGCTCTGCATCATGAAGGACGGCTCGCTGAAGGTGGCGAGAGTTGCCGACAAGGTTTTCATGGGACGCGACATCCTCCACGTAACAATCTGGCCTAAGGACGGCGACACGAACTTCTATACGATGGTGTATCAAGATGGCGAAAGCGGAAAGGCGTTCGCGAAAAAATTCCAGATCGGAGGCCTCTCGCGCGACAAGCTTTATCCTCTCATCAAGAGCGACGGATCGCGGATCGTCTGGCTCCACATCGCCTCCAGCGAAAAGGAGATGCCGAAAAAGATGCATGTCGCGCTGGACGGACGCAGCGGCGCCCGTGTGCGTGAAGTCGATTTCGATCTCACGCGCGTTCCCGTCAGCACACGGACGTCAAAAGGGCTCACCATTACGAAATGGGCCGTCAAGGAGGTAAGATAAGTCCAGGTTCCTAGCCCGGTTTTCCGGTTGGGGACTGGGGGATGAGCGTGCAAAATGATGAGGAGTTGGACGTCCTCATGCAATTCGGGCTATTCCCTTTTCAGAATATCGCGAAGTTCCTGACACCGTTCACAGAAGCGCAGGTTGTCGATTAAGTTTGCCTTGCGAATGTTCGGATCACCCGGGGTGATGTAGTGCTGCTTGTTGGTGCGGGTCACGGCCACGATCTGCCCATTTCCGATAATATCGGCCACGGCCCAATATTTATCGACAAAATAGGTGTAAAGATCCCCCTGTTTACTTGCCTTAATACTGTAAGCTCGCATGCCGGGATGGATTGATGCTTTCTGTTTTTTATAAACGATCACATCGCCTACCGTTAGACAGGGATTTGTATGTTTCGATTGGTTCAAGCATAGATACACGACCACCGCCGGAACCAACACCACGACGAAGAAGATCATGAGCATTATCATAATCCAAATCTAGCCTGTCACCGCACTTGTGTCAAGAGTGGCAATCTTAAGATTTAGACAGGTTGGTAGCCATCCTCACGGCCTTCATATTAGCAAGTCAGGTTTTGTCCGGAGGCCAGCTTGGTCATCTCGAACATGCTGACCTGCTTCTTGCCATTAAAGACGGCCTTCAATGCGTCGTCCGCATTGAAGAGGGTCTTTTTCTTGGATTATTTCTTCTTCTTGGCCCACCGGGCTTTCAGAGCTGCAACGATTCTGGCACGGCCTTCAGGAGTGATTCCACCCTTCTTCGTCGCAGGTGATGCTTTAACGATAGCAGGAGCCTGCGTTTTCTTCCCATTCCACCGGGCTTTAGCAGCAGCAATGAGCTTGGCTCTGTGCTCCGGGCTAAACGTGCGCTTCTTCGTCACTGGTGATGCGACAGGTGTTCCCTTGATCTTTGCCCAGCGTGCTGTTGCAGCGGCGGCAATCCTGGCTTTGGCTTCAGGGGACATCTTCTTGCGGCCCCTCTTCGCCGGAACTACGACGGCAGCGGCTTCCTGCAGTGATTTTCCATTGATGAATGATGCCAGTTTCTGTTCAAGTGTGGCTATCTCCTCTTTGATGGAGATGGCCTGTTTGAGTTGTTCGATTGATAAGTTAATGATGCTCATGGGAGAGGGGAGTAATACAATGATGCTAAAAAGTCAACCACTGCTGCTGATCGCTCTTGCCGAGGCAGCCGTTGATGAGGCCCGGTTGACTGGATCGGGCAGCTCAGGCATTCGTCCTTCGTTGGAATCGTTAAGTAACTTCAGCGGGTCAGGACGATCCGCCGCCGGAGAGCAGTCCGCAAGACTGCGCCGCGAACACTTCTTGCGCAGAGTTTTCCCTTGTTCCCGCAACGCTTTGCGCGTCAGGGAGCCGGGCGGTCTTTTCGGACGGGTTTGCGCCTGTTTTTCATAAAGTTTAGTTGGCAAGAATCGGGAAGTTGTTGCCTGCTCTGGGCGCAGCGGGTTGGTCTGTGACGATCACACTCGTGCCGGGCTTGAGAACATCGTGAAGCTTGACGGCAAACTCGGGGTTGATTCGCACCCGTTTGCCAAGGTCTTCAAAATTGCTCACACCCCGGGTCCGGTCAGTGGATACTGTCATCCACCGGTACGCGCTGCGCGAAGACGACCACCAGCTTGCTTTTCCGGTGGCACCCTCGAGCATTGAAAAAACGTGGCCCCCCAGGGGACCGCGTCCGATGATCTCAATCGGGGCGCGTCCGATGGGCTGGCCATTGCGATAAACATAAACCATGCGGTCGGCTCCGCTGAATAGGACGGATATCTGCCCTTCCGGACTACGCTGCGGATTCCATTGGTACTCGCCCTTTTCCAGCGGCCTCAGCATGTCGGGCGTCACATCCTTCGGCGCGAGCAGTATGCCGGGGTTTGCAGCGAAATGCGGCTGCGGTGTTTTCTCATCGCCAATGACGACCGTGCCCCCTTTTGCCGTGAGCCCGAAGAGCAGCTTTGAAAAATCATACGGCATACGGATGCATCCATGGCTCGCGGCGTAGCCGGGAAGCTGCCCGGAATGCATTGCAATGCCGCTCCATGTTAGGCGCTGCATGTGCGGCATCGGTGCGTTATTATAAGTCTTTGAGTAATGGGTGTCGTTCTTCTCCAGGATCGTGAAGACCCCGGCGGGCGTTTCGTGTCCTTTTGATCCGGTGCTGACGCTTGTGCGCCCGACGAGGACGCCATTGCGATAGACGCACATGATTTGTTGCGGAATACTCACAAGAACCACAACCGGGCCAGCCGGTGCAACATGCGGCGCCCACCAGTACTCGCCCGGTTTGAGCGGGCCGGTCGGCTTGCCTGTGGGCGAGCCTTTTGTGTGGAACGACGGTTGCGGCATCGCTCTGGCGAACGGCACCACGGACAGGAGGGCGATGCTGATAGTCATGATGCATTTCATGGCAAATGCGGAATTTCGAAATGAGGAAGGTATTGCTCCGGGAGTGTTTGTTGTCATATTGGATTTTATTGTTTCCGTTGCTCAGAATCTGGTCAGGCTTGGAATGGCGCCAAGTAAAGTTTTCTTAATTAATCATGTTCCTATTCGCAATCCTCTTCGAGAGCTTCCAACATCGAAACCTGAGCGCCGAACTTCGAAAGAGAGTACCGCACTCGGTGGCACTTGGACGTTCAAAGTTGAGGTTTGGATGTTCGATGTTCATTCAGGAAGCCATTCTGGTCCCGTCGGCGACAATAGACGTCACCTGCCTGCCTATTTCTGCGCGGTCTCGAGTTCCTTGGGTGTTTCGTGGTGCAGCGGGAACAGGAGGCTGAAGTTCACGCGCATGCCCCATTCAGGATGTCCCGTCGGGCCGTCCGCATAGTAACGGGCTCCGACTTGGAGACTCATAGGCTGCCCGCCAATTTTGAAAACCTGGCTCACCATCAGATTGAGCGGCACCGTCCACTGGCTCGCTTCGAAGTCGTAAGTTGATTCCGTGTTGATGGTAAAGCTCGTGTACGTCTTGGTGGTATAGGAGATGAACGGCTGGATAAATGCGGTGCTGATATTCTGGCGATCCGGGTCACCGGCAACCGACCAGATTTGATTGGCCAGCACCCCGATGGTCCAGCCTTTTGTCTGATTCAGCACTACGAAGGTTGGTCCCATCCCGAATTTACCGCCGCCAAGCAGATCGTTGGTTGCGGTCGGATAATACATCACCGGACCTACACCTACGATCAAGCTGCCAAAGAGCGGAGCCTTGGGCGAAAGGAAGAAACTCTGCGTCGTGTCGCCCAGGCCGGTCTGGCTGCCGGAATGTCCATAGACATCGTTCTGCGAGATGATCGGCAGAATTGTCCGCACGATTAGGTTCCAGTCCTTGTTCAAAGAAATTGGAATTACGGGTTGAATGTTCAAGGTGTATTTGTTGCCTTTTGCGGAGCCGATTCCGAAGTCCTCATTGGACTGGAAAGGGACGCTGATGAGCGCGGCCACCGGGTTATTGATCTGCTTGGCCAGTTCGGCCTCATCATCGGTGGCTGCGGTGGTGGTGGCGCTTACCGACGAGGCGGAGGCATTGGTGGGTTCTGTGGCGTGAAGCGGGGCGAGTGAGAAGGCAAGCAAGGCAGGGAGGAGCAGGAGTTTTTTCATTGTTTTGGCATTGTTGCTTATTGCAGGAGTTGGTACGTTCACTGGTGAAGGCGCGGGCCAGTGAAAGAAAAGCTGAAATTCTGGAAATATGAAAGCTGAAATTGGAACATCAGATTCCTCCTTTCGCCGATGTGACCTTGATAAGGGGCTGCTTTTCGTAAAGGCAGTATTGATTCATTGCTCCTTCTGATCCACATCGTCGGGCATCAAATGCTCATTGATGACCGTCGCGTGGGCAATGCCAGCGGCGTCGTATTTAATCTGAACCAGCCATCCAAAAACAGTCTTTGGCCATTTCCCCTTGGGAGGTAAAAGGCTGTTGGCATCACAGCCAAGGGAATTCAGCAGTTCCGGGATTTCGCCGTGGTGCCAGCAGATGAGGATTGTCTTCCCTGCAAAAGTCCCGTTTTCAAGATAAGCCGCAAGCTCGGCAAACTCATTGTTCTTGAAGCTTTTGTTTACTTTGAGATGCAGGGCATGCGCAAGTGGCTCCACCGTCTCAGCGGGCCGGTTGCTGTTGTGCGATTGTTCATTGGCGAAGATGTAATCAATTTTATAGTTAGAGAAAAATTTAACGCAGGCATTAGCCCGCGCATAACCGGCATCGGACAATTTCTCGCCGATATCCGGCTTTTCTGCGTGACGAATTACAAGGATTTGAGCATTCGAAAGAGGCGATATTTGCCCGGTGTTGGAATGAGCAGTATGCCCGGCAAAAGATTGACCTGCTATCAGAAGGATCAAAATCGCCCGTCTGCTCATTTTGACTAATTTGATGTCGGTGCTGTTCATAAAACGCTTTTGCATATACTTCGAGGGAATAATCGGTGTCGGACGGTGTGAGAAGCGCCTCTGCAATTTTGGCTTACTCCGAGTCAACCGACGTTTCGAAAGTTGGGCAGTCGAGGACGGCAAGTTTAAAATTGATGTATTGGATCAATTTATCCGCCGGCATTTCAGGCATGGCCGGGTTCATTCCGTAACTTTCATAAGCGTCCTGATAATGAACAAGCTCGAATGCTATTGGTGTTCAATGCTCAGTTCTTTGTGATACCGAAACAGGCGCGTTCATTTTTTGTTCGAGGATTCTCTTCTTCACCAATGGATCCTGGAAGGAATCGAGGTAAACCGTATCAGCACCCGTGACACGATCCAGTTCTGCAAGCGCAACGTCGTAATCATGCAGGGCTTGCAATTTATTTGTCCTAGCCTGTGTCAGTTGAACTTCTGAATTGAGCACGTCAAGCTGGGTTCCCGCTCCCTCGTGCAACCTTTCCCGATTATTGCTTCCCATCCTCACTCTTCTGCCCTGAGTCCGGCAGGGTTGCCGGCAATTCGTCCTCTACCAGTTTCCAGCTTTTGTCGGGGTTATACTGGGTCGTCATCGCCGCCACCGTGGCCGTTCTAGGGCCGAAGTTCTTCTGGTAAACCCTTCCTTGCTGGTTGACGATAAATGTCATAATGCCCGGCTGTCCATAAATCGAGGGCCAGGCAAGCAGGGAAAACCCGGCAATCATATTGCCGTTGATAACGTAGTTATACTCGCCACCCGGAGCATCAGATCCCTGGGACTTGAGAACCTTGTAATAATAACCGTGGAAAGGCACGGGAGCTTCAGTTGTTTTCTTGGCGCTATCAACCCCTGTGGTGACCGCACGTTTCTCGGGCGCAATCCATGGTTTTGGCACCGCCGGCATCCCGCTTTTTACTTTTTGGAATCCCTCAACAATCACCTGCTCTCCCGGCTTCAATCCCGTTGTAATCACCCAGTCGGTGCCTATCAATGGCCCAGCTTGAACCGGGCGAATCTCCGCCTTCCCATCCGGCCCCACGATTGCCAGTTGATAGCTGCCCTGTATCCTATTCAAGGTTTTGAGCCAATCCGCCTTCCTGTATCGCCAGACTGTGACGGGTGAAAGCCCGCTTTCCTCAATGAATTTGTCGAGGGCAACCGGCGGGTTTGAGTCGTCTGTTTCATGTTTTATTGAATGGATAGGAGTTTGATTCATGCAATAAAACGCGGTGTCAAATGATCAACCACGGCATTGCATGAAATGACAACAAACGAGTTTTAAATGCCGAATCTCCCCGAATCGCTTCGGCTAGATTTATGCATTGGACTGCAAATGTCCTACCTGATATGGCAGTATGGAGCGAATGAAGGGCGAATTTGCAACGATCAAGGTGAGTTCGGAAGACGGCGGGATTAAAATTAGGGTCGAAACCTTGAATAATCCCGTTAACGAGTGCTTCGTGAAAAACGGAGAATCAATCACCGCATATCTGACAGGCGACATTGATTCTGAAACCAATATTGTTTTTTATCCCAGAAAAAAAGGGGCAACTCCATACACGGAAGATTTGCCGGAAACTCCCCCTAGAAAACA
>JAJSLI010000002.1 GCA_021272315.1 Methylacidiphilales bacterium | reverse complement strand
GCTCTATACAAGCCGAATCGCTTGACTGTCGCGCCAAAGCGCCGCAAGGCACGATAGCCCCGGTCTTGGTCCGTTTGAGGTTGCCGCGGACTATCGACGGGATTCACGCTACCAGCCAGTTGCTGGCGGCAAGGCAAGCCGCCGGCCTGTCCCTTTCGATTCTAGGCGTTTACCTAGGCACCGAGGATTATGCCGCCGGATAATGTCCCCGCGCCGGAAGGTACGCCGAAACCTACCCCGCCCTCGGCTTCACCACCTCAAAAAGGTCCACCGGGGAAAGTCGTTGTCATGCTCTCCTCCGTGGCCAAACCGGCTCCGAATAGCGTCCCGCCCCCGGCAAACGCTCCGGCGTCGGTGATTACTTCCCTCAAGCCGGGATCGGGTCAGCCGATTAGCGGCGCCTCGCTGACGGGACCCATCAAGCCGCCGCCAGTCCCGGCCAGGCCGCCGCTGCCCGCGATCAAGGCGCCTCAGCCTGCCGGGAGTGAGTCGAAGATTCATGGCAACAAGCGGACTGCACCGATCAAGCTTAACCTCCCAAAGACGCCGACGCCATCGTCGGACGAATCGATTTTTCTGACCGATGAGCCGTCCGAAGCGTCCGCCGAGAGCCATCCTCCCGGCTGGAAGGAACTCAAGCCGGGCGAGCTTGGAGCGTTGAAGGGTGATCTCCAGAGTCTTGAAGTTTTTTCCCGATCCAGCAGTCCGCAGGATCCCAAGGCGCCCGAAACGAAATCGCCCGAGATCGTGAAAGCGCCTGAGACTCCTGCTCCTCCGGATCCGGTCAAACCGTTGATAAACCTGCCCCCCGTCGTCGCAGTTACGCCGCCGGCAACTGTTGTGCCTGCCGTCATCCTTTCCTCTCCTGCGCCGAACGCTCCGGCCAGGCCACCGCCTCTTCCCAAGCCAAAGCCGGCAGCCATGACGGGGCCGCTTCTTCCGTCGATTAAGCTGGCGGAAAATCCCGTCATTCCCATTTTGCCACCGTCGCAAGAGAAGGCGGCGCCGGCCGGGGACAAACCGCTTCCCATCTCAGTGTCCCAAGCCGAATCACCTCCGATCACCGAAGTCAAATTGCCTGCGCCGGCCATACCGGATCCGATACATGTTGCGTCGTCACCGCTCAAGACCGATGCGCCTGCGGCCCGCACATTGCCACCTCCGCTTCCCGTACAGAAACCGGTTCAATTACTGGAAGTTCCGGCTAAACCGGCTGAGCCTGATAATCGCGTCAAACCGCCCGCTCTGCCGTTCAAAGACACTCCGCCGACAATCCTCCCAGTGTCACCAGTTGAGGTGGGAGCCGAACCGAAACCCGTTGCGGCATTGCCGATGGAGGTCAAGGCCGGACCTGCGTCAGCTGCGCCGTCCGTATTGCCGCCGATCGAATCAAAAACCGAACCAAGGCCTGTCACCGAACCGGAAAAAAAGCCGGACGAGCCTCTTTCCGTTCAGCAACCTCCGTCAACCATCTCGGTTGTGCCTTCTGTCGGGGCAAAAAGCGAACCCAGACCTTCGAAAGTCACCGGCCCGATTCTTATCCGCGACAACAAGCCGGCCTTGAGACCGGCCGTTCTTCCCGCCCGCTTGGCCCGTGAGAGGGAGCAGGAAAAGACCGTCACACCGGTCGAGCCGACGGAAACTTCGTCCAAAGCGCCGTCGCTCCCAACGCCGTCCCCTGTCGAAGCCAAAACACCCGAATTCGAAAAACTCAAGGCGCCGGTGCTGCTTCCGGACAAACTATCCGATGCTCCGGCGGCTTCCGCTGTGCCACCGCTCGTCGAAGCCAAGACACCCGAATTCGAAAAACTCAAGGCGCCGGTGCTGTTCCCGGACAAACTATCCGACGCTCCGGCGGCTTCCGCTGTGCCGCCGCTCATCGAAACCAAGTCAGACGAATCCGAAAAGCTCAAGGCGCCGGCGCTGCTAGCGGACAAGCTATCCGATGCTCCTGCTGCCTCCGCTGTACCGCCGCTTGTCGAAGCCAAGTCAAACGAATCCGAAAAACTCAAGGCGCCGGTACTCTTCCCGGACAAGCCATCCGACGCTCCGGTGCCCACTGTGCCGCCATTCGTAGAAGCCAAGTCCGCTGAGCCTGAAAAATTCAAACCGACAGTCAAACCCGAGGCAAAGTCGCTTGTGGCCAAGGCATCTCCGGAGGTGTCTCCGGCCAAGACCGCCGAGCCGGAAAAGCCGAAGTCATCACTTCGTTTCGATTCAAAATTGGCTGCACAGCCGGCCACGGCCAAGGGTTCAACGGGCAAAAAATTGCCGGACAAGCCTGTCGCTGCCACAACCGATCCTGCGTTGACGCCGCGCGCCGCTCGCGCCCGCAAGAAACGCCTTTTCTCGAATATCTTCTTTTACACCCTTTGCCTTGCTTTTGGCCCGGCACTCTATTACGTCGGCAGCTTTTTTTGCCACGAAACGCGCATGGAGGGGCAGGTCATCCCGCCGCAAGGCTTGCTTCTCGGCGACGAGGCGTGGATCGTGTCCGATTTCCGCGGTGAAGTTGCCGCGGAAACCGAGGAACTCGCCGGCTTCCGTACATCCGACCTGCAGGAGCTGCAGGCGGACCTCAACCATGTGCAACGGGTCCAGGCCGACATCGCCTCGCGCGAGGAGCGGATCCGGCTTCTTCAAGGGCAGATTCAGGCCGCCAAAGACGAGATCGACTCCGTGGTCAAGCAGGCGAGGGACGATGCCCAACAGCTCTGGGACGGTCCCGGCGCGCAGATCGACAAGGATTACGAGGCGCGCCAGCAACAGTTGAGTCAGGCAATCGCCGACCGCGCCAAGGCGCTCAAGCTCAATTATCAGCCCGATCCCAACTTCAATTCACCGGAAGTCTGGGCCAACGCCTACCGCCTTGCGCTCTATCAGGTCCCCGCCGGCGTCGATGGATCGAAGGAACTCCTCTGGCTTGGCGACCAGATGACGCAGTGGCGCGACTTCACCAAGTCGATTGATGATCGCAAGGAAAAGATTCGCGAAAAGGTCGCAGAGGTCAAACAATCGCCTGCAGGCAAAGTGTCTGATCTGCAGGCGCAGGTCGATGATCTGCAGCATCGCATTGACAGCACCACTTCTGAGGAGGTGCCGATCAAGACCGAACTCCAGCAGGCGCAGGCCGATCTTGCCGAGGCCCAAAATAAGGAGGCGGGTCTTGATCCCTCTTACTACAGTATTATCGATTCCATTCCCGAATCGACCATCATCAAACGGATGCCGCTCGCACCGAATGGCCGCTTCTCCTGGCGCAATGTCGAGAAGGACACCGCTTTCACCGGGGGAGAGACTTTCCACCACTACTGGCTCTTTGCCCGTGCCGTCCGCCCCGATGGACGTCAATACTGGGCGCTCAGCCACATTACTGTCGACAAGGACTCGACCTATCAGGTGGTTATCGAACCCGAGGCCTTTACTTCGACCAAGGCCATTCTTCGTCCCGATCTCTCGCCGGATGAGCAGCAGCAATAAGCGCGGCATCCGTTCAAGCTGGTGTTGGCGGCGCTGGATTGATTCCGATCAGACCGAAATTTGGAGCGGGCGGCTGCAAGCCATGGCCGGTTCCGCCTGGACCCTGACTGGATTGTCCCAACGAACGCGACTTTTGGCAGCGGTCTATGTCGAATCGCGTTCAGCGGCCCTCGCTTTGCAACGGCAACTCGGCGGGCAGGTCCGCCCGGTCAAGGCCGCCGACTGGATTTCCCGGGGGCCGTCTGTCCCGTTGCGCATTGGGGGAAAATTCGAGATTGTCCACGAAAGCGCACCGGCCATCCGACGGCATTCACTGCCGCGGCTACGCATTCCTCATGGTGTTGCTTTCGGCAGCGGTGAACATACGACCACCGCCCTGCTTCTCCGGGCGCTGGCCCGCCGCACGCTGGAGGGATGCCGGGTGCTCGATCTCGGAACGGGCAGCGGTATTCTCGCCCTGGCGGCCCGGCTGTTGGGCGCGAGCAAAATTGTGGGGATCGATTTCGATCCCGACGCGGTCAGGACAGCCCGGCAAAACGAGAGGCTTAATTTTCGCGCACCTCTTATCCGCTGGCTTTGCGCCGATATCAGGCGATGGCGCAGCGGGATCCGGCACCATGTCGTGCTGGCGAATCTTTTTAGTTCTGTTCTGGTCGAGGCTGCACCGAGGATCGCCGCATCCGTCGCGCCGGGAGGCTCTCTCTGGCTCAGCGGCATCCTGCGCAACCAGGAACGCGAGGTGACCGCTGCCTATCGCCGACGGGGACTTGTTCTCGCCCGGTCCGCGCGCCGGGGCAAGTGGGTCGTCCTGCAATGGGATAAAAGAATCAGGAAAAGTCCGGCGGTTTGAAAAAGACCTGCCAGGCAAAATAACCGGTACCCGCTAAGGCGAGGATAAACAGGACGGTGTTAATTAAGGCCCATCGCTTTTCCAGCATACCCTTGGCCCGCTTCGCCACCGGCGCGGCGTTGGTGAAAGTTTCCGGACGGCCCTTGCTCGTGCACTCGGCCAGATTGACCCGCTCCGAGGGCGTCGGCATCGGCTGGCCCGGCGGTTGGTGCTCGGAATCGTAAAGCAGTTCGATGTTGCCGAGTCGCAAACTGTCGTTGCGGCGGAGTTTTTGCTCCGTGATGCGTTCCCCGTTGATCCGGGTGCCGTTGGTCGACTCGAGATCCTTGATCGTGTAGTCAAGTCCGTTGAGCTTCAGGACGGCATGGTGGCCCGAAACGCTTGCATGTTCCACTTGGATCTTGTTGTCGGGAAGACGTCCGACGGTGATTTCAGGGCCGGTCAGGGTGAAGGTCTGTCCCTCAAATTCGGACGACTGTGCAACTAAACGTGGCATGATGGCAAAAGCTACGAATTTTTTGGACTCTTATCAATCATTTTACTGAATTCCCGGAAAAAGTAGTTGGCATCGTGCGGTCCCGGCGCCGCTTCGGGGTGGTATTGAACCGAAAAAACCGGCTCCTTGCGATGGCGTAATCCCTCGCTGGTCATGTCGTTGAGATTGATCTGCGTTGTTTCCGCTTCGTTTGCAGGCAGCGACTTCGGGTCGATCGCGAACCCGTGATTTTGCGAGGTGATGCTGATCTTGCCTGTCGTCAAATCTTTTACCGGTTGGTTTGCCCCTCGATGTCCGAACTTGAGCTTGAAGGTTTTGCCCCCGAGCGCATAGCCGAGGATCTGGTGTCCGAGACAGATGCCAAAGATGGGTTTTTTGCCGATGAGCGAGCGCACCGTCTCATGCGCGTAGGTGATTACCGCCGGATCGCCCGGCCCGTTCGAGAGGAATATGCCGTCCGGGTTGGTTGAGAGCGCTTCCTCCGCCGAGGCGGTGGCCGGCAACACGCGCACCTGGAAGCCGTGCTGGCGCAGGCGGCGCAGGATATTGATCTTCAGGCCGAAATCGAACGCGGCGATCCGGTGCCGCACCGGGGGCAACGGCTCAAAATAATCCTCGCCGGTGAGAGGCGGCGCGCCCGCGGGCCGCTTGCCTTGGATGAGCGTCCACTTGCGGCTCAGCTTGTCCTCGGGGTCCCAGTCGTAGGGTTTCGGACAGGTGACTTCCTTTACGAAATCGCGCTCGAGATAGGACCATTTTTTCGCCAGGTCAACCGCTGCTGCGTCCGAAATTTTCTCCGAAGTCAGCACACCCCGGAGCGAACCCTGCGTCCGCAGCCGCAGGGTCAGCGAGCGGGTGTCGATGCCGGTCAGGCCGGGTATGTTGTTGCGCTTCAGGTACGAATCGAGCGAGTCCTCGCTGCGCCAACTGCTGGTCACGGGCGAAAGCTCGCGCACGATCAGCCCCGAGACGTGGGGCTGGGAGGACTCGACGTCGAGCGAGTTGACGCCCGTGTTGCCGATCAGCGGGTAGGTCATCGTCACGATCTGGCCCTTGTAGGAGGGATCGGTCAGGATTTCCTGATAGCCGGTCATCGACGTGTTGAAACAAACTTCGCCGTTGGCGGTCAGGGGCGCGCCGAAACTTTCCCCGCGCCAGATGCTGCCGTCTTCAAGGGCAAGAAGGGCTGAACTCATGTCCACCAATATTGCGATTTGGGCCAGAAGCTCAAGTTATTGTGCGGGGGAATCGTGCTTTTTTAACGGGACCTAAGTGCACATCCGCTCTTTTTGCCAGTGAATCTTCTCCTGCCAGGCCGAGAGACGCAACTCGTGGTTCTTCCAGTAATATTGCACTTCCGGGTTTTTCCAGCCCTGGTAAAGATCGTCCCAAGCGTACTCGCCATGGGGCTTGAGCGAGGCTTCGTGAATTTCCTCGTCAAGGGCCTGGAATCGAATGTCGCAGGAGAGGCGGATGCGGTTGCGGTGCTGACTGCGCAAGGCGCGATGAACCGTGCAGCTGTTGAAGGTCAGGATGTCCCCCAGTTCAAAGTCACCCTCGACCCAGTCGATTTCATGCGGACACAGGATGGTAGCCAGATCACCGGCACCCTTGGCCGGCTTGACCGAGACAGCGCCGTTGTGGTTCGATCCGCGCAACACCGTCAACGATCCCATCTCGCGCGGGCAATGGCCGAGCGGGAACCAGCAAGTCCAGGTCTTCGGCGTACCCTGGATGTGAATGAAGTCCTGATGCGGCGGCGTGGGGGAAACGGTGCGGTGGCAGGTGATCATGCGCGCAATGTGGCGCGGATGGGGAATAACCTCTTTTCCGAACAGGTTCCGGTAAAGCGACAGGAGTTTGGGATGATGGGGAATCGTGTGGAAAAGTTCCAGCTTTTGCACGGCATGGTAAGCTTCGTTGGAAACACCAATGTCGCTGCGCATCTGTTCGGGCGGGACTTGGTTGATCGCGGCCTCATCGATTACGCCCTCCGTCAGGTCGTGCCCTGGTGCGAGCCAGCCGCGTTGTGCGCAGATTTCGAGCATCTGTCGCCGTAATTCGAGCAGCGGCTCGGTGGGCAGGAAATGTTTGAAGAAAAGATAGCCATCCTGTTCCGCCCGATTACGCAACGCGGCAGGATCATCCAGCAGGGGCGTCGCGTCAAAAAAGAGGGAACGCTTTTCCAGGCTGTTTGCGGAGGGAACATCAACAACCGAAGATGGGGTCATGGATGAAACTAAAGCATGGAAATTCGCTTATACAAATGGCATATAAGCCAAGATCATGCATAAAAAGTTCATTTGATTGTTTTTGGATGCATACGGTCCGGTTGCCTTCCGGACCAACCGCGTTCAATTTGATTCGGCGGAGCAGGGTCAGTACCGGCCGAATTTATGCGCAGTCTGGTACATGGCCACGACATTCTCCGTGGGTGAATTGTCCTGAAGATCATGGGTGGGCGAAAAACAGTAACCACCGCCGGGCATCATGATCTCCAGAATATCACGGCAAGAGGTCGTGACGTCGGATACGGAGCCATAGGCCACCGGTCCCGCCGTGCTGATGCAACCGTGAAAGGCCAGCCGGCCGCCGAAAGTGGCTTTCAAATAAGCGGGGGACATGTTTTTAGCTTCCGGCTGGAGCGTGTCCACCACCGTGACTCCCATCTCAATAAAGTCTTCATAGGCCCAACTGCTGGAACCGCAACTATGGATCATCACCGGCACGTTGTAGTTTTTCGCCAGGTCAATGATTTTTTGGTGACGCGGTCGCAGGTGTTTGCGGTAGACTTCCCTGCTGATCATCGGAGCGATCTGCGTGCCCAGGTCCTCGCCCATCCAGACGAAATCAATGCCCCCCTTCGCGGCCTCAATTGTTCGACGGATTATTTCCATCTGAATGTCGATGCGACGATCGGCCAGCAGCAAGCCGGCGGGGTCATCGGTCGCCAGATCGATCAGCGCCTGTTCCATCCCCCGCAGGAATCCATTCGAATTGATAAAATCGCCCACGCCAGGGTGGCCGACGGATAACGCATAGGATTCAACTCGGTGGCACGAAGCTTCGATCCCGCTGTAATCGAAATCATCGGGCGAAGGCATCGGCCAGCGGGCCACGGTTTCTTCGTCCGCGTCCTGCAAAGGAAAGTCACAGTAGTCCCAGTAGCCACCGCTCGCGTGCTCGACCCACCGGGTATGTACCCCCCACTCATCCACCTTCACCCCGCGCTCCGGAATGTCCGGGTGAAGCTTCGGCCCGCGATAGAAGGCATGGATACCGCGGAAATCGACGCCCAGTGCCTTGCGCAGGCCTTCACCATCGCCAGGCGCGAGGCCAAAGTGCGTCTTTAGCCGGAGATCGATGCCTTTGTTGGCCAAGTAATTGATGGGCACCCGGTCCGCCTGTCGGCTGGCAAAGGTGGTAAGAACACGTTCTTTGGGCTGCATGCTTTCTACTAAAACATGGAAATAGGATCATTAAAATGGCATACAAGTAAAAATCATGAAGAAAAAGTCCACACAGCCGTTTTTAAATACCCGTGCATCGGTGATCCTTTGGGCCAATTGGTTCCAGTTTGCTGAGGCGGAACGGGCGCTCAGCACCCGGGTGTTGAGCCGGATGCTGCTCTGGTGCCAGGAAGGCAGGGGACGGGTGCGAGTCAACGGTGTCTGGCATGCGATGCAGCCGGACGACTTCCTCTTTTTGCCTTGGCAGCATGAAGTGCTTTATCTCGCCGATGCCCGCGAGCCCTTTTGGGTGGGTGGGATTCATATAATCCCGGACCACGCGACGGATCGGAAACTGATCTTTTCGGTCTCCCACAACATCAAGGACGATTGGGCGAAATGCCCATGGCGACGTGATCGTGCCTGGCCGGGTCTGGAGGGCGTGCGGGCCGGGGTGGCGAGATCGCAGGATCCGCTGCGGTTGCTGGCGGCCTACATTGTCGAGCGTTTCGAGGAAGGGTCAATGCCGGAAGCGTCGTTGCGGAAGTTATCTCAGGTGTTGGTGGAGGAAATTGCGCGGACGGTGGCGCAAAAAGAGTCGGCGCGTGTAGGCAACGACACGGTCCGCCGCGTGCAGGAACTTGTCGAGTCGCACTTGGGCCGGCCGCTTCCCCTCCGCGACTTGGCGCGGCTCGCGCAATGCAGTGTCTCAACGCTGCGCCGCCAGTTTCAGCAGACGCTCGGGATCCCACCTTACGAGTGGATTTTGCAAGCCCGCATCCGCCGGGCGCGGCGGTTGCTGGCCACCACCACGCTGCGGATCAAGGAAATCGCCGGGCAGGTCGGGTTTGACGATCCCTTCCAATTTTCGCGCGCCTTCAAGCAGCGCACCGGTTCCTCCCCGCGACAATTCCGGAAAAACCATGCCTTCGCGCCGAAATAGGCGTTTCAGTCGCGGTCTTCAGCCGACTCAAGTCTGAAAACAGGTCCCTAATTGAGCAAATCGCCCTCGATGACTTCCCGGTAGGTCTTGAAGTGGAACTTGCAGATCGATTTCAGCGCGTCCGCGCCCGATTTTTTCACGATCTCCCTCGCCGTCGCCTTGACCTGCGCCGAGGCGCCTTTCGGCAACTTCACGCCCGCCTGGTCGCCGAGCGATTTCAGCCGATCAAGGAACGCACCCCGGGCGATGATCGACGCCGCCGCCACTGCGATGTCGCTTTCGGCCTTGGTCCGCTGCTGCAGGACGATCTTTTTGCCCCGTTCCTGCAGGGCGCGTTTAATCAGGCTCTCGTCGGCGAACTTGTCCGACAGCGCCCGCGGGCAATCGGGCCAGCGGATGAGGAGGTTTTCGATCACCTTGGCGTGGCCCCAGGCCAGCAGCCGGTTCAGGTTGCGGAACTTGACGTAAAGTTCGTTGTAGCGTTCGGGCGAGATCGTCACGGCGTTCCAGCGCGGTCCGACCAGGTCCTTGATCGCGTCGGCGAGGTCGAGCGCCTTCTGGTCGCTGGTGATCTGCTTGCTGTCCTTCACGCCGAGATCGAGCAACTGGCGCGGCAGGTCGCCGTCGACAAAGACGCCCGCGATCACCAGCGGCCCGAAGAAATCGCCCTTGCCGCTCTCGTCGATGCCGAGGTGGGGCTGGAACATCTCCGGGTGGTGCACCTCGTCGTAGCCGAGTTTCGCTTCGCCGATGATCTCCGGCTCGACGGTGAACTCGACGAACTCGCGCGCGCCCCGACCCTGCACCAGCAGTTTGCCCGAGGTGTAGGCGTTAACGCTGAGTTTTTGTTTCTGCGCACCGTAAAGGGTGTAAGGTACCTCGCGAAACGTGAAGCCCTTTTCCTCCAGGATGACCCGCAGTTTCTCCGCCTGCGCTTGGCTGATTTTGAAAGTGAAGCTGGTGGGTTCGGGCACGGTTTTGCAGGCTAAAGCAGAGAGCCATTGTTGAAAATGAAATCCTCGCTGCCGGAAAAGAAATGGGCTGGGCTGCGCCAAAGACTTGGCGACTGGTACCGGAGCGCCCGGCGCAATCTCCCGTGGCGGCGCACGACGGATCCCTACGCCATCACCGTTTCCGAGTTCATGCTGCAGCAGACCCAGGTGGTGACGGTCATTCCCTATTACGAGCGGTGGCTGAAGCAGTTCCCGACCTGGGACGCGCTGGCCGGGGCCAAAGAAGGCGCGGTGATCAAGGCTTGGGAGGGGCTTGGCTATTACCGGCGTGCCCGAAGTTTGCAGGCGCTGGCGAAGACCGTGGTCGAGCAGGGTGGCGAGCTGCCCCGAAGCGAGGAAGGGCTGCTGGCCCTGCCCGGCATCGGACCTTACACCGCCGCCGCAGTGGGGAGCATCGCGTTGGGATTGCCGCTCGCCGTGCTCGACGGAAATGTGATGCGGGTGCTGACGCGGGTGCTGGCGATGAACGACGATATTGCCCGCGCGCCGACACGGGCGAAGTTGCAGCGCATCGCCAATGCGTTTTTGGACAAGGACGATCCCTCGACGCATAACCAGGCCGTGATGGAACTCGGCGCGACGGTCTGCCTGCCTCGCAATCCGATGTGCCTGATTTGTCCGCTCAAGAGCGGCTGCATCGGGAAGACCCGCGCCGAGGAGTTTCCGGTCAAATCGCGAACCGCGACGGAAAAGCGGATCGAGACAGTGGCCGTCCTCCGGCATGGGAGCCGCTATTATTGCGAGCAGGTGCCCGCCGGGAAACCGTGGCACGGGCTCTGGCGTTTCCCGGATTTCGACCCGGCGCGGATGCAGAAAGGCGAGCCGATTGCGAAGATCAGGTACAGCATCACCAAATATGCGGTGATCATGGAGGCGGTGGAAGCGAAGTGGAAACGGCGCGCCCCGGTCTCGTCATCGGTGCGCTATCTGACCCCCGTGGAAATGCAGGAGCTGGCCTTTGCCGCGCCGCATCGGAAGTTGATTAAGTTTTTGTAGTGGTGGCCTATGGCTGTCGCACTTCCCCTTCAGTCATCCTGAGCTTGTCGAAGGATCAGTTTGGCGTAGTAATTGGGCAATGAATACCCGAACGACATACGTGTTCTTATCCATCGTATGTCCGATCTTTTTTATAGCTGGTATAGCCAGTATGTTTGGTTTTGGTATTCCAGAACCGTATGGCTATTGGGCATTTTTGCTAGGAGTTTGTACGATGGTTTACAGCCAACGTCAGGCAAAACGTCTTCATGAGGAGGGTAAACCCTCTGGATTTGTACCTGCAACCTTGGAACAAAAGAAACGCAATTTTTGGATTTATGTTGTGGCTATAGCTGTAGGAGCAGGAACATTTGCATTCTGGTTTCCAGGCAGTAATCCGGGCATTCCTCCAATTATATTTTGGGTATCAGCCGTTATGTCCTTCGCGATGTGCACTGCTATTCTTTGGTACGCGATGTTCAAAAAGAAGCCGTAATTGGCGGGTTACATCATGCTCTGGGACATCAAGAGAGGAATGTAATTAGCGACGGTCACAGACCGCCGCTACATTAGCGGCTAAGCCTTGCTCTCAGCGCGGCGGCGCTTGTTTTCGTCGAGGATTTTCTTGCGCAGGCGCAGGCTGTTCGGGGTCGCTTCGACGAACCCATCGGGCCCACTACCTCTGCGCAATCTCGTAAAGCATTCTTGCCCCGTCCGGTCCGCGAACATTCGCGGTGAAAACGAGCTGTCCCAAATCGACCTTTGTCTCCACCTTTTCGAGCCGCTTTCCGCCGGTCGAAAGCGCCCAGACTGAATAGGAAGCGGGATCGGCCAGAGTCACGTGGACCGTAGCCGACCCGTCCCGAACGAGATGGGGCAAACCGCCCCAAGCCAGCAGCGTCTGGTGCGCACCCTCGCCGAAGCGCTCGCCGGTGTTCTGCAGGTCGGTGAGATGCGTGACCAGAAGCCGCTTCGAACTCTTGATCGGCGCATCATCGAGGCTGTTGACGAACACCGTCGCGCCGGTGGTGAGGCCGTCGATGCGCACGCCGGCCTTGGGCGAGTCGATGGCTTGGCCGGCATCGGCATAGCCGCCCGCGCTCCTTGGCGTGTCGATGGTCAGCACGCTGCCGGCGGGATCGATGGTGATTTCACCGGTTTCGCTGCGGATTGTATCACCCGGCTGCATCGGTGCGGGCATGATGCTAGAAGAATCGGGATCATTGGCCGGATCATCCACGACAAGTCCCCCAACCCGCGTCCGCCACACCGCCGCCTGCAACGGTGATAAGCTCATTTTTTCCGTCGGATTGTCGAGCGCCTTGCGCCGAAAGACCATGGGCAGCCAGTGCGGCGAGACCGAAACGTCTCCACGCAGGTAGAGCAGAATCGCCAGCCGCTCGGACGCCTGATTGAGCGGATCGCGGACCGCATCGAAATAGTGCATGGGTCCGGGGGCGAAGATATTTTTGTCACCGCTCGCGTAATCGAATCGCCAAAGCCCGTCCCAACCCTGCAGGGCGGCCATCGCGCCGGTGAGCACGCCCCCCACGCCGCGAAAGCGGCTCGGCCCGGCGTAATTGAATTCGGTCACGGTGAAGGGCTTGTTGAAGAGGCGAATCGTGGCGATGGCGGAAGTTCCCGTGGCGCCGGCGGCGACGGGATTGTCGTTCGAGCAAAAACTCGGCAGGTTCCACGGCTTTTGAAGAAATTTGGGATGATCGACGTAGAAATGCTCGTCCACGTAGTCGTAGCCGGACCGCGTTTCCTCCAGGGGCATCACGCCGGGCCCCGAGTTGTTCATGTTGGTCAGGAGGGCCGGACACTTGATGTCGTTGCGCAAGAAATCGCGCATGCGTTCATAGGTCGCGGCCTCCGAAGCAGCGACGAAGACTTCGCCCACGCGGCCACGAGGCGTTGTCGCGTTGAGAGATTCCGGCAGCGCCACGGTGTTCTGTTTCGGGTCTTCATTGGCCGCGAGGTCGCCGATCGCGGCGGCGAGTTCATCGCGCGTGGCGTAGCGGGCCGCGAGCCAGCGGTTCCACGCAGCAGTCCATTCGGGAATCGCGCGGGCGGCTTTCCATCGGTCCGCAACGGGACCTTCGTTGATCAGCGAGATCCACGCCAGCGCGGGATCGTCGGCAATTCGCCTGCCCGTGTAGGGGTTGACCCGGTCGAGGAACTTGCGCGCGAACGTGGTCCAGTCCTGGTAGGCAGCCTCACGAACCGGAACGAGAATCTTGTACTCCTCCATCGGGACGTTGCCGTCGCCCGGCAGCCCGATCTGTCGAAAGGAAACCGGACGCGAAACGAAAAGGTCGGTGGTGATCCAGATGCCGCGCTTGGCGCAACCGGCCATCAGATAGTCGAGCTGATCGATTTTGGCCGGGTCCCAGTCGAAGCCGGGCTTCCATCCGGTCAGCACGGTCTCGTAATGGTGAATCCGCACCGCGTTGTAGCCGAGCCGGACCAGGCGATCGAGCAGGCGGTCGACCTCGTCCTTGGAAAGGTAGCTCGCCTCGAAGCAAAGGTTGACGCCGTAGAAGCGCTTCGGTTTGTCGGGCTGGTCCGCGCAGACAAAATGGCCATCCGGCGTCACCATGATGCGGCCCTTCGCTCCACATGGCCCGTCGGTGAATTCCATCGAACTCAGGTCCAGCGCCGAACCAGGAACGATGTCGAGGTCGTCGTTGAGCGGCACCCACTGGTCGTCGGCCTTCAGCGTGACCGGCTTCAAGAAATCCGGCAGTTCGCGGCTGTAGGCCAATCCACCTGAGGTGGTGATGCCCATCTCCAGCGAATAGCTTTCACCCGCAGCCATCTGGCCGTGACCCCGGCCGATGCGCAGCGTGAAGCTGGCATCGCCCCATTGCCGGTTGTCCTGCACCACAACAAATGTCGGCTTGGGAAAGGCGAATTTCAGGTTTCGCTTGTCGGGAAAAGTAATCTCCAGCGTCGATACGTCGCCGGTAAAAAGTTGGGCGCGGGTAAATTGGGCGGGAAAAGTCCCCGTCGCATCATCCGCCGTCCATTGGCCTCCCACCACTTGCGGCACCGTGAAATTGCTCGCGACCACAAGCGCTTCGAAGTCAACCCGGCCCACCATCACGTTGAAGTTCCAGACTGCGTCAACCGTACCATCCTTGCCCGTTACGCGAAGATTGCCCGAGAGCGGTTTGTCGGCGCCGAATTGAAAGCCAAAAGGCGAGTCCGGTGTCGAATCGCCAGCCGGCGGAGTCATGGCGCTCGCCGAGGTAAACGACCAGTTCGTGTTCGCCATCGTGGGCTCCAGCTTGCAAATGACCTTCTCCCCGACCGCGAATTGCAGGCTGCCGCCTTCGCCGCCGAAGACTTCCGGCGCAACCTCCGCCCGCGCCGACAGGGAAGGAACCGCGACGAGCAAAATAAAAAGAGCAGGCCGAAGGCAGATCATTTGCTTGTTTCCGACTCTCAGTCACGCTTTGACAATTAAGCTGTGGCTGCGAGGGTTAATTTTCCTGCAATCCAACAGCTTTAAGCGGCCTGGGCAAGGACTTTCCCTTTCGCTATCGCCTTAGCCTACGTCGCTACGCTAAGGACTAAGCCTTGCTCTCAGCGCGGCGGCGCTTGCTTTCGTCGAGGATTTTCTTGCGCAGGCGCAGACTGCTCGGGGTCGCTTCGACGAACTCGTCGGGTCCGATGTATTCAATCGCGCGCTCGAGGCTCATCTTGATCGGCGTGTCGAGCTGGATGCCTTTGCCGTCGCCCTGCGAGCGCATATTCGTGAGCGCCTTGGCCTTGCACGGATTGACCGCCATGTCGTCGGGGCGGGAATTTTCGCCCACGACCATGCCCGCATAAATGGCTTCGCCGGGGCTGATGAAAAGTCGGCCCCGTTCCTGGATATTATTGATGGCGAAGCCCGTGGCGTCCCCGCTTTCCATTGAGACCAGCACGCCGTTCTGGCGGGTGGAGATGTCGCCCCGCTTTGGCCCGTATTCCTTGAAGAGATGGCTCATGATGCCTTCACCGCGGGTCAGGTTGACGAGATCGGTTTCGAACCCGATCAGGCCGCGGGTCGGGATGACCGCTTCAACCGAGACCGACGTGGTGTGGTGGTTCATGTTCACGATTTCGCCCTTGCGATTGGCCAGGTTCTGCAAAATATCGCCAAGCTTGTCCGCCGGCGTCTCAACGTAAAGCGATTCGATGGGTTCGAGCACGTTGCCCTGGTCGTCCTTGTGAAAAATCACCTCGGGGCGGGAGACCATGACCTCAAAGCCCTCGCGGCGCATCTGCTCGACGAGAATGGCGATCTGCATTTCGCCGCGCGCGCTGACCTCGAAGACGCCGGCGCTGTCGGTATCGGCGAGCTGGATGCTGACGTTGGTGCGGGTCTCGCGGACGAGACGGTCGCGGATATGGCGCGCGGTGAGGAATTTGCCTTCACGGCCGGCGAGCGGCGAGTCGTTGACCACGAACTGCATCTTGATGGTGGGGGGGTCGATGTCGACGAAGGGAACGGCTTCGCGCTCTTCCGAGTCGGCGAAGGTTTCGCCGATGAAGACATCCTCAAAACCGGCGAGACCGACGATGTTACCCGCGCTGACTTCGTTGATCTCGATCTTGGCGAGGCCGGCGTGCGAGAGGAGCTTGGTGACCGAGCCTTTTTCCTTTGATCCGTCCTTGTGGATGCAGACGATCTTGTCACCCACCGTCACCTTGCCGCCGGTGATTTTGCCATAGGCGATGCGGCCGATGTAGTCGCTGTAATCAAGGTTGGAGACGAGCATCTCGAAGTGCTTGTCGGCGTTGGCCACGGGCGCGGGAATTTTTTCAATGATCGTTTCGTAGAGCGCCTTCATGCCGGCGTTGCGCGTCTCGTCGTCAAGATGGCCCTTCCATTCGTGGGCGGCGAAGCCGAGCTTGGCCGAGGCGTAAATCGTCGGGAAATCGAGCTGCGCATCGGTGGCGTGCAATTCGAGGAAAAGCTCGAAGATCATGTCGAGCACCTTGTGGGGCCGGGCGTTTTCGCGGTCGATCTTGTTGATGACCACGATCGGCTTGGCGCCGACTTCCAGGGCCTTGCGCAGCACGAACTTGGTCTGGGCCTGCGGGCCGTCGAAGGCGTCCACCACCAGCAGCACGCCGTCGATCATTTTCAGGATGCGCTCCACTTCGCCGCCGAAATCGGCGTGGCCGGGCGTGTCGACGATGTTGATGTGGTAGCCTTCGTACTGGAAGGCCGCGTTCTTCGCCTTGATCGTGATGCCCTTCTCGCGCTCGAGGTCCATGGAATCCATGACGCGCTCGACGACGGCCTGGTTGGAGCGGAACGTGCCCGATTGGCGCAGGAGCTGGTCCACGAGCGTGGTCTTGCCGTGGTCAACGTGGGCGATGATGGCGATATTGCGTATTTTTTCCATTTTTCCTTAAGACGGGGGAGGGGAACCTGAAAAGCTAGCGGGCGAAGAGGACTCTTACAAGGGCTTTCTTACGAGACCGTCTGCGCGGTCACTTCCGCCCGACAAACTTTGCCATCCGTCGCGCCGCAATTTCGAGCTGGTCCAGCGCCGTCGCGTAACTGCAACGGACGTAGCCCTCCCCGCCGGGGCCGAACGCGGTGCCCGGCACGACGGCCACCTGCTCCTGCTTGAGCAGGCCGATGGCAAAGTCGTGCGACGACAGGCCGGTGGACTTGATGCTGGGAAAGAGATAGAACGCGCCGCGCGGCTCGAAACAGGGCAGACCCATGTTGCGGAAGGCATGCAGGAGGAGATTGCGCCGACGCCGGTACTGCTCGCGCATTTCGAGCATGTCGTTGCGGCCGTGACGCAGCGCCTCGACCGCCGCCTCCTGGCTCACGATGGGCGCGCACAAAATGCCGTACTGGTGAATGCGCATCATCGCGTCGATCAGCGGCGCGGGCGCGCAGGCGTAGCCGACACGAAAGCCGGTCATGGCGAACGCCTTGGAGAAGCCGTGCAGGAAAATCGTCCGCTCGCGCATTCCCGGCAGCGAGGCGATGGACGTATGGGCCTCCGCGTAGGAAAGCTCCGAGTAAATTTCATCGGTGATCACGAGCAGGTTGTGCTCGCGGCAGATCGCCGCGATTTCATCGAGTTCCGATTTGAGGAGCACCGCGCCGGTCGGGTTGGTCGGGAAATTGAGCAGCAGCGCCTTCGAGCGCGGCGTGATCGCCGCCCGCAGCGCCTCGGGCCGCAGCTTGAACTCGTCCTCCTCGCGCGTGCTCACCGCCACCGCCCGGCCGTGGGCCAGCGCGATGCTCGGGCTGTAGGAGACGTAGCAGGGCTCGTGGTAGATCACTTCGTCGCCCGGGTTCAGCACCGCGCGCAACGCCAGGTCGAGTCCCTCGGAGACGCCCACCGTCACCAGCACCTCGTTCGCCGGATCGTAACCCAGGCTGTAATTTTCGTTCACGTAGCGCGCGATCTCTTCGCGCAGCTTGAGCAGGCCGAGGTTCGACGTGTAGCCGGTCTTGCCCCGCTCCAGCGCGTAGATCGCCGCCTCGCGGATGTGCCAGGGCGTGACGAAGTCGGGCTCGCCGATGCCGAGGGAAATCACGCCCTCCATCGATTGCACGATCTCGAAGAAGTCGCGGATGCCCGAGCGCGGGATGGCGCGCACGTGGTCCGCGATGAAATCGGGCTGCTTGGTCTTGGGAACGGAAGAGACGGGAAGATGCATGGTCGTAGAAGGCTGTTTTTTCACGGGTCGAACCCAGAACACTCGGTTCTAGGGACTCACTTTCAGGCGTTCTTCATTCACAACGGCTTCGCGGAGAACGCCCTGTTGCTTGTAAGTCTTGAGATTGAAATGGGTCGCGGTCGAGATCACGCCCGGCAGGGTCGAAAGTTTCTCCGAGACGAAGCCCGCCACTTCCTGAAGCGTCTTGCCTTCGATGAAGACGAGCAGGTCGAACCCGCCGCTCATGAGGAAGCAGGAATGGACTTCGCGGTACTGCGCGATCCGGTGAGCCAGCCGGTCGAAACCGCCCTCGCGCTCCGGCGTCACCCGCACTTCGATGACCGCCTTGACGCTGCTGCGCTTGGCCCGCTCGTCGTCGACGATGGCCTTGTAAGCCAGGATGACGCGGTACTTCTCCAGTTGCTTGATCCGTTTCTTGATCTCAGCCGGTGTCGTGTTGAGCTGGGCGGCCAGCGATTCGGGAGTCGATAGCGCGTTTTCCTCCAGCAGATTAAGTAAGGCTTCGTCCATCCGTGGAGCCTACCGGGTTCCGGGCGGAATGTCGAGATGGGGCGTGGGAGGGCAGGGGTAAACTTAGAGCATTCCGTCATCCCGAGCCTTTCCCGGCGGTGAAACCGCCGCTGGCAAAACGTCATTCTTCAGTAGCCGCGACAGAAGTCGCGCCCTGAGCGGAGCCGAAGGGGAAAGCCGAAGAGGGATGTCGAATAACTGTCGAGGGATCGGTTCAGTTTCTTCCCCATCCTGTTAATCTTGTTAATCCTGTCTAAAATTCAGGAAACAGGGAGAGGGTCCATTTAAATGAGTTGCCGTTACGCAAACCGAGTCCAATTTTAGACCATGTCTAATCCATATCCCAATCTCACCCAGCGTCCTCCCCGCAGCGCCCGCGCCAAGCTGGGCGGCTACGTCATCCTTCCCCGCGTGCTCGACAAAGGGCGCGCCCTCCTTGCCGGTAAAAATGGCGAGTTTAACTACGATTGCCCCATGGACCGGCATGTCCTCAAGTTCCTCGGCATTTCGGCCGCGGACCTGCTCAAGGAACTCAAAAAGGGCAAGGGCGACGGCGAAATCCTCGCCTGGATCAAAAAGAACCAGAAGAACAAGCACCAGCCGTGGGAGATCGAGGCCTGGTCGGCGTACCACGAGAAGCGCGGGCCGGACAGCGACAAGGAAACAGCCGAATTTTTTACCAACATGCTGGTCAAGGGCGGCGGGGCCAAACGGGAAGACATCAAGGCCTGGTTCGACCTGCTCGACCTCGACGATTACGTCACCTTCGGCGGCAAGCCCTGATTTCGCGCATGCTTCAACGCCACGATTGACGACGGCGGGGCGATCCACGGTGTCGCCCGCCGTTCCGGGATTGTGGTAATCCTTTCATTCTGACATGCGCCTGTTGATCATCGGCGGAAGTGGATTTGTCAGCGGTACGCTGGCCCGGGAAGCCCTCCAGGCGGGATGGGAGGTCACGGTCGTCACGCGCGGACAACGGCCCATGCCCGAGGGCGCGGCCTGCATCCGGGCCGACCGCAACGACCCCGCCGCGTTTGCCCGCGCGATGAAGGAGCAGCCCGGAGACTGGGACCTGGTGGCCGACTGCATCGGCATGACCCCCGAACACGCCGAGCAGGACATCGAGTTATGGAGCGGCCGCGCAGGCCGCTTCGTCTTTGTCTCCACCGACTTTGTTTACGATTACCGGGACCGCCAGCGCCCGCAGGCCGAGTACGACGCCCGGTTCGCCGAGGAAGGTTACGGCGGGGCCAAACGCCTGGCCGAGGAAGTCCTGCTTTGGGCCGATCCCGTGCGGCTGCCGTGGACCATCCTGCGCCCGAGCCACATCTACGGCCCCGGCTCCTTGCTGGGCTGCCTACCCCTCCAGTCCCGCGATCCCGAACTGCTGGAACGGCTGCGGCGGGGCGAGCCGTTGCGCCTGCTGGATGGCGGGCGGCTCCTCCAGCATCCGATCTTCGCCGCCGACCTCGCCCGGACAATTTTGAGCGTCCCCGCGGCCCCGGGCGTCACGGGCCAGATCCTCAACGTCGCCGGGCCCGACGTCGTGGTCTCGAGCCGCTATTACGAAGTGATCGCGGAGGCCGTCGGCGCGACCGTGTCGATTGAGAGCATCGACCTGGAAGGCCATCTCCTGGCCCATCCCGAACAGGGACCGTTTTGCTGCGACCGCGTTTACGACATGACCGCCCTCAGCCGGTCCGGCCTCGCTATTCCCACCACCCGCCTCCACGACGGCTTGCGCGAGCAGGTGCAAGCCTTGGAGAAGGCTCCCTTTTAAAAAACGGTCATCCCGAGCCTTTCCCGGCGGTGAAACCGCCGCTGGCAAAACGTCATCCTGAGCAAGCGAAGCGCCGTCGAAGGATTGTCGAGGGACCTCTAACTATTTTGTTTCAGAGGAGGGTTTTTGAAAAAATATTGAGAGATCCTTCGACGAGCTCAGGATGACGGCCTTTTTCAGCAGGCTCTCAGGGCGAGGGGAGACGCTTGCTTCTCCCTGCGCTTCCGAATTGCATTTTCGGGGAGGGGACGGCAGGATGGCCGCGCTGGCCGCACCGGTCATCGCGGGCGTAGTTCAATGGTAGAACGGTAGCCTTCCAAGCTACACACGAGGGTTCGATTCCCTTCGCCCGCTCGCCTCCGCAAAAAATGAGGCTATGTCATGGAACGCGCCTCCACTATCATGTCTGACCCCTTTAATAACATGATTGCCATCCTTCAAAAGATCACCGTCCAAATGGCAGTTTGCGCTGCCTTCATTTTGCCGATAACGCCCGCGCCGGCGGCGGTGCGTCTGCCGGCCGTCCTCAGCAGTCACATGGTTCTCCAACAAGGAATGGCAGTGCCGATATGGGGCACGGCCGATCCCAATGAGGCTGTCACCGTCAAATTCCGCGATCAGCAAAAAACCGCCACGGCGGATGCCCAGGGCAAATGGATGGTGAAGCTCGATCCGCTCAAGCCGGGTGGACCCGATACCCTCACCATTTCAGGCAGCAACACCATCACGCTGGACGACGTGCTGGTGGGCGAAGTCTGGCTCGGTTCCGGACAGTCGAATATGGACACCCTGGTCAGCATGTATGCGGAGCGGGACCCTCCTCTCAAGCAGGCCATGAACACGAGCCTTCCGCAGTTGCGATTGTTTCGCGTCGTTCAGCCCGGCGGTTGGCAAGTGGTCACTCCTGACAACGTGAACAAATACCCCGCGGAACTCTTTTATTTCGGCATGTTGCTGCAAAAGGAACTCAATGTGCCCGTCGGCGTGATGGAGGGCGCGCAAGGGGGAACTCCTTCGCTCTATTTTATCAGTCAGCAGGCCTTCAATGCGGACCCAACCATCCAGCCGTTGCTCGTCAAATGGGACGCGGAACATCCCATCGACGTCCTGCAAACGCAATATGAAGCCGCTCTCGCAAAGTGGAAGGTGGACATGACGGCCGCCTTGGCGGCCTATTCCACCAACGCCCCGGCCACTCCCAGCCCTACTCCCGGCGCTGCTCTCAGCATTGCTCCCAGCGCTACTCCCACTCCGACTCCCACTCCCGCCCCTGCTCCCACGCCCGTCCCCGATATCTCGTCACCCAAGACCATCCCCAAGCCCCTCCTGGCCAAATATCCTCTACCCCAGCAGCCGGTTCTCGCCGTTGCCACCCTGACAGGCGCTTGTTATGAAAGACTTGTTCGCCCGATGATCCCCTATGGCATTCGCGGCGTCCTTTGGGATCAGGGAGAGAGCGGCACCGGCCTTCGCTGCATCACTCAGCCAATTCTTATGTCGGCGCTCATTCGGGACTGGCGTGACGATTGGGGACAGGGCGATTTCCCCTGGATCTATGTGCAAAAGCCGAGCGGTGGCGGCTGCGCGCTCAACCCCGAGGACCCCGTTAACGCCGGAGCCGTGCCTTTTGTGCCGCTATCGACGCTAACGAACGGTCCGCCCACCTCGTTCGCATCCACCCATGTGGAAGGCTACAGCATCATGACGTTCCCGAATACCTTCCTGGCGATTGTCACGGACCTCGCCCCGGGCATTCACCCCTTCAACAAATCAGGGTACGCGACGCGTGAGAGCAGGGTGGCGCTCGGGGCGGTTTACGGGGAGCCCATCGAGTATTACGGGCCGATTTTCCAATCCTTCACCATAGCAGGCAGCCAGGTCACGATCTCCTACACGCACACCGGCAAGGGACTGACCGTTCCCCCGGGCCAAAAACTCCAGGGCTTCGCCCTTGCCGGCGCAGACAAGAAGTGGCATTGGGCGGATGCGGCTATCGATGGCCAGACCGTCGTCCTGTCGAGCCCGGATGTACCCGCCCCTGTTGCCGCGCGCTATTGGCCCTTCGCCTGGGCCAACCTGTTCAATATCGACGGCCTGCCTGCCAGCGGTTTTCGAACTGACACTTGGTAGACACCGTACAGGGACCAGCCCTTGGTATTTACGGTTACACGGCTGATTGGCAACTTTGTGTCAATACGATGGACTGACTCCTTTACTTTTAAAAAAATCTGTCATCCCGAGCCTTTCCCGGCGGTGAAACCGCCGCTGGCAAAACGTCATCCTGAGCAAGCGAAGCGCCGTCGAAGGATTGTCGAGGGACCTCTAACTATTTTGTTTCAGAGGGAATTTTGAGAGATCCTTCGCCCGCTCGCCTCTGAAGTCAGTGTAAATAGTGAGGTCCGACCCCTTTAAAGCCTGGGTAACCTGAGCGGTCCGCCTTGAAAATCAACGACTTGCGTTCAGGGAAATTCTAGAGTAATCACTCATAAAGGTTCGATTCCCTTCGCCCGCTCGCCTTTCAAGACAGTGTAAAGAGGGAGAACCGATCCCTTTAAACAGAGACGCTTGGTAAAAGCAGTTGCCCGAGCATTGCATTTATGAGGGCTCCACCCTCATACTCCGGGGGCAGCACCGTTCAAAAGTTTCGACCCAGCCATGCCTGATATCTCCGTCATCATTTGCACGCATAATCCGCGTCCGCATTACTTGCGACGGGTGCTGGAAGCCCTCAAGGACCAGACGCTGCCGAAAGAACAGTGGCAACTGCTGCTCATTGATAACGCGTCCAAAGAACCGCTGGCTTCCGCATGGGATTTGTCATGGCATCCTCAGGCCCGGCATATTCGCGAAGATGAGCTAGGATTGACGCCGGCACGTCTGCGGGGCATACGGGAGTCTACTGGCGAGTATCTGGTTTTTGTCGATGACGACAATGTTCTCGCGAGGAATTATGTGGAGGAGAGCATCTCGCTTTTTGAGCATTGGCCGATGTTGGGCGCCATCGGCGCGGGTGTCTGCAAAGGGGAATATGAAATAGCTCCGCCTGAACAAATATCCCGATATTTGGGCGGCTTGCCTATATTCGAGATGGACCGGAATTACTGGGCCTCCCTGTATGGTAACCTCAATAGCACGCCGGTCGGCGCCGGTTTGTGTGTTCGGCGGAGTGTTGCCAAAGACTACGCGCAAAAAACGGAGGCCAGTCCGCTGCGGAGATTGCTCGGCCATTCTGGCACGAATATGGGAGGCGGTGATGATTTTGATCTGGCATATTGTGCTATTGATCTTGGCATGGGCGTGGGCCGGTTTGTCTCGCTTGAACTCACCCATCTCATTCCCAAAGCCCGACTGACGGAAGATTACATGATTCGCCTCTGGGCGGGGTTTGCCTGGTGCCACGAAATTCTCCCTGCCCTGAGGCCTGGAAGCCAGCGCGATTCACGAGCATTATGGAAACCGAAGGTCCTGGTTTATCTGAATATTTGTCTGAAAAGGGGAATCGAGAGACGGGTGATGATTGCCGCAGAAAAAGCACGGTACCAAGCGAGAAAACTGATTGCCAGTCATCTTGCTTCTCTGTGAATGTGGCTTGGGCCATGTTTCAAAAATTAAAAGGCATGAAGATAGTCTTTAGAGAATCCCTCTTAAATTGGTCGTCTCAAGAACACCTCGAAAACCATTGGTATCTGACCAGCTACTAGTCAGGGAATTTCCTAGCTGCAGGTAGTAGTGAAGTTTGGATTTTCTGTTGAAGTGGTGGCATGAAGATCGCACCAGTATTCCCGTCCCCTCTTTTGATAATCTGTGAGTTCACGGTGCCAAAGATAGGCCGCTTCCTCATATGAAAGCCATTTTCCGGGTAAGTCCTCACCAAATGAACCGGAAGCTCCTTCAGCAAAGTTCCACTCAGGCAACATACGTGACTTAAACGGCTGTGGTGTCCGCCCAAGCTTAGCCCTTACAGCACGCGCCATGTTCAAAAGCTTTCTTGCTACCGCCCGACGGATTCGCAGAAGCAGCTTTCGATCATCCATGGGATAATCGGTTGCCTTATGTACCCATTTAGAGGCCATGCGGAGCTTGGTATCCTGCGGTTCAACGGGGCTGAGGTCGAATTGCAAAATCAGCTTGAAACGATCATAACCCAGATTCCGCAACCTGATTAATAGTTCCATCTGAGACATCTCAACGGAAATAAATTTTGGCTTGGTGGCGGGCGTAAGCTGGTTGCAGCAAACAATGTCGTTATTCTCAATATCAATTTTCAAATAAAAGGGAACACCATATTCAGAAAGAATTTCGTCTAGGCGTCGGCAATTGATTAATATCGAGTGATGCGGGTGGCCATATCGCGCAGTGAGCTCCCGATTAAAAGAATTTTTTGTTGAATCCTCTTCATTAATCCAAAACGCAGCTTGGGCGGTATGCTCGGCGATGCCTACATTTAGGATGACGAGTTTTTTTGAGTCAATTTCCGTCTTAAAACGTTTGTTGGCTAGAGCGACAAGATCGGGATCGGCCTCGACAGCAATCACACGAAAACCGCACGCCAGATAAAAGGCGGTGTCATCGCCATTGTGCATGCCAATATCGTAAATCAGAGTATTGTCCATCGCATTTGTCAAAGCTTACTCAAAACGGCTGTAATCTAAAAGGTCTAGGTTGTTCCCTTAATAAAAGAAAAAGGACAGGTATAGTTTCCGCCAGTCCAAAAGCGCGATTCTTACCAATGAACCCGTGTCAGTCCTCGTTTTCACTCAAAACCCCTGAGTCGTAGGCACGACAGGCTTGGGATTGGCTGCGTTTTGTTGGGCAATAATCAGGTCGATGGACTTTACCTCGAATGTCGTGCCTGTCAGGACCGCCGTCGACCCGTTGGGTCTCTTCCAGATTTGTTTTATCCCGGAGTAATTTTTTTGCGGTATCTCTTCCGGGTGCTCGTACCATGCGTAACCTTCGCTATTTGCCGAAAGAAAATCGCTTGCCTCAGCATCGGTAATGATGTGACCGGTACACCTGTACAATTCCCCGGCGGAAACGCCGTTAATGAGAGTTACTGTGATATTGAAGCCGTTCATTGAAAAATACGCTTCATCTCCCCAAGCTCGGTGTATTTTGACAGACATCCTCCCATAACGAGCTACCACCGCGCTCTCCGTTTCCCCGAGTCGTGCCCAGACGGGAGTTGCCATGCTCAACGTGAGCAAAAGGGCAAAGGTGAGAAGTCGCGTCCTCATGGCCTTACGATTGCGCCCAACATGAGCCGGATCAGGGACAAGTAAATCTCAAATTTCTTGCCAAGGGTCCCCTTTACTCGCCACTATGTTTCATTACCAGAGTGACCTTTCAAAAAAGGGGACAGGCACAGGTTCCGTTAGTCCAACAGCACGATTCTTACCAGAGGAAGCCTTGAGAGCAGAAAAACGGGGACAGGCACGGTTCCCCGTTTGCCTGCGAATTCACTCTATCACGTGGCTTTTCAACATTGACTCTCGTAATCGATGAGTCTTTGATCAGACGATTATTGACGGCCAAGGAAGTTGTTAAGAAAACTGAATCCCGGAAAATCCATGGCATCTTCAATATATATGAGAAAGTGGCTCGGCGGTCTGATGTCCGCATGGCTCTCGCTCGGCACGGCTCACGCGCAGGTGTATGTCTATAACACCGGGACGGGTCCCGGCGCGTACACTTCCTATATTTCGGAATATGACACGTCGGGTCATGTGGTTAATCCGGCCGTTGTGACAGGCCTGGATGGAGGTTGGGGGGCCAACAGCCTGGCTATATCTGGAACTAATTTGATCGTTGGCGGTTACCGGGGGTACATTGGGTTGTACCCAACGTCTGGAGGTGCCGCGAACCCAAATTTTATTACGGTGCCTTTCAACGGCGTTAACGCAATCGCTATTTCCGGCAATAACCTTTATTTATCAATGAATGCCGCGGCGGGCTCGGGAAATGTCGCCCTCTACTCCGCTGTCACGGGGGCGTTGTTAAATGCCAATTTAATAACAAATACAAACGGGGGAATTATTGCTGCGTATGCAGACAAATTGTATGTCGCAACGCATGTGGCAGGCAGCAATTATGACAACATTACCCAATATGCGATTTCGGGAACACAAGCCACCTCGCCGGTTGTCATTTCCAACGGGCTGGGTGCGCCCAATCCTAATTTTCTCGACCCGGTAACAGCGCTTGCCGCCACCGCCGATTATGTCTATGCGGGATATGGTGGTGCCGGCCGTATCGGACGTTTGGCGGCAAATGGCGATCAGAGTGGCACGGGCTTTTTTCCTGTGCTGGTTGACGGCTATCCCAATCTCGTGAGCACGTCGGCTTTGGTCGTTTCAGGCAATCTTCTTTATATTGCCGACAACGTGAAAAACAGTGTCAATATCGCCAGTATAAATGGAGGGAGAGCCTCGCCAATTGTGACTGGACCTCGTCCGACCGGCCTCGTCATCAGCACGGGAAGCGCTAATAAGACGAGTACGGCCAATCACTAAGCGACCCTCAAAGCTGGTTTGCGCCCATGGGGAGATGAAAACGGGAACAGGCACGGTTCCCCAGAGAAATAAGAAGGCGCATCAGTTGGTGCCATCCTGCTTGTCGAGATTCCGCTGGGCTAGACTGTATTCTTTGGTGGAAAGCTCGATTTCGCCCGTTAACTTCCCGGAAGCGGCTGTCCCGGAGAGCCAGAACCTGGCCGTCGCGCCATCGCTCCTCAACCAATCCTCGGCTCGAGAGAGATCACCCGCGAGATCCGAATGATCAACGGAATTTCGCCTGCTCCATTTTAAAGCTCCGTTTTCAGAATTAAGAATGGTTTTCATCTGATCTTCCGATAAGCCGCCGGCGGCATCGGCGTTGGTGAACACTTCATGGGAGGCCACTCCGTTGAAAAATATGACCTTGATGTCAAGGGAGGCGTCGACGGTCTTGACCTGGAATGTAACCGCTTTGTCACCGACGACATCGTAGCCAAAGTGATCTTGTAAATCCGTCTCGTTGCCGTATCTCGCGATGCATTGGGCTTCCGTTTCGCCGAGGTTCGCGCGCGAAACTCCCATGCCCAAAGCCAAAAGTAAAACCACCGAAAACAGGGTGCGCGTTTTCATGAAAACCGTGTCGTTCTTGGAACCTGTCTCAAAATTAGTTCTGGGAATCGGGCTTGGGGTCGGGGAAAGGCTGAGGGACAAGGTCGTTGGGACTTTTGATTCCATTGACGCTTGGACTAACCGAGTAATCGGCACAGCCGCAAACCAGCAAGGCACATATCAGGATTAAAATTTGTTTCATGGAAACGCCAGGGGTGGAAAATTCATAAAGGGGTCGGCCCTTCGTATTTACATTTACACTGCTGCCTCGTAACTTTGTGTCAATACCATGGACTGCTCCCATCACACCGTTGCTTATTCAACGCGATCCGACAGCGTCAGACCGGGAATGGAACCGTAACCAATAAACCGCGACATGAGGTTCGCCTCAGAAGAAGCGTCCACCGCCGGATTGGAATGACGTTTTAGTCCGGGTATCGTAAAATCGAAGACGCTCACGCCATACCGCGATTTACCTTCGAACCGGCGCCCTTCGCTCGCTCCCACCATGACGCGGCGACCGCTATGCCGGTTGATGCCCAGATAAATCATCACATGCGTCACGGGCGGATCGCGGTTGACCTGGTAGGTGCCCGTCCAGAAAAGCAAATCACCCGGCTTCAGCAGGGCGAGCTCAAACGTGTCGTCATTCGGGCTGACCACGGCCCGGAACCGACCCTGCGTCCAGACCCATCGGTACATCTCGCTGGCGTCGCGCGGGACATCCTTCAGGCCGGCCTCGTTCAAAAGATAATAGACCGTCCCCGAACAATCCATCCCGCCGTTTTTCGGATCGGAGGAACCGTATTTGTACCCGAGATTCAGGTTCGTCAGTTCCAGGGCGCTCGCAATCAGCCGCTTCACCTCGGGCGGCTGCGCTTCGTACTCCCTCAGGTCCGAAGTGGCAAGACTGGCTACATGGTTTTGCGCCACCGGCTCCGGTGCAGGTGGGAGGGCTGGCAATGTTTCAGGATTTGGCGCAGCGGTCGATGGGACGTTGGCCGGTGACGAATGGTTTATCCCGTTCAAACCCGCCTGCGGTCCGGAATCGGTCATCACTCCCTCGCTGGTCTGGGCCCAACCGGCATTGGAAATAGACATCGCAACCGTCAGAAAAATCATGATCAGTCCGTCACGACATGAATTGATCATCAAAATAGACTAAAACGGCGCCATCCTCGATGCAATCTTGTAAGGGATCAGTACGGATTGGCCGCTGAGTATGGACCCCGCCGCCACGCAACTTTGTATCAATACGACGGATCGAGCCTTTTAAGATGAAGTAGCGTCAGGTCGCCTCGACGGTAGGTACGGAACGCACAATAGCCTCATCGTTTGTCGCTTCAATCTGGTGGCCCGGTTCCACGATCAGGAACTCGTCGGTGTTCCAATCTCCGCCAACGAAACGCCTGAACAGCGAGGAATCTCCCTTGATCTCATCGTAGTGCCAATCCAGCCATTTAGCGCACCGGCGGGTGTACTCCTTGTAGGGCTCGCCGTCGCCCACGCCAAGATCCACATAGGCCGCGGTCGTGTATTGTTTGAACCAGCCTTGTTCCATCTCCATTAAATACTCGGCATCGTCCTCTCCAAACTTCTTTTTGTACTCCTCAAAGATCGTTTCATATCTTTCCTTTCCTGGAGAAAGGTGGTTCTCGATCCAGCCCGGAGTGTACCAATAGGTCCCGGGATGCGAATCGAAGTATTCCCGGTAGCGAGTCTTTGAGCCAAGGAAACACGTTATGCAGTCGTGCCCCCTGGTAATGACCAGCCGGGTCTTGTGGGCTGAAATGCCTTCAACGCCCTTGCTGCATAATCCATATCCCAGGAGAATGGCATCAAAGGCGTCGGACGTCGCATCAACCGCCTTTTGCACTTCCGCATGAAGTTGCCGGGGATCGCGGTGAAGTCCCCAGGGCAGGAAATTAAACTCAAACTTGTTGGGCGACTGGGAGGCGTAGTAGCAGAGTTCCCGCCACATGACATTGCAGGCGATGATCTTCAGATTTAGAATCTTCATCTTAGCGGCTCAAATCCTCCCTGAAAGAGGGAAGCCGTACCAGTCCCCATTTTTCACACGAAGGGAAGACTTTGAGCGGCTTTATTTCGTGGCGCCGATCAACGGCTTCGATTGGGGAGCCGATGCGCTGAACTGCCAGGTCAGGTTGCCTGAAAAAATAAAGGCAAGCAGGGCGACCAGGATGAAAACACCTGAGACGTAAAAGAACCGGTTGTGATGAAGATGGCCTCGGAACGAGCGAGGCGAATTGCCGTCGCCGTGACCTTCGTTCGGGTGATGGTGATGTTTGCCCATGACGAAGCCCTACTCTTTGGGGTCAATAACACCAACGCCGTTGCCGCCCGCTTCCTCGGCCACAGTCTCGGTGTGGGCGCCGTGAACCCCCTCATGAGCCGTCTTCTTCCCCGGCTGGGGAATGTGGGCCGCTCCCTTGGCCAAATTCTCCCCGTGCTTCTGCTTCTCGTGAATAATTTTTTTATCGTGCGCTACGTTTCTTGGATCGGACATGTCTCACGCTAATCCATACCGGAGACGGCAGATATGGGGTGAACACCCCATGGTGTGAGCGCGGCTGCCAAGACAAAGTTCAATGAATTATGTTCCACATTCTCTGGTCGATTATCGTCGGTTTTGTCGTTGGTCTCATTGCGCGGCATGTGATGCCGGCGGTGCAACACATGGGTTTTATCGAAACCACCCTCGTTGGCATTGGAGGCTCTGTGGTTGGCGGGTTGATCGCGCGGATTTTTTCCCGGCCAAGGGATGGCGCCTTTTTTCATCCGGCGGGATTTTTCATGTCCATTGTTGGAGCCGTTATTGTGCTCTACGTCATGCTTCATTACTTCCCCGGCTTCAAGTTCGATGACATGACGTTCCTGTCGCCTCATGGCTCGTCGTAGACGGCGTGATCCAGTGCCGCGTAACTTTTGAATTTGCGGTTGGTGGAAAACGCGAACAGACTTGTTGTGCAAAAGTCTTAACCTGCAACCACGATGAAACTCACCCATAACACCATTCTCATTACCGGCGGCGGTTCCGGCATTGGCCGGGGACTGGCCGAAGCTTTTCACGCTCTTGGCAACAAAGTCATCATTGCGGGCCGACGCCGGCATGTTTTGGAAAAAGTTACAGACGCCAATCCGGGCATGGCCTCCTTGACGCTCGACATCGACGATCCCAGGGCCATCCAGTCCTTTGCCGCGAAAGTGACCGAGCTTCATCCCACGCTCAACGTCCTGATCAACAACGCCGGCATCATGCGACCGGAAAACCTCAAGGCCCCGCAGGTGGCCGATGCCGAAGCCATCATCACCACCAACCTGCTCGGCCCCATCCGCCTGACCGCGGCGCTTTTGCCCCAACTCCAGAAGCAGCCGGGCGCCGCCATCATCAATGTTTCCTCCGGGCTGGCTTTCGTTCCGTTCCCAAGCACGCCCACCTATTCGGCCACCAAGGCCGCCCTCCACTCCTACACGGTATCGCTGCGCGTCCACCTCCAGGGTACGCCGGTCGAGGTCATCGAAATCATTCCGCCGGCCGTGGCGACCGACCTCACGCCCGGCCGCCATGCGGACAATCCCCACTACATGTCCGTGGAAGACTACATTGCCGAGACGATGCAAATCCTGAAGACGCCGCCGACGCCGCCGGAGATCAACGTGGAACGGGTCAAATTCCTCCGCTTTGCCGAGGCGACCGGCTCCTTCGACAAGGCTCTCCAGATGCTCAGCCAGTTCGCGCTCCCCAGTGAGCCCGCGGCGAAGCCGTAAAGTCGGCGCGCTTTTCCAAGTTGCCCGCGTTGGCGGGACTCCGAGCGCAGGCCGGTCGTTTCGCTCCTGACACCGCGAATCCGCCATTCCGTGACCCAAGTGTTACCGTTCAATTTGAACATCGTCGCCATGGCCGGGGTCAATCCTCTTACACACATGAATTCCAGCGAACATCAAATGATCGAATCCCTCGCCTATTGCATTTACCTGTCTGAAGGCCGCCCGGAGGGACGCGCTTTGCAGCATTGGCTCGAAGCCCGGGAGTTGGTTGAAGCCGAAGAACTGGTTGCCTCCGAACCCCCCATGGAACCGATTATTTTTGATGACGAGGCCGTCGAGGAATCTGAGTTGACGGGCGCGCTCGTGGAAAGCCTTGCCTGAGTCCTCGCCGTACGGAACGGAACCTCTTCGGGCAGGGTCCGCTTCGATTTCAGCACGGCTTGCTGTGAAGATCGCCCGATGCCTCTTTTGAGCGAAAATAGCGCTTATAAAGGTCGCCCGTGCGCGAACCCTTCTTTTTACTTTTAGTGAGTCCAACTCGGGCGGCGTGGACCGCTGTCAGAGGGGACGAGACGGGTGGCAATCCCAGCACCGCCACAGTCTCGCTTTCCGATTTCTTGTCGTAAGACCAGGCATATCCCCTGCGCGCCTCAGGATGGCCGATCAGGTCAAAGACCTCCACTTCACCCCGCCAGACCGTCTTGCCCTCCAGGCACTCGATGACGGGCACGGTTTCAACGTGCCTGGCTTCGCATCCGTGCAGATCGGTGAATGCCTTGGCCAGCGTGGCCAGATAAGACTGGGGCATCGGCACTTTGTGCGCGGTCAATGTGCGGTCTGATCGCTGCGGTGGGTCATGTCCTTGCTGTCCGTGGACAGCGTCGCAGTCGAAGAGTTGGAGGTGGAAGAACGGCTGTCATTATCGGCGCAGCCGGCAAGAGAGAGGAGCGCAAAGGCGGCGAGGCAGGAGAGGATCACGGTCGAGGGTTGAAGGGAAGTTTTGGTCATGGTCATAACTGTGATCCTACGCCGCGACCCCATTCCTACCAATGGGGTGAACACCCCATGGCGAATGACCGCCAAATCGCTTAACCTGCAACAGATGGGTAACAATGGTTATGAAACCATTCAAAAGCTCAAAGCGCCTGCCGCATCCGGGCAGAAAACCAGCCTCAAAAGACTCGGGGCAAAATGAACGCTGAACCAGACCCGGCCACCTTGAAGCAAACGTTGGAACCGTGGCAGATTAATCCTTGGCAACGTCTCCTGATTGCCCAGGTTGAACGGGACGAAACGTGGCTGTATGGGGAGAAGGTTGGGCACGCCGTCGATGCGAAATGCGCAGGTGTGAAAACGAAAGTGATCGCCGTCATCCTTAAATGTGCAGCCGGTTGGCGCGCCGATTTCGAATCCCTGGGGCGGTGAGGGGAGGGGATGCCATGCCAATTCTCGCTCAGAGCAAATCCTACTGGGGTACACACCCCATAGGAGCAAAGCTGTTTCTTGATTACTCTCAGTTTTATGACTTCGCCAATCGCCTTCGCTCCAATGGATTCACTCCCGGACAAACACCTCCCTTTTAATAATCGTGCCTCTCGTCTCAATTCCAGATTCCCCGCGGTTAAAATGATACGACATGTATCTTTGCTCGCGTTGGGAAAACTCCGTGGAAGTGGTCGCATGGTCGAATAGATCACCTCAAGGAACGATAAAAAACCAAACAACACCCATGACACCCATCGTGAAAAATAATTCATCCGGCCGCGCCGCTGTTTTGGACGGGCCTACGCCAAAGACAGCGCAAACTTCTTGCAACTTTGTGACCGGCGGTTATTCCGTTTGGGATTGCCCCCGTTCAAGGGAGCCCAAGCTTTCTGCTCCTGCTAAAAAGGCGCTTCCTCCTCTAACCGATGGGTGACTCCTGTTGAGTTGACTCCGCGCCAGTCATGGGGTGAACACCCCATGGCGTCGAGTGCGTGCTCGGCCTATTCTTGGTCACGATATGAAAACAACATTAATTTTAGCAACCGGAATAATATTCTTTGCCTGTGCCGGTCAAGCGAAGGCAGGGTTCTCCATCGACTTCTTTCTTCCAGGCCCACCCCCGCCTCCGCCTGGATATTGTTATTATCCCGGTGAGTGTCCTGTCTATGGTTACTATAGTGCCGGGTACTATCCTTGGTATAATGGTTATTGGGGTGGCGGCTACCATGGCAGGCATGGTGACTCCCACGCCAGTCATGCTGGAAATGCGCGGTACAGCAGCCAGGTTAGCCATTTTGAAAGTAGCGGACACAGTAGCCACAGCAGCCCGAGCGGTCACAGTGGAACAAGTGCCGGACATGACAGCGGTGGACATGGCCATTCCGGATCCTCCCATCGCTAGACGATGAGGTCTTGCAGACGCCGGTAAAGCTTCGCCGGCAACAAGCTGCCGTGCGCGGCACCCCCCACGCGCCGTAGGCTTGATCAGCCTGCGGCGCAGATCAGATCGACTTACGTCAATCCTTTGGATGACCGAAGCCGGGCTTGGTTATCCAATATTAATAAAAACACTGACGCCGTTTGGGTCGTGGTCCCAATAGCCCCGGTGTCCGTCATGCATGATAAACGGATGGTGGACATGATGTTCGTCATACCAACCCTTATCATCATGGTCATAGTGGGCCAGGGTCCGGCCCGCGCTCAGGGTGATGAGGAGAACCGTCAGGATGACTGGAAACAAGTTTTTTTGTATGGCTTTCATGACATTCAATCCGCTTGGCGTATGCCAAAATCATCAATGGATCGTAATGCCTTTTCCTGGAACATGTTATCTATTTCCATCCCAAATTTCACACTGGCTATTTGCACGATAAAATGCGGGCACAGACGCAGTTTCCGTCAGCCCAACATCGCGACTCTTGGCAGCGAAAACGAAGACAGCCTCGAGCAACACAGCCGCGCAGGACGCCAAGACAGCGCCTGCAGCCTGGGGCATGATCGCCATTCGTGAAAACACCTCAATTCGTGAACGCCGTTCCCTCCCGTATTCGCCGCGCCGCCACCTCCGCCCCGCCCTCACGACCCAACAACGACGTGCAAAGTACCCACAGGAACCAGCTAAGGGCCCACAAGGCGCGGCTAAGTGCCACAAAGCGCAGCAAAGTTGCCCTTACAAAATTTTCTTTTCTCCTCGCAGAAAATCAAAACGTTGATTTTCAAAGAGTTATATCGATTGTTCCTCAGCAACCGCCCACCGGCGCCGGATTTCGGAACACCTTGTCAGGGCGAGGGGGCTGTTGTGGTCGTGCTCGTCTGAACAACGACTTTGGAGGCAACCGTCTGGTTACCTTGCCGCGAATAGTAGATGGTGACCGGCGTGCCCGACTTTACCGTTTCAATCGAGACCGGATTACCGTTCTGGTCGACATAAGCCGTGGTTTTGGTGTACGTGTAACCCACCGGCTGCGACAAGGAGATCGAGTGGATGGTGATCACATTGGGGTCGAGTTCACTGACCGTGCCGGAGGAGGTCGTCGTGACAGTGGTCGACTGCGTTGTCTCTGCGCTGGCCAGGTTGGCCGCCGCCAGCATTCCGGCGAGTATCACTGCGGTTAAACCGCCCTTGAGGGTGCTTTTCATTGTTTTATACCTTTTTGTATACGCCAGCGGCATAGGGTTTGATTTGAAGGTGTAACACCGGGTTTAATGATTTTGATTATTATTCGCCGCATTTTCGGGCTTTGCTCCCGACGGGGCCGCGGACTGTGCATGGCTTTGCGGTTGGGCTTGCTGAGACGGATGGGGTTGGGTTTCCGGTTTCGGCTGTGCTTGCGCTTGAGGATGTACGGGTCCTTGCGGTTGCCCTTGCGGATGTTCAGATTGCTGTGCCTGGGGCTGTTCCTGTGGATGTTCCGGTTGTAGCGTCTGGGGCTGTTCTTGCGGATGTCCAGGTTGCTGCGCTTGAGTCTGTTCCTGTGAATGTTCGACTGGCTGCACTTGGAGTTGCGTTGAAGCCGTCTGGGGACGGTGCTCGTTGGAGTCCTCTTTTTCTTGAGCCGTGGGCTGGGCTTGCACCCCTCCTTTGCCACCATTGTAACTTACTCGGGGCGCATTGTTGTTTACAACGGATCTATCAACATAGGTACTGTGAACATGGGCCGGACTGACGTTATTCACCGCCGTATTATACGAAAAATATCCTCCCTCCCAATGACCGCCGTTGTAACCATGACCCCCGTAACCGTACCCATAGTTAATGCCGCCATAATAACCCACAGTCGGTCCCCAATAACCGGGGTAGAAAACATAAACGTTACCATCCCATCCCCAATAGGGAGGCGTCCAATACAACCCAACTTGGGGAGGTTGAGCCCACTGTCCTGGAACCCAATAATAAGCATCGTTGGCATAAGCCCAATATCCCGGGACCCATATGTAGCCATCATCAGGACAGGCGGGCTGTGTATCGATCTGAAGAGGCGGCGGCGCGATGTTTACGGATATCGACAGTTGAGCAAAAGTCGGTCGGGCCGCAAAAAGCAGGATTGCAGCAATCAGCCATCTGATTGGAAAGTGGAATGATTTCATAAGAATACGGACTTGCATCAGAGATGCCAAATTAGCCCAATAGTCTGATGCGTCTCTGAATAAAGGAGATTCGCACAGAGACGGATTGACCGTGAAGCTAGCAAATCGCAAACAGAAGCCTCAAATTCTCGCTTTTTGCCTTTTATTTCATTTTAGATAACGGTCCGTGACGCGGGGTTTTCAATAGTCAAAAAGAACGGCGCGGGAGGGACTGTCCTTGTCGATGCGGATTTTTGAGAGGCTCCTTGGAATGACGGTCGAGGCGAAGCGAGGGGGTCCGTCAGTTCTTAGGATGGGCGAGCCCGGTAAGAGCGTGATGCCCTTGAGGGCGCGGATGGAGATTTTCATAGTCAGAAGCAGACCTCAAAATGGAACGGGGCGCCATGGGGCAAACACCCCATGGCGACATGGAGCTCGAAAAACGGGGACCGGCAGAGTTTCCGTTTGTCCAACAGGTCGATTTTTACCAGAGAAAACCGTGACTCTTCATGTTTTCACCCAAAATCCCTGAGTCGTAAATGCGCCTTGATACCTACGGGGGGATTATTATCTTAATCAAATGTCGAAACTATCAGATTCGGTAAGAAAGTTCATTAATATCGCAGGCTTAACGGCAAAAATCAGATCGTTGGAAGCAGAACTTGTTTTGTTAAAAGAGCTGCAAAGAACTCTCGGGGTCAAAACACGCGGTCGTAAAGCGGGTAAAGTTGCTGTCAAAGCCAAAAGTAAACGCAGTCCTCGCGGCAAGGTGAAGAAAGCGGTTCTCGCCTACCTCCAGAAGAACGGGAATGGTAAAGCAATCGAAATCGCAAAATTGAGCGGTTTGAAGGTGACCAGCGTCCATCAGACTCTCTTTGGACTTAAGAAGGCGGGGCATGTCAGGCAGAACAAGAAGCGTGGATCGCCGTTCGTATTGGTGAAGAAGTAAATTTAAACCACATACCACAGGATGGCGAAGAAATGGCAGGTGGTACCGGCGATGGTAAAGAGGTGCCAAACGAAGTGGCTGTACCTGGCTTTGGCTGTATAAAAAATCACGCCGAGGGTGTAGGCGAGTCCACCGGCAATCACCCAAAGCAGGCCATCGAACGGCAACTGCTCATACAACTGACGAATGAACAGCAGGATCATCCAGCCCATGACGAGGTAAAGCACTACCGAAAGTATGGGATGGCGCAGTCTGGGTACGAGTTGGGTTATGGTACCAACTAGGGCGGTGCCCCAGATCAATCCAAAGAGCGTCCAACCAACCGTGCCACGCAGTACACACAGGGCAAACGGGGTGTAGGTTCCTGCAATCAGAAGGAAAATGGCGACGTGGTCAAAGACGAGAAACACCCGTTTCGCCCGGCCTTGTGGCAGGAAATGGTAAATCATGGAGCTGGTGTAAACCAGAATCATGGCCGCCGCAAAAATGGACACGGCCACAATCGTGAGGGACTCACCTTTCGTAGTCGCAGCTAGAATGAGAATCGGAGCTGCCGCCAAAGCCCCGATCAGTCCCACACCATGGCTGATACTGTTGGCAATCTCTTCACCAAGCGATTGATGTCTACGGACGTGCGGGATTGTGACGGATTCGTGCATGATTTATTGGTTGATGGATAAAATTCAACGTTTCTGGATGATCCTGACGAGTTCCCGGTCTTCGCGACCGGGGAAACTGTCGACGGGCACCCATTCTTCCACCAGCGTGAAGTAGGGATCAAAAAGCCCGTCGAGTTCCTTTTGGGAGATGGCAAAGGGAGGCCCGCTTTCCGTGTCCGGGTTGAGATAAAAGATGCCGAAGATTCTCCCGCTCGTCCGCAAAGCCGACGCCGCAGCCAAGACATAGTCGGGGCGCTGACGAGGTTCAATCGCGCAAAAACAGGTGTGCTCGACCAGCCAGTCGAACGAGCCCTTGAACTCCGGCGGGAGGTGGAAAAAATTGCCGACGAGGAAGCTCACGTTGCCGTTGGAGAGGGATGGAGACGTAAGCCGCTTGGCCTGAGCCACGGCGGTGGTCGAAATATCGAGGCCGACGACGGAGGTGTCCGCTTGCGCTCCAAGCAGCCGAACTTCATGTCCCCTTCCGCAACCCGGAACCAAGACCCGTCCCGAAATTGGCTTTTTTTGCAGATAGGCGACCAAGGCCGGTGCCGGTGCTCCTTTGTCCCAAGGCGTGTCGTTTTGCTCATAACGCCTCTGCCACTCGAAGTTGCGCGGTTCGTGGTCCATTCGTTCAGTGTATCACTATTCCCCAATCGAAAGAAGGCGAAGCAGGAAGGGCGAGCATTCGCGGGGAAACTGCGCCCGTACCCGTTTTCGCCCCAATCAAGGAAGCGTTTGCCCATGGTCACTTCCATGATTTTTTTGAGCGCTATTGACATGCAAATTGCGTGAAACCTCTTTATCACCCTCGGCAAATCACGAGAGACGATGCGATGACGCTACATTTCCATTTGCCATAACCTGATCTCCCTCAATGGAGTGCGACGTTTTACTTATTTCGGCATACAGCGTGCACGGAGGTTCTCTATGAAAATCTCCACTCGTGCTCTGAGAAGTATCACGCTTTTACCGGGCTCGCCTATCCAAAAATTTGATGGGCGTCCTCGTTTCGCCTCAACCGTCACGCCTTATGTTCAGACCGAGCTACACGAGGCGAAGGATTTATCCAACGCGGAGAAAAATGGGGACAGGTACGAATGGCGCTAAGATAAGGGCAATTTAGGATGAATTTGGACTTTTCGGCCAATAAGCGCGTTTTGGCACTTTTTGACTCTGAAAAGCGTGCTTTTGGTGTAGTTGCTGGAACTCGTTGATTTATAGATCGAAGCGCTTAACTTAGTGCCATTCGGGACAGGTACAGTTTCCCTTGGATCAATAGCTTGATTCTGGCCAGAGAAAGCCGAACCGGTCCCCGTTTTCATCCTTTAAAACGAGACGAGCTAGTTTAAGCGTTGGCATTCCTGCGGTGGGAGAATGGGTGTGAGATCCAATTTTATGGTTTGCGAGCCAGAATGGATGGCGAAGGATTTATCATTTATAATCAAGGTGTAGGTAAGATTGGAAGTTACGTTAATGTTGCCTTTGCCATCCGAGATAATGTCCGTCAGCACTTTCCCAAAACGGAGGCAGCGGATTCCATGGACGCCAGGCTGGTGAAGGCGCCACTCCACCTGTTGTTTTTCGGCTGAGATGTCATAAAAGCCGAGGACGTTTTCAATGAAGAGAGAAATCGGCCCCAAAGCCGACCAGCCGCAAAAATCAGGGCGCACGCGATTTCCATGGTGGCTGGAGGGTTCCGGATGCGATGGGCTGTAACACTCCCAGATCGTCTTTGGATTATAATCCCGCCAAGTATGGAACATGTGCCGGACAACAGCTTCTGCCGTTTCGTCGGCCAATGACCCTTGTCCGTTTTCTGAAAGAGCTCGAATGCCAACATAGGCCGTGGGCAACCAAAGGGCTCCCCGCCAGTACTCTCCATGCTCCTGATGAAACACCGACGAGGAACGGTTTACGGTTGTCCACGGTATCGGTCCTCCCAATTCATCAGGATCACGCACATATTCCGCCATCCGTTGAATCTGCCTGGGTAAGGCCATACCGGCTAGGACAGGCCAGAACGATGCCGGAGTCCGCACTTTCGAAAAAGTTTTCGCATCTGGCAGCAAATCATAATAGAACCCATCCTCTTCGTCCCAGTAATGCTTGTTGATCAACTTCGTGATGTCCTCGTAATGGCGTTGATATTCCATCTCCACTTTCCGGTTGCCGATGGAGGCGGCAAGACGGGAGATGCAGTTCGCGGCCAATCCCTGTTGCGCCAAAGCGTCCACCACAAAAGGGTCGCGTCCGTCGTCAAACCTCGGCGAATTGTCCATTCCACTGCAAATGCCATTCCATTTGAAGCCGATGGCATGGCGTTCCAGCCCAATCTGAATTCTACTCCATGGGAAGATTGCCTCCCGCTTCAATCCGTTAAACCAATGAAAGTGTTTCTGAAGATATTGTTTATCCTCCAACACCCAATGCAAACGGGAATTATCCCCTGTTAACCGGTAGTATTCCCTTTCCACCCAGGCAAACAGAGGTGGATTGTCCGGATGCTGAATCTTCACCGGAAGAAATCCGTTATCATGAATGGGAACATAGAAATTGCTTAAACTTTCCACGCCAGGAAAGACTTGCGGTGCATACCGGCAAAAAAGAGCCATAAAACAAGTGTCCCAGATCCAAATGGTATCCAAGGCGAAGGCCTCATCCATGTAAGGAGTCTGAGGCATTCCGGGGATGTCTAAAACGTGGGCATGAGCCAATTCCAGAGCCTTCCAATACAGATCGACATAACCGGGTTCCTTTTCAAATACAGGTTCAGGAATCAGTTCGCGCTGGAATGTCCAATCAGATGGTCTGGGGCTCATTTTTTTGAAGGTAGCGACCGCATTTACTGCGGGCCATTCTGATCGAGTTGCTGCAGCCGCGTACCATCTTTACGGTCAACGTAGTTCAGCGATCTGAAAAGCAGGAGATAAAAGAGAACGACCACGATGATCGTTCCCGCCCCGGTAATCCAATGATGCGCGCGCATTTTCTGCCAGCCGGGGGCAAAGGCGAGCATTCCGAACAATCCAAGAATCACGATAATAGCGTCGAAACTGGCCCGCTGCCAGTAACCGCCGCCGAGATGCAACCACATCCCAAACTCATCGAAGGTCAACGCCATGCCGAAGCCGTAAGCGACCGCGCACCCAAGGCGTTGGCGGGCATTCAGGGGAACGAAGAGAAGAACCGCCCCCAATGCCGATAAGATGAATATGCCGTAATTGAGGTGGTGAACATGCGTTCCACCCATGTGCAGGAACAAATCAGGGACCTTCCGCGCCATGATGAGGATGACCAGAACCCTCGAAGCGATGAACGTCAGCAGAAACGTGGTGAAGACCCATCGTGCCAAATGACGAAAGGTTGGCATGGCCTGCTGGCCTGGGTCGGATATTTCGGTATTCGTGTTCATTGGTTACGAGTGCAAACGGGGCACAGTTTCCGTTAGTCCAAGAGCGCGATTTTTACCAGAGGAAACCGCGCCGATCCTCTTTTTCAGGACAATTTTGAATCGATAATCAGAAGATAGGCCTTGGCAACGTCAACCAAGCCGGGGACGTCGAGGCAGTGTTGAAAAGCTTTTTTCGATTCTTGAAACGAATTTTTTCCAAATAAAATGGAACCGAGTTTGAAATAGGCCTCGGGATAATCAGGCTGGAGTTTTATGGCCGTCTGAACGGCCACCAGGGCTTCCTCCAATTTATTTTGGGACGCATAAACCGCGGCCAGATTGTCCCACGCGCGGGCGTAACGGGGGTTCGCCTTGATCGCTTTTTTCAATCCGGTCTCCGCCTCCGAAAAACGGCCGGTCTTGAAATAGAGCGAACCGAGGTTGCACCAAACTTTCGCATTATTGGGCTTGAGTTGGTCCGCCCTGAGGTAGCTGGCTTCGGCCAGATCGAATTTTTCCTGGGATTGTTGCGCCTGCCCCAGATTAAAAGCGTAAACAAAATCATTATTGTCGTAGCGCAACGCCCAGAGATAGGCTTCCTCCATTTTGGGGTAGTCCTCGATCTGGTAATAGGCGAGGCCAAGCTGGGCCCACACGAATCCCATCCGGGAGGGTTTGGCGGGATTTCGATTGGCCTGCATCAAAAGCGCCTCGGCCGGGGCCAACTTGCCTTTGGCCAGCATCTCCTCGATCCTTTTAAGGGAGTCTTTCGTACCGTCCATCTTGATTTTCGCCGCTTTGTTGAACTGGCGCAAGGCAGGGCCGGCGGCCCTCGCCGCCGCTTCCACCATGGGCTTCAAAGAGTTTTCCGGTCCGCCCAAAAAAAGGGCCCGCTCAAAATGTTTGCGGGCGATGTCGGGGAGTCCCAGCTCCTTGAGATAAACTTCACCGATTTTTTGGTGAATTGCGGGATTGTTGTAAGCCGTCGAAAGTTTCAGGAACAGGGTAGTCGTCGAGGGAGAAAGCGCGGGGGCCGCTTCCCCTTTTTCGACCGCCCAATCGGAGATCGTTTTAAGCTCCCACAGTCCCTCGACGATGACCGCCAGGCTGTCCGCACTGAGGGAGTCGTTTT
>JAJSLI010000149.1 GCA_021272315.1 Methylacidiphilales bacterium | reverse complement strand
AGGGGTGTAGGATCAGACGATCTGACCGCCGCCGGTTGGGGCCAAGTTGCAATCTTGACTCCAACTCTCTCGGTTGGGTTAAGACCCCAAGTTCATCCCAGCAGCCTTAATCCGTCCAGAAATACAGATACAAGGATCAGCCCCCGGAAGATAAACGCGGTGGGACAAGCCCGTAATCAGCGGAAAGATCACGCCACTCAGGATTCTGTTCACGGATAAGTTTAAGTTTTTTCGCGCGTGTCCAGCCTTTGAGTTGTTTTTCCCGGGCAATGGCCTGATTCGCCGTTGGAAAGGTTTCCACGAAAACCAGTCGATGCAGATTATAGCGGCTGGCAAAACTTTTGGGATCGTGCCGGTCACCGTGTTGGAAAAGCCTCTCGTCAAGATTGCTTGTGACGCCGATGTAAAGCGTGGCCGCGCTGTTCGACAGAATGTAGACCACGTAATCTTTCATAAATGACGAGTCTTCCGGGGGCTGATCCTTCGACAAGCTCAGGATGACGGAATTTTAAAAGAACAACTTTTGTGTTGGCATCAAGTTGTCCGGCCCTGAGACATTGCGCGTGGAGTGAACCGAACGGTCAGGGAATCGTAGGCGAGAGTCCGGTTGTAGCGCTCTTCGCGTTCAACTTTTTCCTGCTTGGCGAGGGTCACGATGCTGCCGACCTGCTCGCAGAGGCACTTCAAGAGAGTGCGCACCACCAGCCGGGCGTGCGGGGCACCGAGGCAGAGGTGGGGACCGAAACCGAACGCAACGTGGGGGTTTGGCTTGCGGTCCAGGCGGACTTCTTCCGGCGAGGAAAACACGGTCTCATCATAGTTGGCCGAGGCAAAACAGAGCGTAACGAGCGCGCCGGGCTCGACGCTCACCCCGTGAACCTCGGTTTTCGCCGGGCACACCCGCCCGATGTGGGTCACGGGGGAAATGGCGCGGAAGAATTCCTCGCTCGCGTTCACGATTCGCTTCGTATCCTCCCGGAGAAATTCGAGGTCCGACGGGCTGGCCGCAAGGTGGCCGATGACACCTGAAATAGAGTTGATGACTGTATCGCGTCCCCCGGCGAACATGATGCTGCCGTAGCCGAGCATTTCTTCCCGGGTGAGCGGGCGTCCCCGGAAGGTGGCGCGGGACAACTGGCTGAAAAAACTGTCGCTCGGCTCGGCCTCTCCGCGGTCGAAAAGACCATTCATATATTTTTCGAGCGCGGCGCCCTTCGATTTGCCGTCGCCCTCGCGAAAGACATGCGTGCCCCAGCCGATCCAGACTTCGGCCTCCGAGAGTGGCATGTTGAGCAGAAGGGCGAGGGCGCGGGATTGCAACGGGATGGCGAATTCGCGGACAATCTCGATCGATTCGCGTTGGAGGGCGCTGGAGAGAAGACCCCGGACAAGGGCCTCCACCTGGGCGATGACCTCGGGCAACTTGGCCCGGTTGAAGAACGGCTCGGCAATCGCGCGGTAGTCCGCGTGTTCCGGCGGATCGATCTCGAGCGGGAGCTGGCGCACGGTCCGCACATCTTCCTCCGAAGGGATCGGGACGCGGAGCGGAGCGTCCGAGCTGAACGTCTGCCAGTCCTTCGTCGTATTGCGCAGGTCCTCATGACGCAGGATCATCGGGATCGGCTTGCCCTGGAACTCATTGACGAGGACACCGTCCTTGCGGCGCGCTTCGCGGAAGGGGTCTGGCTGGCTGTTAATCGGGCAGGGCATGGGATCGAAGGATTTGGGTTCAGGCTGAAATTAGAGATACCGAGTGAAATGATATTTCCAATTTGATCTTTTGTTTACGATCAAAAAAACGGGGCCGACAGAATTATATCTTCCCCGCGATCAGCGTGAGCCGGCGCCAGTACCAGATGATCTTGCCTTCTTCCTGGCCGATCTGGAAAAGGCCGCGCGCCGAGGCGGGCGCCTTGGCCAGCATTTCGAGGATTTTCTTGCGATTTTCCGTCGGGGTGTTGGCCACGTTGAAATACCAGTTCAGGTCGGGCTGCTTGAACGCCTCGACCTGCGCGCGTGTGACGGTCAGCCCGGCATTAACACACCATTTGCGCCAGGTGTTGGGCGTGATGAACCGGTTGTGGCTCGGATCGCGCAGCCTTTCGAGCTTGTTGAGCCATTCGTCGGCTTCCACTTGGTCGTCAGGGACCGTGCCGTCAATGAGGACGAGATACCCGTACGTTTTCAGCACGCGGGCCGTCTCGCGGATGAACGATTCGGGCGAGCTGAAGTGGTGCGCGGCCACGCGGCAGGTGACCAGGCCGAAGCTGTTGTCCTCGTAGGGAAGTTTTTCCGCCGGGTGCTCGTGAACGACGATGTTCAGCTTTTTTTCCGTCGCAAGCTTGGCCGCCTGCTGGAGCATCGCGGCCGAAATGTCCGTGGCCACGACATGAAGGCCCTTTTCGGCGAGAAAAATCGCCGTGTGGCCGTTGCCCGTGGCGACATCGAGCGCGGCGGTGCCGGGACGCAGCTTCAGGTCGGCCAGCGCTTTCTCGAGATCGGAAACGTCGGCCAGGATATGCGACTTGCCGTACTGCTCGGCCCGTTCGCTGAACTGGTCGTGCGCGGCGAGCTGGATCTGGTCGAACGAACCGTGGACGTTCCCGGCGCGCATCTTCGTGTACCAGGCCTCGAGCATGAGGCAGTTCGAGGGGAGCGAGGTGGCGCCGGGAAAGAGAAAATTCCCGATCACGCCGCAGAGCGCGTAGTCGGCGAAGACGGGACGGTCCCCGGTCAGATAGGGGCGGTCGGCCAGAATCTGCTCGAAGGGCAGGATGACGTGATAAAAGCCCTCGATCAGCGTGTTGACGTTGCGGGTCCATTCCTCGAGGCAGCCCGGCCCGAATTTCCGTTCCTTGTGGCGCCGGTGCAGGCCGCGCTCGATGTCGTTCTTGAGCCACTTGTCGCGGTAGGCGTCGCAAACCTTGAAGGACCACGCTTCGCAATCATTCTCGATGTAGCTGGTCAGGATTTGCTGCAAGCCCTGCACCTCCGGCGGAAACAGGTTCATCAGCGGCGCGATCCCGGCGATATAGCGGGGCACGTCGTCGCCCGCGGGGCTTTTATCGTAAATGACCTCGTGGCTGAAGAGGTCCTCGAGCACCGGCACCTGGTAATACTCGCCCTTGGTCAACTGGATGACCGGCGTCGGATCGCCCACGTGCAGGTTCACGATCTCGTAGGGAATCTCCGAATGCTGGAGGATCAGGTCGATCGGGATGCAGTATGGACTGTAGTCGTATTGATAAAGTCTCAGGCGGGCGGGCGTGTCCATGCGTCCATCTTAGGCGCTGCCGGAAAATCGGCAAGGCGGGACAAGATCGATTTGAAGTGTGACGGTTCCTTCGGCAAGCTCAGGACAGGCGCTGACCGCCGCTACATTAATCGACCGTGAAACCGCTGCGCCCCCTTTTGCTCGATGAGACCCCGGAGGAATGGGCCCTCGGCGACGGGCCCGATTTCCGCCGCAAGCAGGTTGCCGAATGGATTTACCGAAAGCGCGCGGCCTCCCTCGGCGAGATGAGCAATCTCCCCGCGACGCTGCGCCGGCAGCTCGAGGCGGCCTACGATTTCACCGCGCTCAAGCTCGCCCGCGTCCAGGGCTCCGACGACACGACCCGGAAGCTTCTCTGGGAATTGCGCTCGGGCGATTACATCGAGAGCGTGCTCATTCCCGCCTCGCCCGATCTTTTCGGCGAGCGTTCCGACCGTTTCACGCTTTGCCTCTCGACCCAGGTCGGCTGCGCCTACGGGTGCAAATTCTGCGCCAGCGGCCTCGAGGGCTGGAAACGGAACCTGACCGCCGGGGAGATTGTCGCGCAAATCCTCGAGACGGAACGGGCGACGAAGACCCGGATCAACAATCTCGTCTTCATGGGCATGGGCGAACCGCTGGCCAACTACGCGAACCTGATGCGGGCGCTTGAGATCATCAACGCGCCGTGGGGCGTCGGCATCGGCGCGCGGCACATCACCGTCTCGACCAGCGGGCTGGCCCCGCAAATCCGCGAATTGGCCGCTCAGCCGCTGCAAATCCGGCTGGCGCTTTCGCTGCACGGCGCGACCGACGAGGTGCGCGGGCAGATCATGCCGGTGAATCGCAAATATCCCCTCGCCGAGCTGCTGAACGCCTGCGCCGAGTACCAGGCGAAGAAGCGCAAGATGATGACGCTCGAATACATTCTCATCGAGGGCGTGAACGATTCGATTGAACAGGCCGCGATCCTGGCCAAACACGCGCGGCGACTCCACGCCAAGGTGAATCTCATCCCCTACAACACGGTGGAGGGCCTCGCCTGGCGGCGGCCAAGCGATTTCGCCATCGACCGGTTCGCGGCGGTGCTGCACGCGGCGAAAGTGACCGCAACGGTGCGGCGCGAAAAGGGCCACGACATCGACGCCGCCTGCGGGCAGTTAAGGTTGAAGCAGTTGAAGGCGGATACGGTTCAGGTTTAGCCATTCAAAACCAAAACCACGACGCCGCCGACGGCCAGGACGGCACCGATCACCGCGCGGCGCGGCGGGCGGACTCCTTCAAAGGCGAACTCGATGGCCATGACGATGAGGGGAGTCGTGGCGACAATCGGCAGGACAATCGCGCTGGGCGTCGATTTGAGCGCCCACTGGTAGCAACTCACTCCCAGCGCGGCCCCGGTGACGGCGTTGGCCAAAATCCAGGGCCAGCCCTGCTTCCAGTTGGGACGGAGCGCGATTTCCTTCGGCGGACGCCAGTGACGGATGATCTGCCGCAAGATCAGGAGCAGCGTGATGCTCAGCACCCCGCCCCACAAACGCTGGTAGGCCGCCGTGATGCCGTCCAAGGAGAAACCCGTTTCCTGGGCGCGGTGAAAGGCGTAGCGGCTCAAGACCGCGCCCCAAGCCTGGCCCACCGCGGCGATAATCCCAAAGAGGATTCCCGCCACACGGTGACCCGCGGGAATGTCCGACTTATGGCCGGGAGCCATGGCGAGGGCAACCCCGACCAGAATGACGGCGGAACCGGCCATTTGCAGAAGGGTCATGGCCGTCCCCAGCCAGAGCCACTCGGTTACAGCGGCGACCAGCGCGGCGAGGCACTGGCAAATAAGGATCGTCAGCGCCGCGCCGATGCGCGGGTAGGCTTCGAAAAGAGCCCAGTCGCCAAGGCCGAATCCGACGACCCCGCTCAGGAAAAGAATTCCCAAGGCCGTGCCGTGGAGTCCCTGGCCCAGCGTGTGGGCCCAAAGGCCGAGCAAAATCAGGGCGACAATCTGCCGGGCGAGATTGGCCCGCTGGGAACCGAGATAGAGCGTGGAACGCCGGCCATAGATGGCGGAGAGCGCAAAGAAAAAGGAGGTCAGCAGCGCGGCGAACATGAGAGTTTCCTACTCGTTCCCAAATTTCATTTGGGAACGTGCTTGCGGAGGCAATTTCATTGCCGATCCCATCCTTGTCGGGGGAATAGGAGCGCGAAATGGAATTTCGCGAGGAACAAGAGGCGTTCCCAAATGAAATTTGGGAACGAGGGCATTGTGTGCACAATCAATTAAAATTAATCTAGAGGCAGACCGCCGCTACATTTTGATCCATCTCGCCCGCCAAGTCGCGCGGCCTTCGGCGTCGAAGGTGTTTTGAAAATCGGTCTTCGGATCGGCGGACCAATCCCAGTCGGGCGCGCGGCGCAGGACATTCGCTTCGGCGACGGCCTGCTGCGCCGTCTCGAAATAGGGATCGTGGTCGGTGGTGAAGCGGAGTTCGCCGCCCGGTTTCAACGCGGCGGCGAGATCGCGGACGAAGCCGGGCTGCATTAATCGGCGCGGCCAGTGGCGGCGCTTGGGCCAGGGATCGGGAAAGAGGACGTGCGCAATGGAGACGCTCGCAGGCGGGAGGAGATACCGGACGGTGTAGCCGGTTTCGAGGCGGAGGACGCGCAGGTTATCGAGCTTTGCGCGGGCGGCCCGTTTCTCGATCTTGCGGACGCGGCCCAGGAGGCGCTCGACGGCGAGGAGGTTCACGCCGGGATGCTGTTGCGCGTAGGCGAGCGCGAAGCCGCCGTCGCCCGCGCCGAGGTCAAGCTCAACGGGCCGGTCGTTGCCGAAGAGGGCGCACCAATCGAGGCGGGCGCAAAGGTCGGTGATGACGACCCGGTGGGCTGGAGCGGTCATGGGAGAAGACTCGCGCGAAATGCGCGACGGCTACGCGACGGGCGGTTCCGTCAGCCAATGGAGAATGCCTTTTTGGGCGTGGAGGCGGTTTTCGGCCTCATCGAAGATGTCCTGCTGGCGTTCCTCGAAGATTTTTTCGCTGATTTCCTGGTCGCGATAGGCGGGCAGGCAGTGCTGGACGATGGCATGCTTCTTGGCGAGGGCAAGCAGGTCGTGGTTGATCTGGAAACCCTGGAAGGCGGCGGCGCGTTGGGCTTTTTCAGCCTCGAGGCCCATGGAAACCCAGACATCGGTGTAAAGGACATCGGCGTCGCGGGCGGCTTCCCGAACGTCATGGGACTGGGTGACGAAGCGGTTGGTGACGGGGCTCTGGTAGCCTTCGGGGCCGGCCATGGCGAGGTTGAACTTGAGGATTTCGGCGGCGTAAACCCAGGAGCGGGCGACGTTGCAGGCGCAGTCGCCGATGAAGGCGATTTTGCGCCCGGCGATGGGTCCAAGCTTTTCCTCGATGGTCTGGATGTCGGCGATGATCTGGCAGGGATGTTCGTCGTCGGTCAGGGCGTTGACGGTGGGGATTTTGGCGTAGCGGGCAAACTCCTCGACGTCGCCCTGGGCGTAGGTGCGGATGATGGCGCCGTGGACCATGCGTCCGAGGACGCGGGCGGTGTCCTTGATCGGCTCGCCGCGACCGAGTTGAAGATCGTTGGCGTTGAGAAAGAGCGCGCTTCCGCCGAGCTCGCGGATGGCGACTTCGAAGGAGACCCGGGTGCGGGTGGAAGACTTGGTGAAAATGAGGGCCCAAGTCTGTCCGGCAAGCGGTCGCCAGGAGATGGCGCGGCGCTCGGCCTTGTAGCGAATGGCGAGATCAAGGATCCCGCGGATATCCTTTTCCGTCGAACCCTTGAGGGCGAGAAGGTGGCGGATGGGCGCGCTCATGGGTTTTATTTATGGGATACGGCGATTTCCGTGCCAATACCGGCATCGGTAAAGAGTTCGAGCAAAAGCGAGTGGGCCTGGCGTCCGTCGAGGAAGTGGACCTTGGAGACGCCGCTGGCGATGGCCTCGAGCGCGGAATCGACCTTGGGGATCATGCCGCCCTCGATGACCCCCTCCTCCTTGAGCTGTCCGATCTGCGCGGGCGTGAGGGTGGAGATGAGGGAGGTTTCGTCGCGCGGGATGCGGCGGACGCCGTTAACATCGGAGAGATAAATGATTTTGTGGGCCTGGAGGGCCTGGGCGATCTTGGCGGCGGCGATATCGGCGTTAATGTTGTAAAGCTTGCCGTCGAGACCGCGTCCGACCGGGGAAATAATGGGGACGATCTCGGCATCAACGAGCCGCTGGACGGCCTCGACATGAACTGAGGTGATGTCGCCGACGTAGCCGAGGTCGATTTTATTGCCGGTGGCATCGACGTGGGGCGCCGCTTTTTCAACCGTGAGGACGTCCTTGCCGGAAAGGACCTGGGCCTTGCCGCCCAATTCAGCGATTTTCGCCGCAAGGGAAGGTCCGATGACTTTGTTGAGGATGCGGTCGATGATTTTCATCGACTCGGCATCGCTGACGCGCAGGCCGTCGACGAAGGTGGCCTGGAGATTTTCCTGGCGCATGGCAGTGGTGATGGCCTTGCCGCCGCCGTGAACGACCACGGGATTGATGCCAACGGCCTCGAGGAAGACAACGTCGCGCAGGACGCTTTCGACCAGGTCGGGGTTTTCCATGGCGGCGCCGCCATACTTGATGACGACGGTGCGCCCGCGAAACTGCTGAAAATAGGGAAGCGCTTCAAGGAGCGCGTCGGCTTTTGTGCTTCTCATGGGGAAGGATAAAACTAGCGGCAAACGAAGGCCGCCGCCATCTCTAATATTGATTATTCGCCCTTGTTGATGCGGACGTATTCCTCGGTCAGGTCGGTGGTGAGGATGCTGTATTCGCCCATGCCGGAGTGAAGATGGATGGTAATGGTGAATTTCGATTTTCCGGCGATTTTTTTCAACTTTGCGACGGGAGTTTTGCTCGGCTGCCCGTTGACGACGGCAAGAAGTCCGTCGTAGTAAATTTCGACCATTTCCTCGCGAATGCGGGCGCCGCTGTAGCCGAGCGCGGCCATGATGCGGCCCCAGTTGGGATCGCCGCCGGTCCAGGCGGTCTTGACCAGCTCGGACCTGACCACGGCAAGGGCGGCCAGGCGTGCGTCCTGAATGTTGATCGCGCCCTTGACGACGACATCGACCACGCGGCTGATCCCCTCCCCGTCTTCGACGATCATGCGGGCGAGCTTGCGCATCACACGGACCAGCGTCTCTTTGAAAAGAGTGAACTGGGGATGATAGCTTTTGAGCAGGTTGGTGCCGGAAAGCCCGTTGGCGAGGACCATGACCGTGTCGTTGGTCGAGGTGTCGCCATCGACGGAAATCCGGTTGAAGGACTGCTCCACCGCTTCGTCGACGCAGGAACGGAGCGCGCGCTTGTCGATGCAGGCGTCGGTGGTGACGAAGCAAAGCATGGTGGCCATGTTGGGATGGACCATGCCGGAGCCCTTGGCCATGCCGCCGATGGTGACCTTGCGCCCGTCGACCTTGAAGCGCATGGCAAATTCCTTGCGCCGGGTGTCGGTGGTCATGATGGCGCGGGCGGCCTCGGAGCCGTTGTCGTAAGCGAGTTTTTCCGCGGCCTTGTCGATGCCTTTGCGGACGCGGGCCATCGGCAGGCGGTTGCCGATGCGTCCGGTGGAGCAAACGAGCCATTCGCGGGGTCTGGTTTTGAGTTTCCGCGCGGCGCAATCGATCATCGTCTTGGCATCGGCGATGCCGCCGACGCCGGTGCAGGCGTTGGCACAGCCGGAATTGACGACGATGCCGCGGATGCGGCCATTGCGCGAGTGGAGCATGGAGACCTTGACCGGGGCGGCCTTGACGAGATTGGTGGTGAAGGCGGCGGCGACTTCAGCGGGAACGTCCGAGACGATGAGGGCGAGGTCTTTTTCGCCGCCCGACTTGATGCCGCAGGCGACCCCGGCGGCCTGAAAGCCTTGCGCGGAGGTGACACCTCCTCCCTTGAGCGTTTTCGCTTCCATCGCTTTCATGTCAGGCCGAGCGTTTCGTTGAGTCCGCAGGCCAGATTCGCGGCCTGAACGGCCTGAGAAGCATTGCCCTTGCCAAGATTGTCGATGGAGGAAAAAAGGAGCAGCCGGTTGGTCCGCGGGTCGACCCGGACCGCGATCTGGATGCGGTTGGAGTGGGCGACCTGCCTCGCTTGGGGCAGGGCGTCCGGGGCGAGGATCTCGACAAAGGGTTCGTTGCCGTAGGCGGCCTGGAGGATGCCTTGGAGTTCAGCGTCGTTGGTTGGGCGTGTCGGTGTGGCCGAAATGGTGGAGAGCATGCCGCGATGGAGGGGAACGAGATGGGGGATGAAGCTCACGGTGACCTTGGTCCCGGCGGCGAGGGAGAGCTCCTGCTCAATTTCGCCCAGGTGCCGGTGTTTCGGAACGCCGTAGGGATACATGTTGTCGGCGACTTCCCCAAAAAGCAACCGCAGTTCAAGTTTCCGTCCCGCGCCGGAGACGCCGGAGAGCGACGTGATCGTGATCGAACCGGGCGCGATGAGCTGCCGCTTTAAAAAGGGCGCGAGCGGAAGGATGATGCTGGTGGGAAAGCAGCCGGGCGCGGCGATGAGCCGGGCCGATTTGAGCCGTTCCCGGTGGATCTCGGGCAGACCGTAGACCGACTCGGCCAGCAGGGCGGGCGCGGGATGGTCGTGATGGTAAAATTCACGGTAAATGGCGGGATCGGTGGTGCGGAAATCGGCGCTGAGATCGACGACGGTCTTGCCCGCTTCGCGCAAGACGACGGCAAAAGCGGCGGCGGCCCCGTGGGGCACGGCGAGAAAAAAGAGATCGGCCTGGCCGGCCAGGGCAAAGTCGGGGGCGGCGTCGACAAAGGTGAGCGCGCCCAGTTCGCGTGGGAGGCCATGAATGGTTTGGGAGAGCGGTTCGCCGGCTTGCTGCCGGGAGGTGACCAGGACCAGCCGGAAAGCCGGATGCCGGGCAAGATAATGCAGCAGTTCCTGCCCGGAATATCCGGAAGCGCCAACGACCGCCGTGCGTACGGATTGCAACTGTGGCCTTTCTTCCTTCGGGTTCCGAGGGTGGGTGGACCGAAGGAATTGCTTAGCGTTTGGAGAACTGGAAGCGCTTGCGAGCGCCCGGTTGCCCCGACTTTTTGCGTTCTTTTTCGCGGGGATCGCGACGAAGCAAACCGGGCTTCTTCAACGTCGTCCGCAGCGCGGGATCAACCTGAATAAGAGCGCGGGCCAGGGCGAGGCTCAGAGCGCCGGCCTGTCCGACCAGTCCGCCGCCGTGGGTCTTGACCTTGACATCAAATTTCTTGAGGGAGTCGGCGGTCTGAAGGGGTTGCAGAGCGAGGGTCTTCATGGCCGGGGTGGTGAAATAATCCTCGAAATCGCGTCCGTTGACTTCGACTTTGCCCTGGCCGGGAACGAGTTGGATCCGCGCAACCGCAGTCTTGCGGCGACCGGTGGTGGCGATGACATCAGAAGCTGGAGTGACCATGAAATGAATCCTTATTTGATCTTGAACAGGGCGGGAGCCTGGGCCTCATGCGGATGCCCGGACCCCTTGTAGACGTGAAGTTTGCGGAGAATAGCGCGACCGAGGCGATTGTGGGGAATCATGCCCTTGATGGCGCCTTCGATGATGAGCTCGGGATGGCGGGCCCGGCGGGACTTGACGGTCTCGGACTTGTGTCCGCCGATGAAGCCGGAGTAGCTCATGTACTCCTTCTGGTTTTCCTTTTTTCCGGTGAAGACGGCTTTTTCGGCATTGATAACGATGACATGATCGCCGGTATCGACGTGATTGGTATAGATCGCCTTGTGCTTGCCGCGCAGAAGGACGGCGGCCTTTTCGGCCACACGTCCGACGATCTGGTTGTCGGCATCAAGAATATGCCATTTGCGTTCAACTTGTTCGGCTTTGGCGCTGAAAGTTTTCATCGGGAGCCGGGAATTAAGCCACGACGCATGGGGAGTGTCAAAGATTTTCGCGGAGAAAATAAGACGCGGCGGCATCCCGCCCGCTTCAGCCGGCGAACGCGCGGCTAATTATTTCGAGGCCTTGAGGGCGCTGAGTTCGCGTTCAATCTGGTCGTTCTGCGCCTGGAGCAACATGTTTTGCTGGACAAGAGTGGCGCGTTCCTTCCGGAGGTTCTCGAGCGCTCCCTTGGCGTCGGAGGCCTCGCGGAGGGCTTCGCGGGTTTCTTTCAGCGCCTTCTGGCTCAGGGCGAGTCCGCGTTGCGAGGTGGAGGCTTCGTCTTTGGCGCGCGCAGCTTCCTCGTGGAGGCTCTTCAATTCCTGCTTGAGCGTCTCAATCACGTCGTCCTTGCCGGAGGCGGGCTCCTGCTCCTGGCCACCTCCCTGGCGACGGACGGCCCCGGTCTGTTTCTGCAGGTCGGCGAGGGCGGCGGCGTGTTCGTTCTTGAGGCGGAGTTGGTCCTGCTTCATCTTTTCGTACTGCTGGCGCAGTTCGGCGTAATCGCGGCGGGCGGCGTCGCGTTCCTGGGTGACCCGGGCAACGTCGTCGCTTTGCGGCTCGGCGGTCTTTTGTGCCTGAGCGGCGGCAAGCTGAGTACGGAGAGTGGAAGCCTCAAAATTGGCTTCATCGCGTTCCTGGGCGGCGAAGGAGAGTTCCGCGACCTTGGCGGCGAGATTGTCGCGCTCCTGGTTGAGATGGGCGATCTGCTCCTTGTAGGAGGCGGTTTCGTCCGGCAGCACGACCGCATTCTCGAAAGACGATGGCGCGGCGATTGACGCGGGGACGACGGCGGCGCGGATGGGGGCTTCGGTGCGTTCGAGCGGCATGAGCGGCTCGGTCAGCGGCCTGACACCGGGAAGCGACGTGGTGCGGCGTAGGAGAGTGGAAGGGGACACGGGCGGGGCGGAAGGTTTGGAACCGCCGGGCGTGATGCGAGGAAGACGCTGGAGCGTGGAGGTGGTGGTATGGCTCCGCTTTTTGGAAGCATGGGGCGGCTCGGCGACGTGGAAGTCGGCAGCCGACTCGGCTTTTTCAGCCGGCAGTTCGGGCGGAAGAGGCTTGGCGGGAAGCTCGGATTTGGGAATGTCGAAAGAGAACATGGGCTTCTTTCCCTTCCTGACTTCAGGCGCGGTCTTGGGAATTTCGGGTGTGAATTGGGGTTTCTCTTCCTCTACCGGTTCGGGATCGGGCGCAGGAGCGGA
>JAJSLI010000125.1 GCA_021272315.1 Methylacidiphilales bacterium | reverse complement strand
GAGAAAACTGTCCGCCAGTTCGAGCGCGGCGATGGTCAGGGCGCGGAAAGTCGGATCGACCACGCGGTTCATCAGGTCGGCCATGCCCCGAAAGCGGGGATCGCGCAACGGCATCAGGTAGCCGAAACTCGGCACGCCCTGGCAGAGCGCGATGTCCATCGGCCAGAGGAACCGCTCGTTCGGCGCGCCCTTGTGCACCAGCCGCTCGACCGCCGCGCGCTGTTCCTTCGTCGCGTTATGCGGGAAGTACCATTTCAGCGCGTAATCCTGCCCGTGCATCGAGGCGCGGTAGACCTGCCCCTGGCCGCCCGAACCGATCAGCTCGTTGATCTCGCAGCGTTCGCCCGCGATCTCCAGCCAGATGCTTTGTCCCGGTTGAAAAATGGCGCTCATAACTTCAACCCGTCCGTCCCATCGCGCGCACCGCCAGCCCCACGGTAATATCGTCCCCGCTGCCGTCGCGCGACGAATCACGCAGCCACTTGGCCAGATTTTCGTCCACAAAAACGGCGCCGTGCCGCCGCGTGTAGGCCAGGAGGTCGGCCCCCACGCTGAAGAAACCCTCGTCGTTGCCAAAACAGTTCGCGTACCCATCGGTCGAGAGCATGATCAGCGCCGGCCTTCCCGCCCGGACCGGATCGACCCGCACCTGGAACTCGCTCAGCGCCTCGCTCGTGCAAAGCGACGCCGTCTCATTCGCATAAAACTTGTGATGCCGCTTCAACGGGCGCGACACCTTGCCGTCGCCGCCCACCGTCAGGATGTCACCGTCGCCCAACTGCGCGTAGAGGATGTAGCGCCGCGTCACCGCCACGACGATCAGCGTCGCGCCATAGGCCAGGTAGGCGATGCGCGGCGGCTCCGCCCCCGGCTTGATCACCGGCGGCGACTCGGGAAACGCGGCAAAATCAATCGGCGAAAACGGATCCCGGATCAAATCCGCCCGCACCGCGCGCCGCCACGCCGCGACGAGCTCCTGCGGCCATCGCTGCTGCGCCTGACGCCGCACGCGACTCAGCGGCACGCTGGGGCCCGTTCGACGCGCAAAATTCTTCAGGAGACGCAAAGCGCATTCGGCCGCCAGAACGGAGCCTCGGTCGCTGCGGAAACTCCGCATGCTGCCGTGCCCGTCCGACACCGCGATGAGCAATGCGTCCGCCGCCGTGCGGGGATTTTTCAGCCGCACCGCGTCCTGATTTTTCTGGCCGCTCTGCTCGTGCCAGTTTCCCCGCACGCTGGCGCTTATTGCTGTCCAAATCGACGACATAAAAATATTACAAAACTGCTCTTACCATACGTCGGCGTTGCCCGTTGGCGCCACGGCCCCCGCCGCGACAACGGCATGGGGAGATGACCCCGCCACCTGGCTCGATGGGGCTGAAACCGATTTCAGCGCCACCGTCGATACCCAGCGGATGTGCTCGACCAGTGCTTCCGGGTTATTGGCCTGAAACGGACGCAACGCGTCATTGGCGACAAACGCGCGAAAAATCTGCTGGGCCTCGGTCGCTGCGGCGTCTTCGCCTATCGCCACCACAATCCGCAGCGCCCGCCGACCCCACGGCTTCGACATGAGATGATTCAGCCCGGCGTGAAAATCATCCGTCGGCAGCCCATCGGTCACCAGGGCGATTACCGGCGGCAGCGCCCGGTCGCTGATAAAGGGGGGCTCCAGCGCATCGCCCACCATGGCCAGCGCCTCGCCCAGCGCCGTTACCCCGCCTGCCTCGAGATCCACCCAGCGAAATTCGCCCACCGGCACCGGCTTTTCGACCAGCCACTGCGCGTGGTCGGCAAAACTCATTGCGCGCACCAGCACCGCCGCATGCGGATTTTCCCTTGCCACGGTCTGCATGTGCGGTATCGCCTCGCGAATCGCGTTGTTCAACGCCTGAATTTTTCCGTCCACCCGCATCGAGCCGGAACCATCGGCCAGCCAGATGAAGTGCAGCGGTCGGGCGCTCATCTGCCCGCCGGGGCGGCGTGGGGATAAGGCAGGATCACTCATCGACTCATCTCCAATGCTAAATGGGCAAAACGTCGAGTCACGGGTATCGTAGATTACCCGAATGCCAAGCCCGCGTAAAGGGGCCTGCCTCAACAAGTTCTTCAGCCCGTTTTAGGGGTCTTGGCTGAACCTCAAAATCGTCCTGTTCTTTTTTCAAATTCGGCGGCATCTTCGCGTTTCATAAAAATGTCCATCCTAGCCCCCCTGCCATGAACATTCACGAATACCAAGCCAAAGAACTGATGCAAAAATTTGGTGTTGCCACGCCACCCGGCGCCGCCGCATCCACCGCGGAAGAGGCCGAAGCCGCGGCCAAGTCGCTTAACACCTCCGACCTCGTCGTCAAGGCGCAGATCCACGCCGGCGGTCGCGGCAAGGGCACTTTCAAAAATGGCTTCAAGGGCGGCGTCCACCTTTGCAAGACTCCCGCCGAGGTGAAGGAACTCGCTTCGAAAATGATCGGCCAGACCCTCGTCACCGTCCAGACCGGTGAAACCGGCAAGCTCGTCAGCAAGGTCCTCGTCGCCCAGTCGAAGGAAATCGCCCGCGAGCTCTATTTCGCCATCGTCCTCGACCGCGAAGCACAGGCCCCCGTCGTCATCGCCAGCACCAAGGGCGGCGTGAATATCGAGGAGGTCGCCGAGCACACCCCCGAACTCATCCTGCGCCTGCGCATCGACCCGGCCCTCGGTCTTCAGCCCTACGAGGCGCGCAAGCTCGCCGATTACCTCGATCTCAAGGGGGAGCTCCTCAAGCCCGCCTGCGCCATCTTCCACGCCCTTTACAATCTCTTCATCAAGACCGATTGTTCGCTCGTCGAGATCAACCCCCTCGTCGTCACCAATCAGAACGAGGTGCTCGCCCTCGACGCCAAATTCAATTTCGACGACAACGCCCTCTACCGACATCCCGACATCGTCGCCTACCGCGACATTACCGAGGAAGACCCCCGCGAGGTTGAGGCCAGCAAGTTCGGCCTCAGCTATATCGGCCTCGACGGTAATATTGCCTGCCTCGTCAACGGCGCCGGTCTCGCCATGGGCACCATGGACATCATCCAGTACGCCGGCGGCAAACCCGCCAACTTCCTCGACGTCGGCGGCGGCGCCAACGAACAGCAGGTCACCGAAGCCTTCAAGATTCTCGTCTCGGACACCAATGTGAAGGCGATCCTCGTCAACATCTTCGGCGGCATTATGAAGTGCGACACCATTGCCCAGGGTATCATTAACGCGGTCAAGGCCGTCTCGCTGCCCGTTCCGCTCGTGGTCCGGCTTGAAGGAACCAACGTCGCCGCCGGGAAAAAACTCCTCAAGGAATCAAACCTCCCGATCATTGCCGCCGATGACCTTGCCGACGCAGCAAAGAAAGTCGTCGCCGCCGTGAAATAATAAAATCATTCCGCCATGAAAGTTAACGAAGCTGCCTTCTTCGCTTATCCCGTGACCGATCTTAAGCGGGCACGGAAGTTCTATGAGGATATTTTAGGACTGAAACACACCGGCGATCGCCCGATTCCGTGGATCGAATATGACTTGGGCAATGCCACGCTCGGCCTCGGCGCTTATGGAAACGACTGGGTGCCCTCCAAGGATGGAGCCATGCTCGCCCTGGAAGTCGATGATTTCGAAAAGTCGGTCTCGGAACTCAAGAGTGCGAACGTGCCGTTTCATATGGAAGCCACCGAAACCCCGGTCTGCCATTTCGCCATCATCCGCGATCCCGATGGCAATGCCCTGATGATCCACAAACGCAAACCCGGCAACAACTGACCAACCCCACATGTCCATCCTCGTTGATAACAACACGCGCCTGCTCGTGCAGGGCATCACCGGAAAAGCCGGCGGATTCCACGCCAAACAGTGCCTTGAGTACGGCACGAACATCGTCGCCGGTGTCACCCCCGGCCGCGGCGGCGAGACGTGGGAAAACAAGGTGCCTGTCTTCAACACGGCCTCGGAAGCGCGCGAGAAAACCGGCTGCAACGCCACGATGATCTTCGTCCCGGCGCCCGGAGCCGCCGATTCGATCCTCGAGGCCGCCGACGCCGGCATCGAACTCATCATCTGCATCACCGAGGGCATCCCCGTCATCGACATGATGCGCGCCAAAGTTGGCCTGCGCGACAAGAAGGTCCGCCTCATCGGCCCGAACTGCCCCGGCATCATCACCCCCGGCCAGTGCAAGATCGGCATCATGCCGGGCTACATCCACAAGCCGGGCAAGGTCGGCGTCGTCTCCCGCAGCGGCACCCTCACCTACGAAGCCGTCTGGCAGCTCACCTCGCGCGGGCTCGGCCAGAGCACCTGTATCGGCATCGGTGGCGATCCCATCAACGGTACCAGCCACACCGACGCCGTCCGCATGTTCAACGAAGATCCCGGCACCGAGGCCATCATCCTTATCGGTGAAATCGGCGGCACGGGCGAGGAGGACGCCGCCGACTACATCAAGAAGCATGTCAAAAAGCCGGTCGCCGCCTTCATCGCCGGCGCCACCGCACCTCCCGGACGCCGCATGGGCCACGCCGGCGCCATCGTCTCCGGCGGCAAAGGCACCGCGGCCGGCAAGATTGCCGCGCTCGAAGCCGCCGGCGTCGCCATCGCCAAGACACCCGCCGAAATGGCCGACGCGCTGATCAGGCGGATGAAGTAGATGCGCCTGCCGTCAATTCCGTTCTGAATTCCGTTATCCCGTCAAAAATAATTAGCGATCCTTCGACAAGCTCAGGATGACAGAACTACAAATCCTGTCCCACCGCCTGCAACTGAAGGTACTGCTCCAGCGCTTGGCGCAGGAAGACGAGATTCGCCGCGATCTGCGCTTCAAGCTCCGCCTCATGCGGCGTCTCGAACACGATCTCGAACGGGCGCGGGCGCGCCTCCGGCGCCGCGCAGAGCATGCCCGGGTAGCCCTTGCGAATGAGACCGTTTCGCGCCGTGAAGTGATCGATCGTCGGCTCGCAGTTGCGCGGCAGCACCTTTTCCGCCGCCAGCAGCGCCGGCTCCACCACATATTGCGTCACCTGCGCCCCCAGAGCGAAGGCGTAAAGCCCGCGCGACTCGTTGTCCGCGTGGAGCGAAATCAGCCCGTCGAACCGCAGCGTCCGAATTTGACGCTCCAGAATCTGCACCTCCGGCTCCCGCGAGCCCTGCCAAAATTCCCGGTTCAAATCCCGGCCACTGCGCGAATGCCGTGTCCCGTCCTCGTAACCCGACGGATTGCACAGCGGATAGACGTACAACTCGTAGCCCCGCGCCAGTTCGGGCTCCCGCGCCAGTTCTTCCAAAAAACGTACTGCGGCAAGGACTCCTGCATCCTCGTCCCCGTGGACGCCGGCAAAAATCCCAACCCGCAAATAGTCACCGCCCCCGCGCGGTCCAACGAAAAGAAACTGCTCCAGCGCGTAGGAATCGGCTGCCACGTTCCAAGTTCCCAGCGTCGAGGCCAGCCACGGCGCCCGAGCTTTTTGCAACGGTGTCAACACTTTACGATAATTCTTGCGTCCCTTTTTGTCCGAGGCGGAAGAGGTCATTCTCCTTGGAATATCGAGGATTCGGTGGTCTGGGGCAAGTCGATGCACGCATAATAAAACAATACCCCATAGGGATTGTCGAGATTTAATTTTGCCGTGATTTTCGTCGAATTGCCGTTTTTTTGTGGGGCTTTGTGGAGCTTTGCTGCGCGCTGTGGGTACTTTACTGGTCTTTGCCCGGCCATTGACCCAGGTGGGGCAGGCCAAGATAGAGCGGATGGGGTGAAGCAAGGTTTCACTCATCGGGATGGAAGGTTGGACGCAGGTCATGGGCAGGCTTTCTCGCGAGGCGAGCCTGCCTCAGACGGCCTACGGTGTCTTGGCGTCCTGCGCGGCTATGATGTTCGCTTCCCTGGCTTCCAAAGTTGTGCTTGCGAACAAGGAGTCAAAGCCGTCAGGCCTTTTTTGCCGCAACGGTTGCCCACTTGCCTTTGTTACGACCGCCATCCGGTTGATCGCACACCTCCGCCACAAGAATATCGAATCCGGTCTCTTCCATCATCGCAACCATTCGCTTGGGAGGAAGGCTATCGTAGAAAAACTCGTGACCAAACATGGTGTCGGTAAATCCGCCCTCGTTTTCATCCACCAGAAAACCGCTGCTGACCATCAGGCGTCCGCCGGGCGCGAGCCAGCGATGGATTTTGCTGATCACGGGCTGATACTGTTGGCGGGGCAGGTGAAAAAGCGAGTCCCAGCAGACCACGGCAGCAAAGGTTTCATCGAACTCGACCCGCTCCATGAGCTCATGAATCCAGCGGTGCCCTGGAAGCTGTTTGCGGGCGATGGCCAGCATGGCCTCCGACCCATCGACTCCGACAAGGCGGTGTCCGCGAAAGGCAATGTGCATCGCGATGGGATTGCCCGTGCCACACCCGAGGTCAAGAATCGTACCCGGCCCTGTGAGAGGATCGAGGAGCAGGGCAAGATACTCCCTTTCTTTGGGATAAAGTCTTGTGCGGTCCGCGTTGAAGCGCTCGGCAATAGAGTCGTAAGGCGTGCTGATCATGAAAGAGAGGCTTAAAGCTCAACCATCCCACGGCAATAAAGAACTCCTCCGCAAGCAGCGGGGTTCTTTATTCCAGCGTTGTTTCAACACAGCCAAGAAGCCGCCGGTTGGGACAGGAATTCTTCCAAGGGAATGCCCTGTCCGCCCACCAGCAATTGGCGCTTGGGCCTGAATTGCCGGGCAAAGGCATCCATGCCGGGGAGTGATTCGCGCCGGCCACCGCTTTTAACTTCAAGCGCCGCGACCGTCTTGCCCTTCTGTAAAACAAAATCGACTTCATGGTTGCGTTCGCGCCAATAGGTGACGCTGACATCGGTACCCAAGCTCGAATTGAGCAAGTGAGCGCCCATGCAGGATTCAACGATTCGCCCCCAATAATCACCGTCGCGCCGGGCCTCCGCAAGGGAACGCGGATCTTGCGCGCTTATCAGGGCGGTATTCAGCGCTTGCAGCTTTGGGCTGGAACCACGCTGGCGCACCTGACCGTGGGAATACTTGGCCAGCCCGGCCAACATGCCCGCGCCTTGCAGCAATTCCAGATAATGCGCGAGCGTGACGGTGTTTCCGGCGTCCGTAAGCTGGCCGAGCATTTTCTGGTAGGAGAGAATTTGACCGGAATAGGCGCAACCGAGATGGAACAAGCGGCGCAGCAGGGCCGGTTTGTCCACACGCGTCAGCAGCAGGATGTCCCGCGAAATCGTCGTCTCAATGAGCGAATCCTGAATATAACGCCGCCAGCGTTCCGGGGAGCCGATTAATTCGGCGGCGCCCGGATAGGCGCCGTAAAAGATGTACTGCTCCAGATTCCAGCCAAAGGCTTCGCGCATTTCGGGAAACGACCAGTGAGGCACGGCAATCACTTCAAAACGGCCCGCCAGGCTCTCGGTCAAACCGCTCTGAATGAGCAAGGGAGCGGAACCGAGCAAAACCACTTTCAAGCGGACGCCGGCATGAGTGTCCGCGTCCCACAGCAGTTTGACCACGTTTGACCAGCCGGGGATTTTTTGAATCTCGTCCAAGACCAATAACGCGCCGTTTTTGCCCTCTCCGGCCTTAAGCCGGGCAAGGTCCCATTGTTGTTCAAGCCAGGTGCGACCACGCAAGGCCGGTTCGTCGGCGGAGGCGTAGTGAGCGGGCATCTTCGCCGCCGCCATCACCTGCCGGACAAGCGTCGTCTTGCCGACCTGCCGGGGACCCGCCAACACCTGCAAAAACCGGCGCTTCTCCTTCAGCCGTTTCAATAACTCGTCATGGATGCCCCGTCGTATCATACAAATTACTCAATATGCTGAGTATAATTACTCAGTAAGATAGCGAGAGCAAGCTTGAATTTGTTCCCTCGTACCCAAGTTGCACACTTGTGTACGAGGGGGAAGAAAGTCTTGCGCGCACCGCGTTGAAGCGCTCGGCAATAGGGTTGTAAGGCGTGCTGATCATGAAAGAGAGGCTCAAAGCTCAACCATCCCACGGCATTAATCAAATTCCATTCATTCCATTCTAAATTCCACCATTCTGCGCGGCTAGGCTGTTTGATTACGCTATTCGTGCCTGACTCCGTTTTCCGCATACACATCACTTATTCACCCGAAACATACTCGCTGGAAAGACATCAATCGTCCAAGTGAGAAGACCTTCGGCGTCATAAAAAACGAGTTGATCCGCATCAGTGTGTGGATCAGCTGCCCTAAAGAATTGCACCTTACCGCCCGAGGGAAGCTCGACCGCTCGGCCTGCAACAAACTGATCGCGATCCGATCCGTGCAAGGTTATACCCTTGCCGAAGCGTAGAAGAGAGGTGAGGACGACTTCTTTATCGGTGATAGTCAGCCCAACCATTGACGGAAGCGGAGCAACGCCTGACCTAAACGACATAACCGTACCGGGACCCCCGATAGCGAAAGGTGGTAATTTCTCGGAATATCTACCCCCTTGACTGTAGCAAGTCGAATCACCAACGACGAAATCTTCCGAACGACAGGCCAGCATTGTAGCAAGCAACGTCAGACTGATCACGATTAGCACTTTCATAAACTCGCCTCCTTAAATAGAAAACTCCGTTAATTCCGTCAAAAATCAGTTCTCACTTCGCCAGGAAAAACCCGCGCTGCTTCTCGCTGATCGGCATTTCGAGCCGTTCCATGACCTTGAGCAGGTCTTCCCAGACTTTGCGCTTTTCGGCGTTGCTCTGGTTGCGCAGGAGGTAGGAGGGATGATAGGTCGGCATGAGCGGCACCCCGCGATACTCGAGGAACTTCCCGCGCAGCGACCCGATGGTCCCGACCGGCCCGATGAGGCCCTCCACCGCCGTGGCGCCGAGCGCGACGATGACCGACGGCTTGATCACGTCGATTTGCGCGCGGAGGTAGGGCACGCAGGTCGCCATCTCCTCCCGGGTCGGTTTGCGGTTGCCCGACGCGCCGGGCGGCATGTCGGGCCGGCATTTCAAGACGTTGCCGATGTAGACCTGCTCGCGCGCGAGGCCCATGGCCGCGATCATCTTGGTCAGGAGCTGGCCGGCACGGCCCACGAAGGGCTCGCCCTTCAAATCTTCATCCTCGCCCGGCCCCTCGCCGACGAACATCAGCTTCGCGTCAGGATCACCGACGCCGAATACGACGCTGTGCCGCCGCGCCGCGAGATGAGGGCACTTGACGCAGGTTGAAGCGATTTCCGCCAGATGGCGCAACTGCTCAACCTTCGACGAACCCACAATCTCGATTGGCGGTTGCTCGGCCGCGGGCGGCGTGACCGGCGCGGAGGCCGGGCGGGGAGGCACGGGAGCAGAACCGGGACGCGAAACTGGCCGCGACGGGGAAACCGAAGCCAGACGGTCGGCGACGGAAGAAGGCGTTGGAGT
>JAJSLI010000118.1 GCA_021272315.1 Methylacidiphilales bacterium | reverse complement strand
CCTTGCACAGAATCAAGCCGCCACGCGGGCCGCGCAGGGTCTTGTGCGTGGTCGTCGTGACGAAATCGGCATGGGGGACGGGGGAGGGATGGAAGCCCGCCGCGACGAGGCCGGCAATGTGGGCCATGTCGATAAAAAGGTACGCGCCAACCGCGTCGGCGATCTTGCGCAGGCGCGGAAAGTCGATGATGCGCGAGTAGGCGGAAGCGCCCGCGGTGATCATCTTGGGGCGGTTTTCCCGCGCAAGGGCCTCGAGATTGTCGTAGTCGATCGTCTCGGTTTCCTTGCTGACACCGTAGTGAACAACGCGGTAGAAGCGGCCCGAAAAATTCATCTTGTGGCCGTGGGTCAGGTGGCCGCCGTGCGAAAGGTCCATGGTGAGGATGAGGTCGCCGGGTTGGAGCACGGCAAAGTAGACGGAGGCATTGGCTTGGGAACCCGAATGGGGCTGAACGTTGACGTGGTCGGAGTTGAAGAGCTTCCGGGCCCGGTCAATGGCGAGATCCTCGATGACGTCGACGTTTTCGCAACCGCCGTACCACCGCTTCTTCGGATAGCCCTCGGCGTATTTGTTGGTGAGACAGGAACCTTGCGCCTCCATCACGGCACGGCTGGTGAAATTCTCGGAGGCGATGAGCTCGATGTTATCGTGCTGGCGGGCATACTCGTCCTGGATGGCGGAGAAAACAGCGGGATCGGCCTCGGAGAGACCGGGCTTGGACGGGTTGAAGGCGGGAGTGCGGGACGAGGATTGAGGTTCCATGGGCGGTTGCGGGTGTTGATCGACGGTTTCACCGATAAAGGCGGTATTGAGCCAGGCATCGAGGATTTCCTTGAGGCGTTTGCCGCGGATTTCCTGCGAGGCGAGACATAATAGGTTGGCATTATGTAGCTCGCGGCTCAAGCGCGCCATTTCGACGTTGTAAACCAGCGCGGCGCGGACGCCGGGGATTTTGTTGGCCGCAATGCTCAGGCCGATGCCGGTCCGGTCGATGATAATGCCCCTGTCGGCCTGGCCTTGGGAAACGGCGCCGGCGACGCGGGAGGCGATTTCAATGGTGGCGCCGTCCCCGAGATCCTCGAAGGGATGGCCGTTATGGCCGAGCCAGGTACGGACTTGTTCCTTGAGTTCCGTGCCTTCCGCGTCGGCGGCCAGGGCAATTTTTCCGCGGGAGGCGACGCGGGTTTCGTCGTAGGTGGAGCGGAGGACGAGATCGAGCAGGCGGGGAAGGGCGGCGCGAATCTGATCCCGGCACTCGCGGTAGGTTTCGCGGCACTGGCCGATGGGGTCGGCAACTTCCCGTTCCAAGGCGGGCAGATCGGTCTCAAATTCGCGCAGGAGAAAGGTCTTTTCCGCCGCGGTGGGGAAAAGCAGGAGCATCGAGTCGAGATGTCCGTAGGTCATGACGAAAATAAAGTCGGCCTTGCGGACGAGCTCGGCCGTGAGGGGCTTGCTGTGGATATTGTGAATGTCGATGCCGATTTCCTGCATCACTTCCACGGCGTAGGGACTTGGGGGCTGGCCGCCAATGGCACCGATACCGGCTGAAGTGACTTCGATGTCGCGGCGTCCCCGGATTAGATCGGCAAAAAGCCCCTGCGCCATCGGGCTGCGACAGATGTTGCCGGTACAGACAAAAAGGACGTTTCTCATGGATAAAATGCTCCATCAGACTACACGAATTTCGGGCGCTGGCCACCTTGAAGACACGAACTACTGGACGGTGGCGGACACGGGTAGGCGCCGCTGGGAAAGGTCGATGGCCTTAAGGCTGTCGATGGCGCTGACCAGGACGATGTCCCGGATGACGGCGGGCGGCGTGGGAGATTTATTCTCGCGTGAGGCGAGTTCGGCATCTTCTTCGGGGTCGTCGCCGCGGATGAGAGCGGCTTCGTTGAGGCGCAGGCGCGGGACAGATTCGGCGATGACGTCGAGCACCCGGCCTTGCCCGATGAGGGTCAGGACGTCTTTTTCCGCCTGATCGTTGACGGCGAGACCGATGTCGGGAACGACGGGATGATCCAAAAAATCGGTGCCGTCGGCCAAGCGCACAAACCCCGCCATGTACCTCAAAACTTGGCCGGAACTGAGTGATTTCTGCGCGAAAAATGCCACCTTACCCGGCGTGGATTGTCCTATGAGTACTGCACCTTGCCGTTTGAGATACTCGGCCAGGGCTTCCGCTGCACCATTGGTCTCACGGTTGATGATAACCTCAATGGGTTGACGAAAGAGATGCGCTGGGTGAAAGGGGATAATCGAAACGATACCCACCGAACTACCCTGGATTATAAACGGGCTTGTCGGGTTACGAGTAAAAAAAGCGGCGACTTGCGCGGCCCCGGTTAAATCATCGGGGTCGACGTTGCTACGCAAGTCGAGAATGATCCCCTGCCCGTCCTGCTGGGACCCTTGCTCAAGCTGTGCCGCCAGATCGTCCCACGACTTTCCCGGCGTAAAGGAAGCCAGACGCCAATAGATAATGTTGCCCGGAAGCAGGGCGGAAATAATCGGAGCGAGGGGCATTTTCTCCTTTGGCGTCACCAGTTGGATGCCGCCATCGGAACGGGCGACAAGATCCTTCAATTGATCGCCGCTTTTGTAATGAAGGCCTGGAAAATCGACGTACCCGGCCTTGAGAACAGGCAACGCCTCGGCCAGAAGGTCGGGAGAAGCGGATGCGGGCACGAGCGCGGACGTATCGCCCAGAACTAAACCGGTCAAAAGCAAAAACGCGCCGAGATAGAGGAATTGCGGCGTGACATTCATTCCAGCGTAAGGCGCGCGGCAATATCGCGCCGGTACTGGCTTCCCGCAAAATGAATTTTGGCAACGCGCTGGTAGGCGAGTTCGCGGGCCGCGGCGAGGGTTGGCGCCCAGGCGGTGACGCTGAGGACGCGTCCGCCGTTGGAGAGGACTTGCCCGCCCTCGAGTTTGGTGCCGGCATGGAAAACCTCCGAGCTGGCAAGGTCGGCGTCGAGACCCTCGATGGGAACGCCGGTCTCGGGTGTGCCGGGATAACCGGCGGCGGCGAGGACGATGGTAACGGCGTGGTTCGCGTTGAATTTGACCTTCAGTTTCCCGAGGCGCTGCTCGCGGACAGCTTGGAGAAGTTCAATCAGGGGCGTATCGAGAAGAGGATGAAGGA
>JAJSLI010000098.1 GCA_021272315.1 Methylacidiphilales bacterium | reverse complement strand
GTGCCGAGATCGATGCCGACAATTTTGCTCATCGTGGAGAAACTAGCTCGTAAGGGGGCGGGGTGTCAAAGGGGTGGCGAAAATGGCGTGAGTTCCTTCGTTCCCAAACTTGGGAACGAGAGAAGACCAAGCAGCATGGGTGAGCTTGATTGCACTACGGCTAGGGTTTCCTTATTCGATCTTGGCGTATATGAACCCAGGGGAACTTTTTTACATCAAGCGGGATGTGAAGGTAGAAGGTCCATATGACTTGGTGAAGATGGGCGATCTTCTTCTTGAAAAAAGCATCACCGCAGACACTCTGGTCAGAGTGGAAGGAAGCACGGACTGGCAACCTTTTAGTAAATATCCGCAATACACGGTTGTGCGGGAGACTTCGGTGGATTCAGCAGTACGTCTCGATAAATTGAACGCAGAAGCTGAGGCCAACGCTCCGCTTATTCCGCTGCCATCGAAGCAAACCACCATCAACTTCGCGGTAAGATTTTTTCTACTCCTATTTCTAGGAGCAGCAGCTTATCTAGCCGCGTGGTATGACCACACGGTGGGGACGGTCATTCTCCTCTCGGGGATTGCAACAGCTATGATCGCGCATTGTCTAATACTCGGGCAGGTTCTCGATGAAGACTTTTCCACGATTGGGAAGGTATCGCTCGTTCCCTTCTACGACATTTATTATTTCATTAGTAACCTCGATAAGTATTTTTCCAGCTTTTTTGTGAAGTATCTTGGAATGGTGGTTGCAATCGCTGCAGCAGCCGGAATGGGCGAGCTTCACGTGCATTTTCATCATTAGAATAGAAAAGAGATTTGAAGTGCGACCGCCCCTTCGTCTCGCTAGACTGCCAGCATGAAGTTTTCCCTCTTGCTGGCGGCGGCGCTCGCGTGCGCCGGCCTGAGTCCCCTGCCCGCCCAAGATGCGGCCAAGCCGCTCATCATCGGGATGGAACTGAATTACCCGCCGTTCGAGATGACCGACGCGTCGGGAACGCCGACCGGCGTCGGCGTGGACATGGCGCGGGCGCTCTGCGCCTACCTGCACCGCCCGATCGACATCGAGAACATGCCGTTCGAGGGGCTGATCCCGGCGCTGAAAACGGGGCGGATCGACCTGATCATTTCGTCGATGACGGCGACGGATGAACGGCGCAAGTCGATCGATTTTTCCGATCCCTACCTCAGTACGGGCCTGTCGATCCTGGTGAAAAAGAACAGCCCGATCAACGGAATCGTGGACGTGGACAAGCCGGGCGTGACGGTGGTGGTGAAGATCGGGACGACGAGCGCCACCTACGCCCAAGAGCATTTCAAGCAGGCGACGGTGCTGGCCTTCGAGCAGGACTCGGCCTGCGCGCTGGAAGTGGTGCAGGGAAAGGCCGACGCGTTCCTCTACGACCAGATGTCGATTTACCAGTACGCCAAGAAGCATCCCGACACGACGCGCGGCCTGCTCGAGCCGTTTCAGAAGGAGTCGTGGGCGATCGGAATCGCGAAGGGCAACGTGGAACTCGAGCAGCAGGTCAACGCGTTCCTGGCCGACTTCAAGGCGCACAAGGGGTTCGACGCGCTGGGCGACAAGTATCTGAAAGCGGACAAGGAAGCGTTCCGCCAGATGGGCTTCCCGTTTTATTTTTGAGTGATTTTCTGACGGAAGAGACCGTCCGAAAAGTCAGCGCGGATCACGTCAAATGAATGATCTCGCGCGATACGGCCAAAACGTATGCGGCAACGTCACGGGGCATGCCCGTAGTAGAGGGTGTAAGGCAGGCCGGTCAGCTCCTCAACCTGGGCCGCGATGCGATTGAGCTCTTCATTCGAAAGGGGAGTCGCCAAGGACGTCGCAGCTCGTCGCGCCATGGTGTAAAGTTGCACGCCGAGGATTTTTCCGCCCTGCGCCCATATTTCGTTCAGCCGTGCGGCATAAGCGCCGATTTCACGCTCATCCGGAGGCTTCCCGGCTACCCGTAGAAAGAGGGACTGGATGATGACGGGGCACCAACGCGCCACTTCAGCGATATTCTTTAAAATCCACACGTAAGGAACGTGGCTGCGATTGACCAGGTGATAATATTCCGGCGTACCGGCATCGAGTTTCGCCCAGATTTCGTTCCGGCCCGCCTGTATCCGGCAAATTCCCTGCCGCACGCCGTCACGGTCCAGACAGGAACCATTTGTGATGAGCACGAGCTTCGTTGTATCCAGTCCCAAATCCTCGCGCACGCGCCAAACGGCCTCCACGGCCCGCTCAAAGACCGGGCATGTGGTTGGCTCGCCGTCTCCGCTGAAAGCAATGTCGTTCAACCTGCGCAACGATGAAGGCACGCCGGCAAAGGGCTCATCCTCGAAGAGCGTGCCATCCTGATAAATCCGCAGCATCTTGCGCAGTTCCTTTGTGAGCACGGGAATGTCGACGTCATGGCATCGTGCCGGGCTGACGCGGTCCACTTCGCAGTAGATGCAGTTGAAATCGCACTTCTTGTCCGGATTCAAATTGATGCCGATGGACACACCCTGCGACCGGCGGGAAATGACCGGATAAACGTAATGGAAATTCTTGTAGGATCGGCGATGATCCAAATGCGCCGCAATCAAGTTTGTGTCTGCCATGTGTTTGCGCCTTCCCAGGAACTGATAAATGTATCACCCGCCTGGACACGATGCTCCACACGGATTAACAAGGACTTACCCAATCTTGGCCGATCTCCCCCACAGCAGTGGCCCTTGGCTCGCTTGGAGGATGACTGGATATCACAGGGCTTCTTGCGTTGCCCGTCCTTAACTGACTGACCATTAGGGTGATCCGACAGAATCGGGTGATTCCCTATAACAAAATCTGCGGGATATTGGACAAGAGCAGCGTCATGGATCTGTTAGCTGCCATGGCTCAGGCATGTTACGATTTATCAGAGGGCAAATTGATGAAGCTTCAATCCCATCCATCCCTAAAGTATCGCGATCCGCATGAACATTCTTCTCGTTTATCCACAAATTCCGGAGACATTTTGGAGTTTTAAGCACGCCTTGAAATTTATCGGCAAGAATGCCGCTTTCCCACCCCTGGGCATTCTGACCGTTGCGGCCTTGCTGCCGGAAACATGGCCCAAGCGGCTGGTTGACATGAATATCCAGCCCTTGAAGGCCGCCGACCTGAATTGGGCCGATTACGTCTTCCTGAGCGGAATGACCGTGCAGAGGGAATCGGCCACGGAGGTGATCAAGCGTTGCAATGAGGCCGGGGTGCCGGTCGTGGCCGGCGGCCCGCTTTTTACCGCCGAGCACGAAAATTTTTCCGGCGTCGCGCATTTCGTTTTGAACGAAGCCGAAATCACGCTGCCGCTTTTTCTCGCTGATCTTGAGCGGAACCAGCCCAAGCACATCTACCAGACGAGCGAATTTGCGGACATCAGCAAAACCCCGACGCCCCTGTGGCATCTGGCGAACTTGAAGAAATACGCGACGATGAGCCTGCAATATTCGCGGGGTTGCCCGTTTCAGTGCGAGTTTTGCAACGTTACCGCGCTCTTCGGCCATCGTCCCCGCATCAAAAGCCCGGACCAGGTCCTCGCCGAATTGAACTACCTGCATGACTTGGGCTGGAAGGGGAAAGTCTTCTTCGTTGACGACAATCTCATCGGCAACAAGAGCCGGCTGGTCAAGGAACTCCTGCCCCCGCTCATCGAATGGCAGAACAAGGTGGGCCGCATGCCGTTCCTGACCCAGGCCTCAATCAATCTGGCCGATAACCCCGACCTCATGGACATGCTGCGCGAGGCCGGGTTCGATTCAGTTTTCATCGGCATCGAGACGCCGAGCGAGGCATCGCTGACCGAATGCAACAAGAAGCAAAATTCGCACCGCGACATGATCGCCGACATCAAGCGCATTCAACGGGCCGGCCTCGAGGTCCAGGCCGGATTCATCGTCGGCTTCGACAGCGACACCCCCGCCATTTTCCAAAGGCAGATCGATTTTATCCAAAAAAGCGGCATCGTCGTGGCGATGGTGGGCCTGTTGCAGGCGATGCAGGGAACGCGGCTTTACGAACGGATGAAGCTCGAAGGCCGTTTACGCGGCGACACCTCCGGCGACAATGTCGACGGCACAACCAACATTGTGCCTCTGATGGACGAGAAGCAGCTTATGGCCGGTTATCAAAAAATACTGGCGGCGATTTACTCTCCGAAAAACTACTATGCCCGCCTGAAAACCTTCCTGAGGGAATACCGCCGCCCCAAGGTGGAAGAAAGGTTGAGCGTGCGCCGGTTTGGCGCCTTCATTCGATCCATGCTTTCCATCGGCATTCTTGGCCGGGAGCGAATCTACTATTGGAAACTTCTAGCCTGGACCTTTTTTGTGCGCCCGAGGCTCCTGCCCCAAACGGTCTGCCTGGCCATTTACGGCGTCCATTTCCGGACCGTCTGCAATTTGCGGAATCGGTCGTAAGAGGCCTGCACGGCGAGAAGTCCGCGCTCCCGTTTCACCCGCCCTTTAACCGCGCACCTTCTTCACAAACTCGATAAACCCCTCAGCCTGCTTTTCGAGCCGCTCCACCAGTTCGCCCGGCTTCAGCCGTCCTTTTTCCTCCAATTGACCGTGGATCCCGGTGATATTCACCTTCCCGGGATAGACCACCCCGCCGAGGTAATTGATCAGCGTCGAAAACTGCTCCACCGGACGCAACGCGCCTCCCATTCCGGCCGACAGCCCCACGAACGCGAAAGGCTTGCCCTTGAACGTCTCCGGAAACTTGAGCATGTCGATGAAGTACTTGAACACGCCCGGGAAACCACCGTTGTATTCCGGTGTCACGATCACGATCCCGTCCGCCTGCGACATCGCCTCCTGGAACGGCGCAAAAGCCGCCGGCTTCTCCGCGTAGCTCGACGGCGAAAAAATCTCCGGCGGCAGCTGGTGCAGGTCCACCACCTTCAGCGCGTACCCCTTCGCCGCGTAAATCTCCGCCACGTGGCAGGCCACCTTTCCCGTGTTGCTTCCCGGACGATTTGTCGCGACCAATAGAACGATCATAGGCTTAGAACTTATCAGGTTGCGACGCAATGCAAGTCGATTTTGGGTAGTGTCCTAATTTGAAATCTACCCTCAGTTTTTTGGAGGGATGCGAAATATTCGTATGCTATTAGCCTTCGAATTGAAATAACGCTTATCAATCACAACCGTGCGCGCCTACTTCTGCCCACTTTTGGCGAGTCTACTTTTAGCTGCCTTTTTACGGACGAGATGTCTTCTCAACCGGGACACAAGGCGCTTTGGGAGAAGAAAACTGCTTCCGCAATGTGTGGCGGCTCAAAAAACCCTGCGTTACGGGCCTGATAGCGCTTGCAAAGCCGATGCCCGGGAAGAAAATCGCAAAATGCCACCCCGACCGTCCATGCGCATGAACCCACATGGGAAATCCAGGCTAAGACGTGGCCTAACCCTGAAAAGTGAATCATTGTGAATACTCCCCCAGGATACTATGACATCGCCATCCCGGACCGCTTCGCAACAGAGAATATTTTTTCCAGGATGCCTGCGGAGCACACTCCGTTGCCTGATTTCGCTTTTGCTCGCGCGTTGCTTCCGGAACCGTCCTGGCAAGGCCACCCTCAAATAATCGCCTGTTATTGGAAAGCTTGGGAGATCGCTTTTGGCAATTTGCGCCAACCCGCGCCCGGCAGCCCCCTGATCGCCAACTTCATCGACACGGCATTCAATGATTCAACCTTCATGTGGGATTCCGCCTTCATGACCATGTTCGGGCGCTATGGGATCCGCGCCTTTAATTTTCAGCGCACACTCGATAATTTCTACGCGCTGCAACATCGCGACGGCTATATCTCCCGCGAGATCAGAATCGCCGATGGAAGCGAAAAATTCGATCGTTTCGACCCATCGAGCACGGGACCGAACATGATGCCGTGGGCGGAATGGGAATACTTCCAACAGACTGGCGACAAGGACCGTTTGGGCAGGGTATTCCCTACCTTGGTCGCCTACACGCGCTGGTTCCGGAAACACCGTACATGGCCCGACGGCACGTATTGGTCAAGCGGTTTGGGCTGCGGGATGGATAACCAACCGAGATTACCGGAGGGATGCTCCGTCCAGTTCGATCACGGCCATATGGCATGGATTGACACCACTCTCCAGGCGATCTTTACCGACAAGCTACTTCTGCTTATGGCTGTCGCGTTAGGCCGTGTGGATGACGTCAAGGAAGCCGCCGAGGAAGCCGATCATCTCACGAACCTGGTCAACAAGGAGATGTGGAATAACCGCGTGGGCTTTTATTGCGACCGCTTCCGGGACGGAAACCTTTCGGACACGAAGTCCATCGGCGGCTACTGGGCTTTGCTTGCGAATATTGTTCCGGAAGAGAGGATCGATCCTCTCCTCGCCCATCTTTCGGACCCGAAGGGCTTCAAGACACCGCATCGCGTGGCAACGCTCTCAGCTGATCATCCCAACTTCAGCACCACAGGCAATTATTGGTGCGGCTCAGTTTGGCCGCCCACAAACTACATGGTGCTTCGCGGATTGACCCGGCTCGGAGCCGACGGAATGGCGCATGAGATCGCATGCAACCACTTGGCAAACGTCGTTGAAGTTTTCCAAAACACCGGGACGCTATTTGAGAATTATGCGCCCAAGTGGGCCACGCCGGGGGATCCCGCCCGGAGGGACTTTGTGGGCTGGACCGGCCTGTCGCCCATCGCAATATTTTTCGAATACGTCCTTGGATTGCGGCCAGAGGCTGCTCAACGTCAACTGGTCTGGGATGTGCGCCTGCTGGAAGAACATGGGGTCAAAGGTTACCCGTTCGGATCCTCCGCCCTACTTGATCTCAAGTGCGCCAAGCGCGATTCGCCAAGCGAAGAACCGGTAATTGAAGCATCCAGCAATGAACCGCTCGCCCTGTTGATCAAGTGGGCTGGGGGCCAAAAAATCCTTCAAATCAAGGGTTGAGGCAGGCTACTAAAGGGCGATTAGAGGCAAATTTAGTGGTAAAGAATGATGAGGAAGCAGCCCCTTGATAGGGATTGAGGCAAATTGGGACACTACCCGATTTTGGGTAGTGGGTCAGTTTGAATTTGTACCGACTGAAATTACGGTTTAAGTATGAGTGCAGCTTTAAATTGTTCCACTCTTTGACCCAATTCATCGGTCGATTTTACAATTGAGACGGCACTCCAGACTATTGCGCTCGAGATGATGATCGACGCTAGGAGAATGGATAAACTAACGAATTTTACGTCACTCATAAACTGCTTATAACAGTGCAATCACTTCCTCCAAGCCCCAACATGATCCGCAACTTGGGGACGAGGGGAAATAGCCGCGAGAAACAACGACCTCTACACCGGCAAATCGATCCCAAAAAGATCGATGCCTGTAATCACGCCAAAAAATGGCGTCTCGGATTAAAAGCATCCAGTCAGCATTAAGCTGATTGGTCGCTTTTAACGCCTTCTGACTGCGGCAATCAGTATGCTTGCTAAGAAGCCAGCAAGAATAACAACCGCGGTTGTGGTAGCGAGTGTAGTTTGCATGAACTAAGAGTATATCCATGTTTGCTACTTTGTCACCTCGAGTGGCTTGCGAATCCGGCAAAGCAGCCACCTCTGCCAAGCTCCAAATGTAATCGGCACAGCCGTGCTCTTTTATGGCGAAGCGTTACTGCTGTCCGCAGGACAGTCAAAAATCTTCCCCGGATTCAAAATCAGGTTCGGGTCGAGCAGCCGCTTCAGCTTCCGCATCAACTGGACGTTCAGGTCACCCACCGATTGCGGCAAAAACTTTTTCTTGGCCAGCCCGACTCCGTGCTCGCCGGTAATCGTACCGCCCCGCCGCACCGTCTCCGTCACGATCTCTGCGAACGCCATTTCCACCCGGTGCATCTCGGCCTCGTCCTCCTCATTCGTCAAAAAAGTCGGGTGCAGGTTCCCGTCCCCCATATGCCCGAACGTCCCGATCCGCAGGCGATGCCGCTTGGCCAAGTCCGCCACGAACGCCACCATTCCGGCCAACTCGCTGCGCGGCACCGTCACGTCCTCCAGGATCGTCGTCGGCGCCACCCGCGCCAGCGCGGCGAAAGCCGAGCGCCGCGCCGTGGCCAGACGCTGCGCCTCCTCCACCGTCGCGGCAACGCGTACCTCCAGCGCCCCCTGCTCTCGCGCCAGTCGCGCCATGATCTCCGCCTCTTCCGCGACAACCGCCGGGTGCCCGTCCGTCTCCATCAGCAGCACCGCCTCCGCCTCCCGCGGCAGACCCACCTTCGCGTAATCCTCCACGCAATTGATCGTCGTCCGGTCCAGGAACTCCAGCGTGCAGGGGATGATCGGGTGCGCGATAATCGCCGACACCGTCTCCGCCGCCTGCTCCATCTTCGCGTAAACCGCCAGCAGCGTCCGCTTGGCCGCGGGCCGCGGCAGCAGCCGCAGTAAAATCTTCGTGAAAATCCCCAGCGTTCCGCCCGAACCGATGAAAACCTCCCGCAGCGAGTAGCCCGCGACATCCTTGACGCACTTGTTGCCGACCCAAACCACCTCGCCCGTCGGAAGCACCAGCTCGAACCCCATCACGTAATCCTTGGTCACCCCGTACTTGAGTCCGCGCAAGCCGCCCGAATTGCCCGCCACGTTCCCACCGATGGTCGAAATCTTCATCGACCCCGGGTCCGGCGGGTAAAGCAGCCCGACCCGGTCCGCTTCGTCGAAAATCGTCTGGGTCGTCACTCCCGGCTCCGTCAAAAGCGTCAGATTGCGCCGATCCAGCTCCAGCACCCGGTCGAACCGGCTAAGGACCAGCGCCACCGATCCCTCCGTTGGAATGCTTCCCCCGGCCAGTCCGGTTCCGCTGCCCCGCACTACCAGCGGCGTCCGGGACTCATTGGCCCATTTTACCACCCGAGAAACCTCCTCCGTTGTCTGCGCAAACGCCACCACCATAGGACGATGCGACATCGCCGCCGTCCCGTCGAACGAGTAGGGAATCAGGTCCTCCAGCGCGGTCAAAATCCGCTCCTGGGGCAGTATTGTCCCGAGCCCGGCCAAAATTGTTGTAAGATCCACCACGGGAACGGAGATATAACATGAATGTCGCAATCCCGCCCCCAAAATAACGCGCATTCGGGTACAACATTTGCTTAACATGTGTACGAATACCTGCGCTTGCCAAAACCCCCGCAGTCCGCTTGAGTCCCGCTATCGCCACACCATGAAACGACGTATCTGGCCCATTCTCCTGCTCGCATTCACCGCCTTTCTGCTCACCTCCACCCGCTCGTTTGCCTCCCTTCAGGCCGACCAAGTCCTCAAGCTCCCCTGCGGCCATACCGTCAAGATACTCAGCGTCTCCAAGGTTGAATATAGCAAGGGTGTCATGGCCGTGATGGTCCGCTACCAGACTAATCTCTCCCTCGACGAACGCACCGCCCTGATTCAGGAAGTCGACGACTTCTGGAAAATCGCCGTGAAGGACGTCGACCATTACGGCTACAACGAGGCCATCCTCAGCTCGAATGAAGTCCACAAGACCCTGTTCCTCACCTCCAGCCGCGCGCTCAATTTCATCTTCGAAAAGAGCTCCGACGGCAAGTGGACCCGGCTCAACCGGTCTGATGTCCTCGCTTCAAAGTAAGTAAGGGTGCCGCCTTCACGGCAGGTGATTCAGCAATTGGTACGGCCCGATTTCAAACCGCCGCCGCAACGCCCGCGTGATGAAACTCTTCCCGAGCACCACCGATTCCGTCAGCGTCAACCCCCGGGCCAAACCCGCCGCTATCGCCGCGGAATAGGTGCAACCCGTCCCGTGCGGATCGATCCCCGGGATTCGCCGCGCTTGGAAATGCTGGAGCCGCCCGTCCGGCGACGCCAGCGCGTCGACCGCCTCGCCCATTTTGAGATGCCCGCCCTTCGCCAACACGCAGGGACGCCCAAATTCGCGCGCCAATTCGAGCGCCGCCTCGTCCAGCGCCCGCAGGTCGGTAATCGGCCTGCCCCACAGCAACGCGGCCTCGTCCCGGTTTGGCGTGATCAGGTCCGCCCGGACCATTAATTTCCGCAACGCCGCAATGGCGTCCTTCCGCAGCAAAACCCGCCCCGTGCTGGCCACCATCACCGGATCAATCACGAGCGGTACGCCCCTTTTCAAGGCCGGCGCAATCGCCTGCTCCACCGCCGCAGTGATCCTGGCCGAATGGAGCATCCCCGTCTTGATCACCGCCACCGGAAATGCTTCCAGCACCAACCTCACCTGGTCAGCCACCCGTTCCGGCGGAAGCGGCGTGATGTTCAGCACCCGCCCGGGATGTTCCGCCACCACGCAGGTGACAGCCGAAGTTCCATAAACTCCAAGTGTCGTCCACGTCTTTAAATCGGCCTGGATTCCCGCCCCGCCGCTGTTGTCCGAGCCCGCAATCGTCAGCGCCACGGGAACCGTGGAGCGCCCGGTCGCGCTGCCGGCCCGAGAAGTTTCTCTTTCCGCAGGAGGACGAATCATTTATCTAGTTATCTCCATGGCAGGTGAACCGATTCGTGAATTACCGGGACTCTGGGTCAGCCTTGACCGTGTTGAATACAATCCGCACGAGGAAGGGACCCCCGACCGGCCCTACGGATTTGTTTACCACATCACCATTCATAATGACAGCACGCGCGTCGTCACCATCAAGGGGCGCAAGTGGGTTGTCACCAACACCGACGGCTCCAAGCTCGTCATTGAGGGCGACGGCGTCGTCGGTGAATGCCCCCGCCTGACTCCCGGCACCCAGTTCCACTACCAGAGCTACCACCTCATCGCCTCCGACAGCGTGGCCGAGGGCTCTTACCTCGGCCAGATCGATGACGGCCAGCGCGTCTTCACCCGCATCCCGCCTTTCAAAATGGAAATCCCCTCCGTTTGATTTTGAGAACGGTTCCATGCTCTTCTTCGCCCTTCCCTATTTTCTTGAAAACGCCCGCGACATCGAAATCATCGGCTTCGTCCTCGGCATTATTTTCTGGTTCCAGATGCTCCGCCACTGCATCACGCGCGAATCCGACCCGCTGAAGAAATTCCTCTGGATCCTTTTCATGTTCATCGCGCCCGGGTTCAGTTCCCTGGTTTATTTTTTCGTCCGGGTTGCTAGAGTTCATGGATAAAGGCGCCCGCACACCGCATGCCCGAAACTGGAACTCTTATCAAAAGTAGCCCCGGGCCGCGCCGACAGGGGTTTTATCTGCCGGCGAGGCGTCGAGCGAAGACGTACGGCGCACGGCAGTATTCTTTTTGGGCGAAGCGTTACTACTACCGGGCTCCGGCACTCCTCGCGCTCGCGGTCATCGTCCCTCTCTCCGCCTTCGCCCAGGACCTCACTCCCCCCACGCCAAGCCCGGCGCCCGGCATCAATCAATCTGCTCGAGGCACCAATCAACCGGCCTCCACTCCCGCCCCGGAGCCAAAACCTGCAACCGCCCCCCAGCCGACCCCTGCCCCGCAGGCCGTTTCAAGCGCCATCGACCAGCTCACCCAGTCCAATCGCGACCTCCTGGACCTTCTAAAGAAGCAGCAGGGCGTTCTCGAGGATATGCAGTACGATCGCCGCCTCCAAAGCCGCCAGATCGAGAATCTCGAGGTGCGGCTTACGGAGGCCCTCCAGCAAAACGCCGATCTCCAGGCCAAGGTCGCCAAGCTCGAGACCCAACTCACCGCGCCGCCACCCTCAGCCCCGGCCGCCACGCCGTCTCCCACTACCGCTCCAACCGCGGTCCTGCCCGCTCCTCCTCCTTCGCCTCCGGCCTCGTATCTTCCACCTGCACCGCCCGAAGGTCCTCCCGGCGCCCCGTCATGGCACCGCATCTACACACTCTCCGGCAACGATAATGAAACCTCCGATCCCATCCACATCGACGGTGTCAGTTGGCGCGTGGTTTGGCACAATCAGGACAAGGAAGGCGCCGTCTACAAAAATACCAGCGCGCTTTTCATCAACGCTTTCGCCAAAGGCGACACCATCCCGCAAAAAGTCTGTTCCAAGCTCGGCTCCGGCGGCGACTCGAGCGACCTGACCGGACCCGGCGATTTCGTCCTCAAAATCGAAGCCTCCGGCGGCAAATGGGAACTTGCGGTCGAGGATCTTCATTGATCGTTTAAGCCTTCAAATCGTTCGAAAAAGAGTATCTGACCGCCCCCCTTACTCCGGCTTCTACCCTGATAATTGATAATTTTGATTGACTCATCAAAAAGCATGCGATCATAATCAATTCAATTTAAGGCGCACAGAGGGAATGAATTTATCTTCGCCAAAATTGATGCCGCGGGCAGGCGTAAATCGCAGGGCTTGTTACCATTGCGTCTTCTCAATGATCGAGGGGTGATTCTCATGGCTCAAGGTGTCATCAAATGGTTCGATAACAAAAAGGGCTTCGGTTTCATTGCCCAGGATGAAGGAGGCCAGGATGTTTTTGTCCACTTCTCCTCCATCGCGGGCGAAGGATTCAAGACCCTCGACGAAGGCGACCGCGTCGAGTTCGAGGTCAGTCAGTCCGACAAGGGGCTCAAAGCCTCCAACGTAACGAAATTGGCAAGCCGCTAGGGGAAACCGCTAATTGGTCGCGTACTTCACGGAACAGCCGTAGGGCCTGGACACAGGCACCGACACCGGCTTGCCCGCCATCGCTTCATCCAGGGCGGCGGTCACATAATTCTTCGCCGTCGCAATATCCGCCGGGTCCGGTGAAGGCTTGTCGTCGATCCCGCCCGCGTAAATAAGCGTCCCCTTCGGGTCGATCACGAACATCGTCGGCGTGTTGCGCGACCCGAAAAGGTGCCCCGCCGTGCCGTCCGGATCGAGCAGCGTTTCCGTTGACGCCACGTGGTTGGCCTGCTCGTATGACACAACATCGGCCACCGTCTGGTAGCCATCGTGTCCCGGGGCCCCCGAATTGATCCGCAGCCAGACCACCCCTTTCGCCGTCTCTTCCTTCTGCAGGTTCTGCATCGTGCCCGAATCATAGAACTTGTGCACGAACGGACAATTCGGATTCGTCCACTCCAGCACGATGAATTTCCCTTTGTAGTCGGACAGCGAATGGGTTTTCCCATCGCCCCCGGTCAGCGTGAAATCGGGCGCCGGCTGCCCGACGGTGGCCCGGGTGGGAGACGTGTTTTGGGCGAATACGGTCAAGCCGATAAAGCATCCGGCACAAATGGCAAAAAAGATGACGTTGCGCATAGGATATTAGACGCAGGTTACCGACAAAAGTTTCATAAACCTTTGAGCGCATCCAGGACGATCCCCGGCGTAAGCGCCTCCGGCAAGACCTGCGGCGCATCAGGGGTTTTCGGCGAATAAAGCAGGTAGAGCGGCACGCCGTCCCGATTATATTTCTGCAATGTCGTCGAAATCGCCGGATCGGAATGGGTCCAGTCGGCCCGAAAGAGCGCCACGTTCTTGTCCGTGAACGCCTGCTTCACGGCATCCGTCCCCAACGCCACGGCTTCGTTGACCTTGCAACTCAGGCACCATGCCGCCGTAAAATCGACGAAAACCGGCTTACCCTGCGCCAACGCCGCCGACACGGCCTCTGGTTTCCATGGCTGCCAGCCGTCGCTCGCCGCCTCTGCCCCGGAAGTCACTGGCGGAACCATCCGCGCTAGGTCCACCACGTACTTCACCGTCACCAGCGCAAAAAAAATGGCGAAGAGACCCGCCACCACCCGCACACGAGGCGGCTTCGGTGGCGCGATCCACCGTCCGTAAATCCACGCCGCGAGTCCCGCCAGCAGCAGCAGCCCCAGCAGCAACGGCACCTGCTCCTGCCCGACCAACGCGCCCACCACGTAAACCAGCCAGATCACCGTCGCCAAGAGCAGGAAACCCATGAACTGCCGTACCGCCTCCATCCACGCCCCCGGCTTCGGCACGAACCGCAACGCGCCCGGGAAAATCGTCAACAGCAGGTAGGGCGTGGCCATCCCGAGCGCGAGGAACGTGAAGATCAGCAGCGCCACCGCCGCCGACTGCTGCGCCGCCACGCCGAGCGCCCATCCCATGTAGGGCGCCGTGCAGGGCGTCGCCGCGAGCGTCGCCAGCGCCCCGTTGAGGAACGACGAAGTCAGGCCGCTGACGTGACTCGTCGCCTTCGCATCGAGTCCCACCAGCGACGCCCCCACCTCGAACACGCCGAACAAATTCAGCGCCAGCAGAAAAAAGAGAAAAATAAGCGCCAACACGAATCCCGGCGACTGCATCTGGAACCCCCACCCGAGCTGGTTCCCCGCCGCCCGCAACGCCAGCAGCAGTCCCGCCAGCACCCAAAACGAAATCACCACCCCGGCGGTGAACGCCGCCCCCTGCCTCCACGCCGCACCCGGATTTTCCCCCGCGTGGCGCACCAGCGCGAAGACCTTCAGCGAAAGCACCGGCAGCACGCACGGCATCAAATTGAGAATAAGCCCGCCCACGAACGCCGAGCCGAGGACGAGAAGCAGAAGCGGCTGGGCCGTGGTAGCCGTCTCCGAGGTAGCCGCCGCTGTCCCTAGCGGCGGTGCAGTCGTGGCAGCCTGCGTTGTATCGGCATTTATCGCCGCGATACCTTGCTGGGCCGCAGGATTTGTCAGCGAAGCTGATAATATTGGAATATCGGTCGCATTCGTTGAAAAAGAGGAAATGTAAACCGACGACGAATTCCCGATCAAAGGACGGTCCGAAACCAACACCCCACTGATCGTATCCGGCTTAAGCCCATTTTGTTGAAGCGTCAAAGCCAGGATAAACTTTGAAAGCTTCTGCGCGGGATCTGGCTTGCCGTTATCGTCCTCATTGGCGTTTAAAACGTTCTCCTGCTCAGGAAAGAAATAGAGATGACCGACCGCAAGTTCTCCCGTTTCCAGCTTGTTCTTGAATTGAATCCAGAGTGCCTGCTGGCCTGGTTGCCCCACCCCTGGCTTAATGTCATAGCGCGACTCCACATTCCAAATCGTATTCTCCACCGGCAACCTCCCCCTCGCCTCGTCGAAAAAACCGCTGTTGTCGACCGGCAACCGCAGGTTGAGCAGTCCTCCGTCGAGATGCAGCGTCAGGTCGGCCTTGCCCGGAATGCATTCCTCCTGACAGACCAGCCATGTCGTGTGCGCGGAAATGTCGAAGTGGCGCGGCAAGTCGCCCTTCGGCGGCGTGATCGTCGTCAGCAGGTAGGTGTCGCCCTCGTAGCCGTAGGTGATCTCGGGCCCCATGCTGTGCTTCTCCGGCGTCGGCCACTGGATCGGCCCGGCGGTAAACCCCGGCGGCAGCGTCCATTTGATCGTCGTGGCCAGCCCCGCGTCACCCGGATTGATCCAGTAGGTGTGCCAGCCCGGGTCCATGTGAAGATGCAGCGCCACGTCGAACGGCTCGCCCGGCTCGATGCCCGTCTTCTCCGGAACCAGCTCCGCCGTGACATGCGGTCCCGACGCGGACACGCTCGCTCCGGAGTACGGGGTGGCAATCGGGTCCGAGGCCAGCGCCGGCAGACCACCCGCGGCCAGCAGCAACAGCAGAATCCTGATCATCATTGGACTATAGGCTGAGACGCACGGGACGCCATTCTTGTTCCCGTTAAAATTCCGCAACGATTTTTTCCCTCTGTCATCCTGAATTTATTGCCGACAGCAGGTCTTCCGCAGACTTCCCCATCACTTCTGCGGCGAAAGGAAAATGTAGTTGCTGGCTTTACCGTGATGGACAAGCAGGACAACACCCTGGTCGGGTTTGACGCCGTGGGCGAGGCTGGCAAAGTCCTTGGCCGTGTTGATGGGCTGGGTTGAGCCTTGGCTGACGGAAAGGCTTTCGATCACATCACCTTTATCGAGCTTCGCGTCGGCGGGAGAATCGGGCTCGACGGCGGTGACGACGACCCCCGAGGAAACACTTTGGTCGACGCCGTACTTATGGCGGGTCTTGTCGTCGAGATCGGAGACCTGAAGCCCGCCGAGAACATTATCCACGTCCGTCGGCGCCGCATCTGGCACGGCGGCGGGCGCACCGCCCTTCCCCGGCGGATTGGAAGCTGCCTGGGGTTCCGAAGGCATTTCGGAAATCGTGACCGTGACCGTTACCGGCCGGCCGTCGCGGATGAATTTCACATCGACGTCATGGCCGATGGGGAGTTGGGCCACGATCAGGCGCAGTTCGGCAATGCTGCCGATCTTATGCCCGCCGACCTCCGTGATGAAATCGCCGCCCTTGAGCCCGGCCTTGCCCGCGGGAGAATCGGGCGGCACGCCGGCCAGGAGTGCCCCCTGTTCGTTGTTGAGGCCGAGCTGGCCGAGGACGCCGTCGTCGACGGAAGCCGGGAGAATCACGCCGAGATAGCCGCGGACAAGCCTCCCGTCCTTGAGCAACCCTTCAACGGCGTAGCGGGCGAGGTTGCTCGGGATGGCAAACCCAACCCCAACCCCGAAGCGAAAGTTGGAGGCGATGGCGGTGTTGATGCCGACCAACTGGCCGTAAATGTTGATCAGTGCGCCGCCCGAGTTGCCGGGATTCACCGCCGCGTCGGTCTGGATGTAGTCCTCATAGTTGCTGGTGTCGGGCAGGTTGCGGCCCTTGGCGCTGACGATGCCCTTGCTGACCGAATCGTCGAAGTCGTAGGGGTTGCCGATGACGAAGACCTGTTCGCCGACCTGCACCTTGTCCGAGTCGCCCCACGGGAGCGGCTGGAGATCGCCCGCGTCGTCGATCTTGAGCACGGCGATGTCGACCATGTCGTCGGCCGCCACGAGCCGCGCGGGAAAAGATCGCTTGTCGGCAAGCTGCACCTCGACGTCCTTCGCCTGCTCGACGACGTGATTGTTGGTCACGATGTAACCGTCCTTGTTGATGATGACGCCGGAACCGTAGGCGGTGTCGCTCGGCAGGGCAAGATGACCGGGATGGTGCGGGTCCGGCGGCAGCGGGAAGGGAAACGGCCATTGCCGGCCGAACAGCTCCATGCGCGGATCCTCGGGATAAGTGGCGATAATCCGCACGATGCTGGGCAGGGCGGCGGCAACGACGCGGGTGTTTTCGCGGTCGATCTGATCGAGCAGCGGCACTTCCTCGGGTGAAACGAGGCCGCGGGTGTCGGGCGAAAACGCCACAGGGGGCTTCGGCGCGGACGGCGTGTCGGTCTCCGCGGCAGGCGCGGGTTTGATCTTGTCATCGGTGGCGTCGTGGGAGGCCTTGCCGCATCCCCAAAGAACAAGCGTCAAAAGCAGGGCTGGACAAAATAATCGCTTCATAAATCGATCGTGACTTGAATGAGTATAACACCGTCTTACCTATCGTGTTAAGTCGATCCGGATTAAATCTTGTCAATCTCCTAAAACATGGCAGGTATTTACAACTTGGGTGGTGTTTTTTTCAGTCTTTCAAATTGTCATGAGCAGCAAAGGTCTTATTTTACAGTTACAGGCGCAACGATTTGGCCATCGTTGCCAACCCTCCTGACCTTCATCTTATCATGTTTCTCGCAGGTGATATCGGCGGCACAAAGACCAATCTGGCGATTTACACCTTTGACGATGACCACCTCGTCGAACAAAAAAGCGCGCACTACGCCAACAAAGACCACGCGGCTTTGGATGAAATCGTCCGAGATTTTCTCGCCGATGGCCCGAAGGACATAACCCGCGCCTGTTTCGGCGTAGCCGGCCCGGTGAAAGACGGCGCGGTGCGTGTGACCAATCTGCCGTGGATAATCGATGCCGTCGAGCTTCAAGCCAGGCTGAAATTCAAGCGAGTGAGCGTGCTCAACGATGTCGATGCGAACGCCTACGGCATCCAGACACTGCGCCCCGACGAACTGCTGCCGATCAATCCGCAGGCCGATCCGCAGCAAGTCGGCAACCGCGCGCTAATTTCGGCCGGCACAGGGCTCGGGGAGGCGGGCATGTTCTGGGACGGCGTCACGCATCGCCCCTTCGCCACCGAGGGCGGGCACTCCAGCTTTGCCCCCAACGACGCCATCGGCGACGAATTGCTCCGGTTTTTGCGGCGGGAGCACGGGCACGTCAGTTGGGAGCGGGTCCTCTCCGGCATGGGCATGAAAAATACCTACCGCTTCTTCCGTTACCGTTCCAGCATCGCGGAACCGGCTTGGCTGACCAAGGAAATCAACGAGGGTGATCTTGCCGCCGTAGTGACCAAGGCGGGGCTCGCGGAGAAGGACCATGTTTGCGTCGAGTCGCTCGATTACTTCACGCGCAACTATGGCGCGGAAGCGGGCAACTTTGCGCTGAAGATGCTGGCGCTGGGCGGCGTCTACCTCGGGGGTGGCATCGCGCCGAAGATGCTGCCCAAGCTGAAGAGCGAAATTTTCCTCGACGCGTTTTATCACAAGGGGCGATTGAGCCCGCTGCTCCATTCGACGCCGGTTTACGTGATTTTGAACGACAAGACCGCACTGCAGGGAGCGGCATGGTTTGCCGCGCATGCCGTGTGAGGCTGCCCTGACGCCTCCAAGTCACGTTTTCCGGGAAAGCCACGCGCGCAGCATCACGAACGGAAGAACGATCACGACCCAGGTTCCCGGATCGAGCATGACGGGCACGACAATCCAGACACCGGGACCGCGCGGACAAATGAGACCCGCGATGATGAGCAGAAAAAAGCCCAGCGCCGGAATGATCGAATGGTGCTTGGCAACGCCCCGGACCCGATTGCGATAATTCCGAAAAAAACAAAGCCAATTGACCAAGGCCACAACGATGGCCAGCAAGAAAAGCAGCCACGCGACGATGAACCCGACCGTGGCCATGTTGCGAGCCCGGGCCTACTTGTTCTTCACATTGAGCGCCATGAGGAACTCAATGTTGTTCTCGGTCTTCTTGATCTTTTCCAGCAGGAGGTTCATCGCCTCGACCGGCGATTCCTCGGAGAGGACGCGGCGCAGCGCGTGAATGCGCGGCAGTTCGTCGGGATGGTAAAGCAGCTCCTCCTTGCGGGTGCCCGAGCGGGAAATATTGAAGGCGGGGTAGACGCGCTGGTCGGAAAGATTGCGGTCAAGGTTGACCTCCATGTTGCCGGTGCCCTTGAACTCCTCGAAAATCACGTCGTCCATGCGGCTGCCAGTCTCGATCAGCGCGGTGGCGATGATGGTCAGGCTACCTCCCTCCTGCACGTTGCGGGCCGCGCCAAAAAAGCGCTTCGGCTTCTGCAGCGCGTTGGACTCGACGCCGCCGCTCATGATCTTGCCGGTGGTCGGCTGCATGGTGTTGTAGGCGCGGGCCAGGCGGGTGATGCTGTCGAGGAGAATGATGACGTCGACCTTGTTCTCGACCAGGCGCTTGGCCCGCTCGGTCACCATTTCGGCCAAAGCGACATGACGCTCGGGGGTCTCGTCGAAGGTCGAGGCAACGACCTCGCCCTTGACCGTGCGCAGCATGTCGGTCACTTCCTCGGGGCGCTCGTCGATCAGCAGCATGATGAGATGGGCGCCGGGGTTGTTCTCCATGATCGCGTTGGCGATCTTCTGGAGCAAAATAGTCTTGCCGGTGCGGGGCGGCGCGACGATCAAGCCGCGCTGGCCGAAGCCGAGCGGGCAAATGAGATCCATCGCGCGCATGGAAACGTCGCCGCGCTTGCCCTCGAGGAAAATGCGCCGGTTCGGGAACATCGGCGTGAGCAGGTCGAAACCGGGAAGCTGGCGGCCCTCCACGGCGGGCTTGCCCTCGATCCGGTCGACGCGGGCGAGAGAGAAGAACCGTTCCTTCTCCTTCGGCGCGCGGACGGGGCCGTGGAGCAGATCGCCCCTGCGCAGGTTGTAACGCCGGACCTGCGACGGCGAGACGTAGAGGTCTTCCGGACAAGTCATAAAATTGAAGCGGGCCGACCGGAGAAAGCCATAGCCCTCGGGCGAAAGATCGAGCACGCCGCCGCCATCGGCCGTGCCGTTTTTCGCGGCATTGCGCTTGAGGATTTCAACCACAAGATCGTGCTTTTTCAGCGCGGCCGCGTTCTCGATCCCGTATTCGTTCTTCGCGAAAGTTTTCAGCGCGCGAGTCGCCCTGGCCTGAAGCTCTTCGATCTCGAGATGGGGTCCGGGCGGAAGCGGCGCGGGAGGAGGCTCTGCCGACAGGCCGGGCTGGCCGGCGGCATCGGACGGAATATCCGATCCGGGCGCAGCTCCGGCTTCGATCTGGGCCGGAACGACGGGCGCGGCGCCCGGCAGCGGCAGATCGGGTTCATCGGCGGGCAGGCCCTCCAGGCGGCGCGGCAGCTTGTTGTGGCCGCCGCGGCGAAAGGGCCGGTTTTGTGAACGACGCATCCTCATGAAAAACGAACCTGATCAAGTTGGCGCAAAAGCGCGTCGGAAGTCCCCTCGCCCCAGAAGGACAGGGTGGCGCGCGCCATTTTTTCCGCCACGGGCATCTGGCTGGCCAGGCGCTGTTCGGCCTCCCCGGCGGTCAGCCCGCGCTCGACAAGACGCCGCAGTTGCGTGGCGCGCGAAGCGCCGACGCACCAAACAACGGGAAAGAGCCTTTCGAGTTCGCACTCGAACAGCAGGGGAATCATAACAGCCAGAGCTTGTGTGGGGTGGGTGCGAGTCCGCTCCTCGAGTTCGCGTTGCCAGGCGGATCGGATGGCGGGATGGGTGATCTCGTTTAATTTTGCCCGCAGAGACGGGTCGGCAAAAACGAGTCGCCCCAAGACCTTTCGGTCAATCGACTTGTCCGGTTGTAGAATAGAAGGGCCGAAAGCGTCAATCACATTCTTCCAGGCCGGTCCGCCGGGCGCGATGACCTCGTGGGCGATTTGGTCGGTATCGATCACGTGCCAGCCGCGCGCCCGCAGGCCTTCCGCGAGAGTCGACTTCCCGCAGGCGATGCCGCCGGTGAGACCGATGGGACGGTTTAAACTCATGGTAACGATGAAACTTGGACGCCGCCGTGCGCTTCAATCCCCCTGCGAACGCGAACCGTTCCGCGTACAATCGTCACTATAATTTCGCGACGTGGACGGAAAGGATGCCCGGCTCGGCCTCGATTTCCTTGACCACCTCAGGCGTGGGCAGATCGTCGAGATTGTAGACGCTGAGCGCGTAACCGCCCTCCTCGCCCCGGCCCAGCGACATGCTGGCGATATTGATCTTGTACTTTGCGAGCAGCGTGCCGATCCAGCCCATCATGCCGGGCCGGTCCTTGTTCACCACCAGCATCAAAATTCCGGCGGGGCTCGCCTCGAGGTTGTGCCCGTTGATCCGCACGATGCGCGGGCGCACCCCAACGATCGTCGCGGCGATCTCAAAGCGTTCCGTCCCCTTCGTGGCCTCGACCGTGATCAGGTCGGTGTAGTCGCCCCCCTCGGCCTGCTTGGTCTCGGTCACGCTCAGGCCCAGGTTGTGCGCGACGCGCGGCGCGTTGACCTCGTTGATCGCGCCCTCGGAAGTATTCGACAGGAGCCCCTTCAGCACCGAGCGGGTCACCGGGACCGTCTCGGCCTCGCTGACCTTGCCCGTGTAGTGGATGACGAGTTTCTCGAGGCCGGGCGGCGTGATCTGCGCTAGGAAGCGCCCCAGCTTTTCGCCCAGGCTGAGATAGGGCCGCAGCACCTCCAGTGTGCGCAAATCGACGTTCGGCACGTTGACCGCGTTGCTGATGATCCCGTTGCGGAGGTAATCGGAAATCGCCTGCGCAATCTCCACGCCGACGCTTTCCTGCGCCTCGGCGGTCGACGCCCCAAGGTGCGGCGTCAGCACCACGTTCGGCAGCGCGCGAAAAGCCAGGTCCTCGGCCGGCGGTTCCTTCTCGTAAACGTCGAGCGCGGCGCCGGCAACCTGACCGCTTTGCAGCGCCGCCAGGAGCGCTGCCTCCTCGACCAGTCCGCCCCGCGCGCAATTGATGATGCGCACGCCGCGCTTGCACTTGGCCAGCGCTTCGGCGTTGAGGATGTTTTTCGTCTCGGGTGTCAGCGGCATATGCACGGTGATGAAATCGGCCCGCACCAGGAGGGCGGCCAGATCGTCGGCGATCTCCACCTGGAGACTGCGCGCGCGGCTCGGCACGAGATAAGGATCGTAGGCGACCACGTTCATCCCGAAGGCGATGGCCCGGCGTGCCACTTCCCCGCCGATGCGACCCATCCCGACGATGCCGAGAGTCTTCCCGCAAAGCTCGGTCCCCTCGAACGACTTACGGTCCCACTTGCCCGCGGCCATCGAGGCGTGGGCCTGCGGAATCTTGCGCGCCAGCGAAAGGAGAAGGGAAAACGTGTGCTCGGCGGTCGAAATCGTGTTGCCGCCCGGCGTGTTCATCACCACGATACCCCGCTCCGTCGCGGCCTCGACGTTCACGTTGTCAACGCCGACGCCGGCGCGCCCGATGGCCTTCAGCTTCTTCGCCGCGGCCAGCGCTTTCGGTGTTACTTTCGTCTGGCTGCGGACAATGAGCGCGTCGAGATCGGCAATGCGCGCGATCAGTTCGTCCTCCTTGAGACCGCCGCTGGTCGCGACCTCGAAGTGGGGGCTCTCCGCCAGGAGAGCAATGCCTTTGGGTGAAACGCCGTCAGCGGCGAGAATTTTATAAGCAGTCACGCTTCCGATACTCGGGGAATGCTCCTGAAAAGTCAAACTTGACCCGTAAATTCCGTACCCGCCTCCTTGGTAGCCGCCGCTGGCCCTAGCGGCGGTGCCTTCTTCGGGTGGTCCGGCTACGCCGCGCGTGCGTGTCGTTGTCCGGATGCACGAAGCGAAAGCTTGGCGAACTCGAAGAAAACACTTAGGAGGCAGGAAACCGGCGGCGAAGTGATCTCGCTTGAAGAAAAGGGAGATTTCGCAAAACTAGGGCATGGGGCAGCTTTACTATGGGGACAACCTTTACGTTCTCCGCGAGAGCGTTAAGGATGAGTCGGTCGATCTGATCTACCTCGATCCACCGTTCAACTCCAAGCGCGACTATAACCTCCTGTTCAAGACGCCTAAGGGGCACGAGAGCGAAGCACAGATAGAAGCCTTTGAGGACACTTGGCACTGGAACGAGCAGGCCGAACGAGAATTCGATGAGATCATCCACGGCACCAACACCGATTTGGCACAGATGATGACCGCCCTGCGTTCGTTTTTGGGTGAGAACGACATGATGGCCTACCTCACCATGATGGCCAATCGTCTCATTGAACTGCATCGCGTCTTAAAGCCCACTGGAAGCCTGTACCTCCATTGCGACCCAACAGCTTCTCATTATTTGAAAGTCGTCCTCGATGGTGTGTTCGGGAAGGAACGCTATGAAAATGAGATTGTTTGGAAAAGGACGACGACACATAGCGATAGTAAAACTTGGAGTCGTGTAGCTGACAGCATCTTCTTCTATACAAAAGGGAATACTTTCACGTGGAACACACCACGGGAGGACCACTCTGAAGAGTACCTAGAATCCAAGTATCGCTACGATGATCAAGATGGACGCGGAGTTTACCGGCTAGACAATATGACGAGCCCGAATCCAAGGCCAAATATGATGTACGAGTGGAAGGGGTTTCCGTTTCCGGAAAAAGGCTGGCGTTATTCAATCGAGACAATGACAAAATTGGATGAAGAGGGGTGTATTTGGTATCCACGCTCCAAATCTGGCGAACTGGACACCGCGAAGCGGCCACAGCTAAAGCGCTATCTTAATGAAATGGAAGGGGGCGTAATGGGAACTGTTTGGACAGATATTTCCCCTATAAACTCTCAAGCCCAAGAACGCCTCGGATATCCCACTCAAAAACCACTTACCCTTCTTGAACGCATCATCGAAGCCAGCAGCAACGAGGGCGATTTGGTACTTGATCCCTTCTGCGGCTGCGGCACTGCCGTCCACGCCGCCCAGAAGCTAAAACGCCTGTGGATCGGCATCGACATCACCCATCTTGCCATCTCCCTCATTGAAAAGCGACTTAGGGACGCCTTTGGCGCAGCCTGCGAGTTTGAAGTCCATGGCACACCCAAAGACCTCGACGCGGCCCGTGATCTCGCCAGACGGGACAAATACCAATTCCAGTGGTGGGCAGTGTCACTGGTGGGCGCCCAGCCATTTCAAGGTAAGAAGAAAGGTGCCGATGGTGGCATCGACGGCCTCAAGTTCTTCCGCGACATTGACCAAAAGGAGGCACACAAGATCGTGGTGAGTGTCAAGGGTGGTACACTGAAAGCTGACGACATACGCTCACTTATGGCAGTTAGAGAACGCGAGAAGGCTGAGATTGCCCTCTTCATTTCTTTAGAGGAACCTACAGCAGGCATGGTCAAGGATGCTACATCCGCTGGTCTGTACACCAGCGGCAACGAAAAGATGAAAGTGCCTCGGGTACAGCTTCTCACCATCGAGGGGTTATTATCCGGCACTCAACGCTCCCAACATCCCGATTACTTGCCGGATTTGAATTTCAAAAAGGCCAGTAAAGAAACCACCACACAGCAGAAGGACCTTTTGTAATTACTGTTTTACAGTGATAGGACAAAGCGAAATATGCCCCTCATTGATTTTTTCTCTCCGCCAACAACGAGTCTCTATCAGTTTATGGCGTTATCAGGACTCGTTATTTTTATGTTTTTTAAATACCTAAGTCATTCCACATTAAAGACATATCGCGCCAAAGTTCGGGAAGCTGCAAAGCTTCTAGACCCTCTCAGTGTAAAGGTAGATTTTTTAGAAAAAAAGTCGATCATAGTTAAGGAGGATTTAGCAAGGCTCCGTACAAGGGCGTATCAAAATCCAGATGCGCCAACGTCTGAGTTCGAGCTACGCTCAGATTTATCAAAAGAAGAGAAAGATAAACTATTGGAGGAATTCCGCGCCATGCGTTCCTCATATGAGCAAGCATTTGAAGATATTAATAACCTTAAAATGGAAGCAAAGGCGAAGTCCGTTATTGCCGAAGAAGTTAAAGATGTTGGCAGTGAATACATCAAGATCGTTTTTTACGACCAAATTGCGTCGTTACTAGGGCTTATGTTAGCCTTTGCTGGCTTTATATTGTGGTACCTGAAAATACAACAATATCAGGACATCATTTTGATGCATCAGGCTCTCGCAAAATAATAGACTCGCTTAGCTGTGGCAAATTCAGTGTGAGAGTTAGTAGGCTGTTAACAATGTGTTTAGATTGGAAAATCTGCTCCTTAGTGTGGGGTTTAAATTAGGACGCAAAAGTATCCTGGTGGAAAAAGCTTTAATCCTGTATGCCAGTGGTGGGTATATCTTCGAGTCAATCCAAGCCTTTGTGTCCCCGGTAAAACAAAGTCTGGAATAGGTCAAATGAGCCAGAGACTTGTGGAAACGATTTTCTATCTCCTCCGCGATTACGGCTTCGGAAATCTTAAAACAGTAGTGAGTGCAGGATATGTCGTCTTTTTTGGGGGTTTTGCTGAAAAAATCGTTAAGAACTCTGGCGTGTAGTAAATAGGCTTCGACAATGGCATTATTCACGATTCCAGCGTGTTTTAACGATGTTGTCCCTAAGTTCAGAATCTTGAGGTATATGAACATCTCCATTTCGTACAGAACGTGCTCCAGAGCCATCAGCTTCTGCTCTGGTGTTGGCTTGAATTTCGGGTCGGTGAACATGTGTTAGTATTGGGCTTTTCTGGAAGTAAGAAAACGAAAATGCCACCAGTCGCAAAGAAGTGAGACTTTCGATGAGGACGTGGGGTGAAAAACCGCCTTAACAGGGAAAAGAGGCCCGTCACGGTTTCCCAGGAGTGAAAAACAGGGCTAGCCATGGTTTCCCCGAGAAATAAGCGGACGGGGCGACTGACTGCGCCATCGCGCTTTTCGCGCAGATCGCCAAGACAGGCACAACGGGTTGAGGCATCCTTCGGCCAGCGAAAAGGCCTGCCCATGACCCGTCTCCACTCTTCCACCCCAATAAACCAACCCGTACATCACCCCATCGCCGCGCCCAAACGGACGGGACTGCTGCTCCGCACGCCAACGGCAGGTAAAGGGCCCACAGCGCGCAGCAAAGCGCAGCTAAGCGCCACTAAACCCGCCATCTCTTTTTTCCGCAGCGCATCGCAACCCCTATTTTCAACGACTTACAAAAGTATGCCAGCCTCGGGACCGGCCAGACAATCGCCCGGACAGAACCTACACCGCCTCTTTCCCGTTCGTTTCAACCTCGGCCAGGTCGAGCGGCTCCTTCAGCAACTTGAGAAAACGCTGCATCGCGGGGGAAAGCACGCGGCCCGATTTGTAGATGATTCCCAACGGACGGTAATAGGGATGGCCCTTGAACTCGACCGCGGCCAGTGTGCCGTTGCCGACCTCCTGCTCCACCGTCGCGCGCGGAACAATCGAGACGCCCGCGCCGATCTCAACCGCCCGCTTCACCGTCTCGATATTGTCGAATTCCATCACCGGGTTCACTTCAAGCCCCGCCTCGCGGAAAATCTTGTCCACCGCCTTGCGCGTCGGGATGTCGGGCTCAAATCCGATAAACTTTTCCTTCTTCAACACCGCGACGTTGATCTCACCCTCTTTGGCCAATTCGTGGCCCGGGATGGTGATCACCACCAGGCGGTCCCGGCGGAAAGGCTCGATCTTGAGCGTCTTTTTCTGCACGGGGTAAGCCACCAGCCCGAGGTCGCTCGCGCCTTCGATCACCTCGTCGTAAACCTGGTTGGAACGGCGGTACTCGACGTGCACGTTCACGTTCGGGAACTTGACCAGGAACTTTTTCAGGTAGGGCGGAATTTCGTGCAGACCGATGCTGTAAACCGTGCTCAACCGAATCGTCCCGGAAACGACATTGCGCATTTCCAAAATCTGGTGCTGAAGCGAGTCGAACTGAAAAACGATCTGCTTGCTCGCGTCGTAGAGCACCTGCCCCTCGCGGGTCAGGCCGAAGCGCTTGTTGCTCCGTTCGATCAGGGGCACGTGGAATCGTTCCTCCATGACACGGATTTGCTGGCTGACCGCCGATTGGGTGATGAAGTTGAGCGAAGCCGCCTTGCTGAAACTGCGCGACTCAACGAGGTCCCGAAATACCTTGAAGGATTCGATCTGCATGGGCTTTAGCATAAGCCAATCTAATGACATGTCAACTGTGATTTCTCGCAAATGACAGAAAGGTTATTTCGGGATAAGCTTAACTGATGAACAACCTTACCACGCGCCTCGTCAATCTTCAGGATGGCATCGCCTCCGCCGCCCAACGGGCGGGCCGCGATCCCGCCGGGATCGAACTTGTGGCGGTCAGCAAGACGCAGCCGGTGGAAAGCATCCAGCAGGCCCTGCGCGCCGGTCTGCTCCACTTTGGCGAAAACAAGGTCCAGGAGGCCCGGGGCAAAATCGAATCGATCGGCCGCGGCACCTGGCATCTCATCGGCCATCTCCAGACCAACAAGGTGCGCGAGGCGGTCCGTCTCTTCGACTTCATCGACTCGGTCGACCGGCTCGACCTCGCCGAGGAGATCGCCCGTCGCGCCGAGGTCATCGGCAAGGTCCAGAAGGTCCTGCTCCAGGTGAACATCGCCGGTGAAAGCGCCAAGTTCGGCTGCGCGCCCGCCTCGGCCCGCGCCCTGGCGGAGGCGATCAACGCCCTGCCCCGGCTGGCGTTGCAGGGCCTGATGACCATCGCGCCCTACTCGCCTGAACCGGAGAAATCGCGCCCCCATTTCTCCGGACTGCGCGAACTTCGCGACCGCATCGAGAACGAAACCGGGCTTCGCCTTCCCGTTCTCTCCATGGGCATGAGCGGCGATTACGCGGTGGCTATTGAAGAGGGGAGCACCAGCATCCGCGTCGGCACGGCCCTCTTCGGCGAGCGGCTCAAGCTGAAACAGCAGCGGCCCGAAGACCCAAGCTTTACCGAGTCGACGTGACTGCTTACGCTGCCGCCATGCGGATCGATTTGCAGGAAGGTTTTTACCTCGATTCCGTCCGGGAGGGAGATCAGGCCGCTTATGTGGAGCATTTCCAGGATCGCGACACCGTGGACCGTCTGCTCAAAATCCCCTTCCCTTACACAGCAAAGGACGCCGAAGACTGGGTCCGGCACCGTCTGCAAGTCACCGCCACCCAGACAAAGGAAACCAGCTTTGCCCTGCGCCGTCCGGACGGAGTCCTGATCGGCGGCATTGGTTTTGTGCCCAGCTCTTCCGCTCATCGGGCTGAATTGGGATATTGGGTGGCCCGTACGTATCGAGGCCGCGGACTGGCCACAGCGGCGGTAAAGGCCGTTGTCGCGTATGGATTTCAAGAGCTCGGCTACCGGCGGATCGAAGCCACCGCCTTTCATCAAAATCAGGCTTCGTTTCGCGTGCTCGAAAAAGCCGGCTTTCGGCGCGAGGGACTGCTGCGCGGCTACCACATGAAAAATGGCCGCCTGATCGATGTCTGCATGTTTTCGCGGGTCGAGCCCGGTCACCCGGTTCCGAAGGGGTGATGTGTCTCAGGTTGCTGGCTACCAAGCGCACGGCGCAAACTCCGGGGCGTTGGGGCTGCTTCTTGTGCCCTCGCTAGCGCGAGGCCACCCGGACAACGAGTTGTCCGGGCTACCCAGAAGAAGGCGACAAGATAAATAGAATCTGCTCTAATCGTTGGGTTATCTTATGCGCATTCCCGGCTGTCGCCCTCTTCCGATCCGTCTCGCGGTTTTCCTGGCCGCCACGCTGGCCGGTTCCTCCGCCTTCGCCGCCGACGACACCGTTTCGACCACCCCGCCCGTGGCCGCTCTCAAGAACCCGGCCACGCTGGATGTCGTCACCTTCGACATGTTCTACGACGACTCAAACCACAAGATGGTCGTCACGCTAAGCCCGACCCTCATCCGCCTCGACGCGATCGAGGACCGCTACAGCATCATTTACGATCCCCACAGCGAAAATTACATCGGGCTCGAGCACAGCAACGACACCTACTGGCAATTTTCCTGGCCGGAGGTCAAGGAGAAGGTCGCGCAATCGAAGCGCTACGAGGAGCACATGCGCGACCTCCTCTCGCAGGGCATCGGCGCCGACGATCTTTCCGGCAATTCCGCCCCGCCGCCGACCAACGGCGGTGATGCCGGCGCCTCCGCACCGGCGGCCGGCGGCGACGCCGACACCTCCGGTTACATCTGGAGGCAGACCGGCGAGCACAAGGAAATCGCCGGGCTCGATTGCGTCCACTGGACCGGCGAATCCGCCGCCAATCCGGAAGTCGACGTGTGGTGCTACACCGGTCCCCTGCCCGCCGTGCGCGCCGCCTTTGAAAAAATCCGCGCGATGAACGAGCCGATGGCGCTCGTTCCCGTCCGGACGCTGGTTCCGGAGTTTGTCTTCACGGTCTACGATTCGCTCGTCAAGGGCGGCAGCACGCCCGTTCTCGTCACCTGGGGCTCCGCCGGCGATAAGAACAAGTTCGCGTTGGCCAAGGAGACCACGCGCGCCAACAAGCCGGAAGTCTTCTCCATCCCCAAGCTCTACAACAAGACCACCCTCATCACCATGGATGGCATCACCCAACCCATCGGCGGGGGGAACTGATCTCATCTCCGGCAGAAGGAGTACCCCGGACAACTTGAGACCTTCGCGAAAGTCCTCCTCTAAGCGTTCCGTCATCCAGAGCTTGTCAAGGGATCAGCTCCCATGAGAGTTGCGATTATCTTCCAGGGTTGATCACTCGACAGGCTCGGAATGACTGAGTGCACAGGACTTTCACCGGACGAAGGACCCGGTGTGACGGCCCACCACCAGCCGGTAGCGCGCGCCCGAGCGCCGGATGCTGACCGGCGCGCCAAACGCCGCCGAGAGCCGCGCCGGGACAAGCACCTGCGCCTTCGGTCCCGCGGCCAGCGTCCGGCCCCGCTTCAGCAGCAGCACGTGGGTGAAGAGCGGCACGATCTCCTCGACGTGATGCGTCACCAGCACCAGCGTCGGGGCGTGCCGCCCCCGGGCCAACACGGCCAGGAACCTGAGAAAATCCTCCCGCGCCACGGGGTCGAGTCCGGCGCACGGCTCGTCGAGAAAGAGGAGTTGCAGCCGCGCCATCAGCGCGCGGCCAATCAGCACCCGCTGCCGTTCCCCCTGCGAAAGATAGAGCCAGGGCCGCTGCGCCAAATGGCCAGCCCGCACCCGCCGCACCATCCGCGCCATCCGGCGCTCCTCCGCCCCGCGCGCCCGGCCCCAGAAATTGATCTGGGCGTCACACCCCGAAAGAAGGATGTCGCGCGCGGTTTGGTCCGGCTCGATTTGCTGCCCCAGGCTCGAGCTGACGAGCCCGACCGTGCGCCGGACCTCGCGCCAATCCGCCGCGCCGTAACTGGCCGAGCCGATGCGGATCACGCCCCGCGAAGGCATGAGGTAGCCGGTCAGAGCGCTGAGCAGGGAGGTCTTGCCCGAGCCGTTGGCGCCGAGGATGGCCCAGTGCTGGCCTTGTTCGACACGCCAGTTCACCTCGCGCAGGACGACCGCCTCGCGCTCCACCCGCAGTTTCTCCACCTCGAAAATCGGCTTCGTCGTCTTCATGAAATCATACCCTTTTGCTTTGTTGAAACTTTGTCATTCCGAGCTGGTCGAGGAATCTCTTATTATTTTGTTCCAGAGAAGTCCTAGCAAGAAATTGTTGGAGATCCTTCGACAAGCTCAGGATGACAGGCTTTTTAATAGGGGTTTCAACAAAGCAACCCACTTTCGTCGAGAATTGGCATTACTTCTTCATTTCCTCCTGCAACGGCGCGGCACAACCGGTCCATTCGGTATAGCCAACGTCCGGAGTGTCGGACGGTCAACGGCGATTGCCGAGTGCGCCGCCGGACCCTGGATCGTTATGCCGCCAGGGAAGCAGCGTCTTGATGATTATAGAGGCCGATGAAATCGTTCAAGGCGGATATGACATTGGAGCCGTCGGATAGTTTCTTCAAAAAGCGAAAAATGCCCAGATGCGCCAGTTCGTGCCGCTTAGCCACGTTGTCACTGCCGGTCAGAACGATAACCGGCATGTCGCGAAATGAAGATGCCTCACGCAAACGATGCAGGAGATTGACGCCGTCGACGAGCGGCATATTGATATCGAGCAGGATGATATGAGGCGGACTTGAATCTGTCGCCTTGATGTATTTGAAATATTCCAAGGCTATACCCCCGTTCGTGAAATGGGTAAGAGGACGCGTAAACCCCGCCTTGACGAGCGCGATCCGCAGCAACTCGCCGTCGTTTTTGTCGTCATCGACCAGCACAATTCTCAGATTTTCCCGAGTCAAGTTCATGATGGGGTAGTGTCTTTATCGACTAACAAACACTAAGCCATGTTGATGCCTTTGACAAATGGGAGACAAAGGAAGGGATGCGCTGGCAGGGGATATCTCGGACAACCGGGCGCCAAAGCCGTGATTACTCTTTCATTTCCTGCTGCAACGCCCCGGCGTAACCGGTCAATTCGGTGTAGCCGGCGCCGGAGGCCGGGCCGTTCGCCACGGTGCCCGTGATCGTGCAGGCGCCCTCCCAATAATCGAGCGCACCCATCTTGGCCAGATGCAATTCCTGGTTGGTCATCGCCGGCGAGATGGTGAGGTCCGCGCCGTGTCCCGGCACGGTCACGTGCCAGCCCGACGGATAGACCGCCCCACTTTGCGGGCTGCACCACGTTCCGAGTTTCGCAATCGTGAAGCTCCCCGGCGGCAGCCGCTCCGCCGTGCCGTCCGCCCGGACCCAGGTGCCCTCCGACTCCGGGTCCATCGCGCCTGATTTGTCGCGCATAGCGTAGAGCATGATTTCCTCGCGGTCAGCCAGTTGCAGGCAAAACCAATCCCAGCCCGCCTGGTTCTTGCCGAGCGAACTCGTGCTGAACTCGTGGTCGAACCAGCTCAACCCCGACACCGCGAAGACCAAGTCCCCCACCCGCAAGCGGCCGGACGTTTCCAGCCGCGGATACGAATAGTAATAGGACGCCTCGCCCACGCCGTCCGATTTGCGGCTCAATCCGCCCACACCCTCCAAGACAAGCGGCTTGACCGGCCGGGCCGTGAAATCGATCGCCATCTCCGGCTCGCGCGCGACGAGGTGCATCTGCTCGCCTCCGTCCGGCATGGTGATCGACCACGGCCCCAGGGCGACATCCATCCGGCCCGTGGACGTCCGCGCTTCGCCCAAGGCGCCGCGGCTGACCCGCTCCGCGACATGAAATTTTTCCGCCGCCAGATCGCTGATCGTGAAATGGCCAAAGTAGGCGTCGCGCACCGCCCACTTGCTCGCGGTCTGGACCGGCGTGAACTGCACGCCCTGACGGAAGATCGTCAGTTGAAACCCGAATTTTCGCCCCGCCGCGTCGGCCAGGTTGCCGGTGAAATACCACCACTCGGTCTTGAAATCCGGATGCGCCCCGTGGTCGCGTGGAAACTGCCACGACCACGGCCCGATGGCGCGCTGCCATGGTTCCGTGGCCGACGCCGGATCGGCCTGCAACCGTAGCGTGGGTAACATCAACAGCGCCGCCGCAGCCAAGGCGGGCAGGCGGAAGCTCATGGCAAAAGTAGATTTGGGTTGGGCCGGGGTCCTGCGAACGCCAGGACCTGCCGCGCGCGGCACCTTACAAAATGCTGTCGACCACCTTGGTCACCTGGGCTCCGCTCGAGACCTTTTCCATGCGCTTGATCTCGTGCCCGCTCGGATCATAGACCACGACGTGGACCTGGTCATAAACGCTGTTCCAGCCCAGCGCATTGAGCGTTGAGCCGCTAAAATCGGGAATAATCGGCGCCTGGTTGCTGCTGGAAACGTCCACACCCGCCTTCTTCAGCCGGGTGGCCTCCTTCGCCTGCTCTTTGCGAATCTGCACCCGCACGATCCCCCGCATGTCCAGAGGCACGTCGCCCCGCAGGTCAACCACCCGGACCAGGGCAAAATCAGACCGTGACCGATAGGGGTCCAGCGCCAGGGTCACCGCTCGGGACTCATCCTCCAGGTCCGGGTTCGTGTACATGACGACCGTATAGTGGCCCTTGCCGTTCACCGCCACCGAATGACCATTCACGTCCTCGGCATTAATCGGCACGGCGGATGTCGCGTGGAGGAGGGCCGGGGAAAGGAGCATCCCGGCCAAAATCACACCGCGACAGACGCCCCATGGCGTCCGGGAAAAGGAAATAGGCTGCATAGGCCAATCATGTTAGGGCGTGCGGTCCAAAAATCAAAAGGAAATCGGAAACATTCCCTCATGGCAATTAAACAACTAAAGAAAAAAAGGTAATCTGTTGCCCCCGTTTGCCGACACGTTAAGATAACCACCCAAGTGAAAAAACCGGGACCCATCGCCATTATCGGAGCGGGCATCTCCGGCTTGAGTTGCGCCCAGGCCCTCCACGCCGCGGGAGTCGATGTCCGCCTCTACGAACGCGGCCCCACCGTCGGCGGACGCTGCGCCACCCGGCTCTGGCAGGGACATCTCGTCGACTACGGCGTCCAATACTTCACCGCTACGACCAGCGACTTCAAAAGGGAACTTCTCAACCGGTTGCGCCAATTCCGCCCCATCATCTCTCCCGTCCTTGACGACACCGGCACGACCTTTCCGAGCCCCAGCGGCCCGCGCTTTTATGTCCTTCAGGGCAACAACTACTTCGCCCATGTCCTCTCCCGCGGGCTCGATATCCGCCTCAATACTGCGGCTAAGACCATTTCCTTCCTCTCTTCCGGTCTCAACTGCCTCGGCGAAACCTACCGCGCCGTGATCAGTTCCATGCCAGGACCTCAGACCGCGCGCCTCTTCGACCTGGCCCGGTCGCCCGTCGACTACGAGCCCTGCATCGTCGCTTTTCTCGAATATGCCGGCGTCGGCGTCGGTCTGGCCCGAGAAAATTACGCCCGGACCTGGGCTGGAGGCCAACACAACATCATCGCCAGTTTCTGCGAAAACCACAAAGTTGGACGCATCGTCGGCCAAAAAACCGTGTTCGTCGTCCAAGCCTCGCCCGCCTTCAGCCGGGAATACGAAGGCGTCCCGCCTGAAACTTATCTCTCCATTCTCGGTCGCGAAAACGAAGAGCTTTGGCGCATACCCAGCGGTCTTCTCACCGCCGGTTCCGTCCACCGCTGGGTCTTTGGCCGTCCGCAAGACGGCCCGCGCCATCCCATCGACCTCCCTGCCGGCGCCTTTTATTGCGGCGATTCCCGCACCGACTCCACTGTCGAAAACGTCTGGCTCGACGGAGTTAACGTTGCCCGGGAAGTCCTCAACCATCTCGCCAACACCTCCTCCTGAGCTCTTGGGCAGGGCGGAACCCGCTCTATCTTCTCGGCGAAAAGCGGACGATCCAGCATCCGCCCACGATCACGCACCAGGAGCAGGCCAGCGCCCAGATTAGAATCACCACCACCGAACCCAAGGCCTCGTACACCGGGTTCGCCCGCCACATGTTCGGCAGCACATGGCCAAACACCAAGCTGCACAAAACCCAGCCCAACGCCGCCACCAGGCTGCCTTGCCGCACCACTCCCAAGTCATGCGCTTTCACCGGCACGAGATAATAGGTGAGAAAAAACGCGCCGAACAAAACGACCATCATCAACAGGTCCCGCCCCACCTCCAACGGCGCCGTCCAAAGGTCGGAGTTGAGGTGCAACTGCTCCAAGATGTCTTGGATGACCGGCGTCACCACCGAGACGATCGAAATCAGCAGCAGCAGAAAGGACCAGATGAACAGCAGGGCCACTGTCTTGACAAGAACCATCAGGTTCCACTCGGACGGGCGGCGCGGATCGTCGAAGATGAAAATCAACGTCTTCACGATCTGCTCCATCAGGTTAAAGGACGTGTAGACCGCCAGGATGAATCCGATCGTCGCCAATCCCCGGTGCGACGTCGACTTCAGCGTCGCAATGATGTGCGCCGACAATTTCCCCATCTGCGCCACGCTTTCCGCTTTCTCTTTCAACGCCTCCTCGTCCGCGTCCGGCGCCGTTCGCGACGTTCCCGGAGATGTCTCCGCCGTCTCCTGGCCTTTTGCCTTGTCCCTGGCGTGAGGCGCCATGATCACGGTCCCGGCCGGCAGAATATCGTTCAACAAAGCCTCATAGGCCCCCGCCAGATTCACGCTCTTCGGCGCAAATTCCGAGGCCAGCGTAAAAGTCACCACCAAAAAGGGAATCAGCGACAGGACAAAGCAATAAGCCAGTGCCGCCGCATACGTTCCCAGCCGGTTTAGCTTCGTCACCAGCACCGGTCCAAATATCCAGTTTAATAGATAACCCACCACAAGCGTTAATCTCTGCCTAGCCGCCGCTTCGTTGGCAATCCACGAATCAATCAAAAAATCGTGTTAATCCGGCCAAGGCATGTCTTCCATCGACTCGCAACGCAGCCTTGCCCTATTTTGAAGGCACACCTCAATCCTGTTAAAAATCCCCCCCATGCCCGCCTTTTTCATCACCGGCACCGACACCGGCATCGGCAAAACCTGGTTCACGTGTTGGCTGCTGCGGGCCTGGCGCGCGCGCGGTCATGACGCGGCCGCCGTCAAACCCCTCTCCACCGGTGACCGCCGCGATGCCGAACTCCTCCGCGAAGCCGGTGGAAACGCGCTTGCCCTCGATGAGATCAATCCCCTCCACTTCCGCGAGCCCGCCGCCCCGCTTGTCGCTGCGCAGGCCGAAAACCGCGTCGTCGATTTCCCCGCGCTCAACCGCCGCATCGGCGCGCTCCGGAAACGCTTCACCCATTTCGCCGTTGAAGGCGTCGGCGGCTGGCGCGTTCCCCTCGCCCCCGGTTACGGGGTGCGCGAATGGGCGCGCGATCTCGCCCTCCCGATCGTCGTGGTCGCCCGGGCCGGACTCGGCACACTCAACCACACCCTTCTAACCGTGGACAGCATCCGCAACGCGGGGCTCACCTGCGCGGGCGTTGTCCTCAACCCCGGCCCGGCGCCCTTATCACCAGATCTCGATCTCGCCCGGCGCACCAACCCCCTCCTTCTGCGTGACATCCTTCTTCTGCCGGTTTTTGAGCTTGATGGCCGTGCTGAGACCGCGGGCAAAATCCCCGTTTGGCTCGGGGGCGAATAGATCGAGGTTCGGATCGATGTCGTTGCCGACGTACGGCTCGATGCCCGCTTCCAGTTTTTCCGCCGCCGTCCCCGCAATCATCGCGGCATTGTCGGTGCAGAGTTCCGCTTCGGCCAGGAGCAGTTCGATCTCCCCCTCGTAACAGGCAAATTCCAGCTCGTGCCGCAGCGCCTGGTTGCAGAGCACGCCGCCCGACACCACCAGACGTTCCACCCGCGCCAGCGACACCGCGTGCACCGCCTTGCGCACCAGCACGTCAACCACCGCTTTCTGGAACGACGCGCACAAATCGTGCACCCAGGCCGGATCCGACCGGAGCTGCGGACTCTTCTCGAAAAAGAAACGGACCGCCGTCTTCAACCCGCTGAAACTGAAATTGAGATTGTCCCGTTCCGGAAAGCTCCGAGGCAGGCCGAAAGCCTCCGGGTTTCCCTGTTTCGCCATCTTCTCGATCTCCGGCCCGCCCGGATAGGGCAGCCCGAGCAGCTTTGCCACCTTGTCGAACGCCTCCCCCGCCGCGTCGTCGACCGTCGAGCCCAGCTTCACGTAGCGGTCCCAGCCCAACGCATGCACCAGCAGCGTATGCCCACCGCTCGCGATCAGGCCGACAAACGGAAACTCGACCGCTCGCCGGTGCGCAATGAACGGCGAATAGAGATGCCCTTCGAGATGATTTACCCCCACCATGGGTTTCGACAACGCCACCGCCATTGCGCGCGCGTAGGAATGGCCGATGAGAAGCGACGACGCCAGCCCCGGCCCTTCCGTTGCCGCAATGGCATCGACCGCGTCGAGCCCGAGGTTCACTTCCTTCATCACCCGCGGCACGAGCAGTGGCAGATTTTTCAAATGTTCCCTCGTGGCCATCTCCGGCACCACGCCGCCGTAAGGCCGGTGCAATTCAATCTGAGAGCTCACCACTTCGGCCAGCACGTCCGTCGTCCACGGATTTGTCTCCACCAGCGCGACCGCGGTCTCGTCACAGGAAGTCTCAATACCCAAAACGCGCATGGCGTGAACTATAAGCGGGATTCCCTCGCAAGGGAAGCGTCCTGCGGTGCTGCGCACGGCAGGTCCTGCGGACGGCGGTAACGCTTCGCCCTAAAAGAATACTGCCGTGCGCATGACCTATTTCAGCAGGTCGCTCAGGGTGCCGTCCTTGCCGTAGTCGACATTGGCGACTTTCCAAGCGCCATTGAATTGTACAAGGTAGACGGTGTAGACGCGCTTTTCGTTCGACCACTTGAGGATGACATCAACCCACGCTTGGCCGAGGCCCATACCCGCCTTGTGGTCAATCGTCTGGCCAATGGAGAAGCTCGTCGGCAGATCCTGCGCATCGAAGAAGAGGTCGCCTTCGATGTCGGGTGCATCGCCCTTGGGCGTGGGCTGGTTGACTTTTTTCACCATGCGGGCGTAGAGATCGGGCGCAACCCACGGCTTGCTCGACTTCACGCTCGCGGCATCGAAACCGAAGTGGTCGAGGCTGTTGCGGTAGAGAGCCTGAACGACAGCCGCCGGGCTGCCGGGACTGGGCGCGGGATCGGCTGCGGCGCGCGAAGCGAAACCCAGCAAGGCGAGGAAAAGAAGCGCGGGCGCGACGCGAGGCAAATGCATTCCCTGCTCCTAACAGCGTGGGGGAGACCTTACAACTGGAAACTCTGCGCTGGGTTTTTGGCCGCGAACACTTAAAAGCGACGTTGGTGGATACCGTATCCGATCTTCTGAAACGCCTCCGTGCCGGTGAGGAGGGTGCCTGGAGCGAACTCCATCGCGACCACTACGCCCGTCTCTGGAGCAGCGTCCAGCGCATTCTCAACAACCCCACCCTCACCGACGACGTCGTCCAGGAGGCCTTCATCAAGGCCCACCGCGACATCGGTCGTTTCCAGGGCCAGTCTCAGCTCGGCACCTGGCTCTACCGCATCGCGGTCAACCAGGCGCTCGACACCGTCCGCAAAAAGCAGCGGCTTGACCGCTGGCTCTCCTTTCTTGCCCCCGCGTCCGACGACGAGAACCAGCCGACGGTTCCCGAAGGCAGCGTCGCGCCCGCCGTCGCCACCGGCCTCGAAAACGCCGATCTCCGCGACACCATCCTCCAGGCCATGGCGGAACTGAGCGTCGAGCACCGGGCCGTCGTCCAGCTCCGCCTGATCGACGAGATGAGCCTCGAGGAAACGGCACAACTCCTGCGTTGCAAGGCCGGAACCGTCAACTCCCGGCTCCACTACGCCTGCGAGCACCTCCGCCGCAAACTTTCCAAATTGAAAATGGGCGGCTAAGAGGGTGCCTGAAAAGTAGGCACTTGCCAAACCGGACGCCCCCTGAAAAAAGAAAAGAGAAAAAAGAAGAAAAAAACTGAATGGATCGAGCCAAACCCTCGTCATAAATACGGGTAACCCCGCCCCAAACCATCCCAGCCATGCAAGATCACGAACTCAAAAAACTTCTGGAGGAGACCCACCCCGTCCGGCCGGGGCAGGAGGAACGGGCTTGGAACGCCCTCAAGGCGCGCCTGGCGGCCCGGCCCCGCCGCTGGGACTGGCTCTTTGTCCCCACCTGGCGTGGCGCCGCTGTCGCGTTTTCCGTTCTGGCCGCCTTGGCCGTCCTGGGCAACGTGGTCGTCGGGCTGCGGCCCTACGTCCCCAGACTGGTTTCCGCCGACAGCCAGGCCCCCGGCATCTACGCCACCGCGTTCTATTCCAAGTCGGCCCACGCGCAGGTCGTTTGGCTCAACGGCATGGAACCCGCCACCGACCAGCCCACCTACCTTGATCCCACTTCCGCCAGGCCGGCCCCGAAAACGTCCCCTTCCGGCGACGATCCGAACAGCCTGTAGGAGACCAAGTTGCCTAGGAGGGCCGGGTGGGAGACCCCAACCCGGAAGAATGACTTTCATGCAAATTAGAGCTCTTGTGTTGGCTTTGGCCTTCTCCGGTCTCGGGTTCACGCCCGCCCTCGCCAGCGGCAAAGTCTGGGTCGGGCTCTATCTGGCCAAGAACTCGCCCCCGCCGCCCGGGGTCCAGGTCGCGCCCGAAAATCTCGCCGCCCAGTTGCGGAACGTTTTTGGCTTCAACTATTACCGGCTCATCAAGTCGGGTGAAGTCGAGCTCGGCCACGAATGGGAACAATGGGTCATTCCCCGCAACGACTTTTTCATCCGCCTCCTTCCCCTGCATCACGAGCCCAACGAACCCAAGATCGTCTATTACGAAATCTACAAGGACGGCTTTATCGTCGCCAAGGGAAGGTTCGAACCCTATGACGGCATCCCTCTCTTCATCAACGGCCCCGACTACCATCACGGGCGGCTCATCTTTGTGCTTGATGCGCGCTGAGTCCTGCGGACGAGAGGTAGCCGTCGACCTACCTACACACTCTAGAACGCCGCGACTATCCGCTCGAAGCGCTTCGCAATCAAGCTGAACTCGATAGAACTTGGCCTAACTTGAAACTACTCTTCTAGTCGCATTTTTTGTCGCAGTGGTCGCCAATTTGGTCGCAGTTGATTGAAATGTGAAGATTGCGGACTTTTGGAGAAGCACGCCAATCGGGAGTAAGCCTATAACTCTGGAATGAAGTCAGGGAGAATTGGTCCGCATATCAGGAGGACGCGGATCAAACTCGGGCAATTTATCAGTGTACGCCAGAAATGCGCGAATATCGGCGAGCTGATCCTCGCTTAGAGTTAAAGGCGTCTCTTTTCCGATATCGAACTCCACCTGGTGGGCACTGACAATCTCCCGTAGCTGCTCGCGGGTCATATCGTAGTTTCGGTACAGCAGTTCCGGGGACTTCGGCCTTTCGCACCTATTTTGATTCTGCGCATGGGATGGCGAGCACTTCAGGCACTTTCAAATTTGCTGGAGGTGAGAAGAGCTATCTCGAATGCTGGTCGCCTGGCACACTGATGCGCGACCATTTCGTCAAATTCGTCATCTACCGTCCAAGCCATCGCATTCCGGAGATGAAGGATACCCTCACGTGGGCGGAGCGTTACGCGGAACTGAAAGATACCCT
>JAJSLI010000040.1 GCA_021272315.1 Methylacidiphilales bacterium | reverse complement strand
TCATGTGCCCCGCCTTTGTGGCCGATTGCCTTGAAACACTTGAAGAAATAGCCATGCGCGGCCGGGAGAGTTTCCTCGAGGCTGGGGGCGGGAGTTTTACGCTTGTTCCCTGCCTCAACGAACACCCGCGCTGGCTCGATGCTTTGGATAAAATGGTGCGGCGTTACTTCGATCACGGCAACGGAGTTGCTTAGAGCCTTTTCGGAAATACTGTAGCCGCCACGAGTCCATCGTTTTTTGAGGCCCGGAGGGCCGGAAAGAACTTAGCCGGTGGCGCCACCCACCCGTTTAGCCCGCAAGGTCAACCGCCCCGGATGGGGCGGCGGATGGTTTTATCTCTCGGAGATTCCGTCGCCCTTCCAGGGCGGGTTCTTTTGTTGCATCCTTCCGGTGGTTAGCACCACCGGCTAATTTCCATTGGCCCTCCGGGCCAAAGGCAGAAAGGCGGCTGCGATATTTTTGAAAACGCTGTAGCCCAAAGCAAAATCCGCTTCTCTTGAGGGCAAAGGGCCAAACCTCGTCCCAAGAGGATGGGTACAAGAAATGGCCGTAAGTGCCAAAGCTGAATCAGGGAGGCGTTTCCTCGCAATTCGGAACGACGTTATGGCTGGAGAAGCAGCGGTGGCATTGAGTGGATTTCTCCTCGCTAGCGCCTTCTGTAGGTTTGTTTTGACAACCTTCATTTGAAGCTTGCTTTGGGCTTTCGCTCTAGGCATTTTGCTTAGAATCTGGCAAGTTAATCGCTTAATTCGGCACAAAAACTGACCAATTTGAGCGCAAAAACTGACCAATAATTAGCAAGATAAGCTTAGCTTATGTAATCGCCAAGATTATGCGTAACCATATAGTCGTGGCCATGCAAAGGATGCACGGTTGTGAAGATTGTAGGGGAAAAGTCTTCTTATCGTCGTTGAATTTGGGTGACACCGTTCGTGGTTCTCGTCAGGCTTTTTGAATTCCAGGGTATAAAAAACTTCAAACTCCAAATCTTATGGCGCAACCCAACTTGATCCGCAAATTCCGCAATTTCATTATCCGGCAGCAAGGCCGCGCGCCTTGGCTTCTCTGCCTGCTGGTGGGCGCGCTGGCCGGCCTCGGCCTGGTTTCGTGCGCCTACAATAGTCAGACGCAGTTGCTGGCCCCACCGCAAATTGCCGGAGCCACTTTTGTCGGTTCGGAAGCGTGCGAGCAGTGCCATGAAGACATTTCCCACGACTTCAAGACCGCGAGCCATTATCGTCTGAAAGCGCCCGGCGACAACGCCAAGAACATCGGGTGTGAATCCTGTCACGGCCCCGGCAGCCTGCACGTTGCGTCCGGCGGTGGCCCCAACACCATCGTCAATCCGCGCAAATCGCCCGAGACGTGTTTCCAATGCCATCTGGACAAGCGGGCCGAATTCAATCTGCCGTCGCACCATCCCGTCATCGAAGGCAAGATCAGCTGCGGAGACTGCCACGATCCGCATAAAGGGGACGTCATTCCCGGCGGCGGGACGGAACTCGCCTCGCAAAATGACATCTGCGGCAAGTGCCACACGGAACAACTCGGTCCGTTCGTGTTCCAGCATGAGGCGTTACGCGAAGGCTGCACCACGTGCCACAACCCACATGGGAGCGTGAACGCCCGATTGCTGGTTGCGCGCAACGCAACGCTTTGCCTCCGCTGCCATTTCCAACAGCAGATGGCCAACGGCACCATCTACATCGGCAATTCCAATCACAGCGGGCGTTTGCAGGAGGGAACCTGCTGGAACGCGGGGTGTCACGAAGCCGTTCACGGTTCGAACGTCAACCCCCATCTGCGCTACTAGTTTAAGTCAGGCAAACTAACCCGGGAGAATGAATGAAAGCACTTTTTAAAGTTTCCGATAAGCGCCAGTATCTGCTGATAATCACCGGTTTGGCGCTTGCGTCTTACCTCTTGGGTGTTCTGTCCGCCTCGACACAAGTAACAACAGCCTCGACAACAACTCCGGCAGCGACAACGGCACCAGCCTCGACACCGACTCCGGCAGTTGCGGTATCGGCAACGACTTCGGAAGCTGCAGGGGCCTCGTCAACAACTCCGGGAGCGACTTCACGAACCGCACCAGCTTCGGGTGTGGTCGTGGCTGATGCAACGACCTCGACAACGATACCGGGCGTGCTCGTGGCCGACGCAACAACTTCGGCACCTGCAACGACTTCGACCTCAGCAACGACTCCGGCAACGACATCGTCACCGGCTCCCGCAAAGATAACGACAGCGGCAAGTGATCCAAAGGCAGCGACAACGCCCCCAACCAAAGAACAGGTAACAGCTACGGATGATTCTACTCCAGATTACACCAATTGGGTGACCCTGGGTGTTGGCAGCTCTTTTGTTACCGGCAACAAGGCGGAGTTCCAGAGCCAGCGTAACACAAAATCCGGGGTCTTTGGCGGCGTACAGGATTTCCACTGGCAAACATTCGTGGGGAAAAACGCGACGTTCACGATGGATGGACACGCACTGGTCGGCAACCACGATTATGATATCAAGCTCGATTATACGGACCCCACCTTGGGCTACCTCCGCATGGGTTACACGGAGTTTCGCACCTGGTACGACGGCGATGGCGGATATTACCCGCCGAAAAACGAGACGTTTCAACCGTATGAGAGCGACCCCTATATCGATCGCCGAAGCGCGTGGGTGGAAGGCGGACTGACCCTGCCGGACTGGCCGACTTTGTCTTTCCGCTACGAATACGATTCCCGCATCGGTTTTATGGATTCAACCTCTTGGGGCCAAAACAGCAGTGGCGCCCCAAATACGTTACCCCCCACCAAAAATATCGTGCCGGCGTACCTGGGCATTGATGAAACGCGCAACATCTTCCAGGGCAATATCGCGGACAAGGTGGGCGACACGAGTACGGGACTGACCCTGCGCTACGAACTGGATGACACCAAGGATTCTACTTTTTTCCAACAAGATCCCCTCAATGCGCCCGGCGCCACCGGTAGTCGTTTTGTGACCGATTATGACGTCGAGAAGAACGATATCTTCAACGTCCACGGTTTCACGGAAACGTTCTTCGATGACAAGGTCACGTTCTCATCAGGCTTCTCCTATAGTAATGTCGATACCAACATCGGAGGCAGCCGGATTTACAGCAATGCCTACAATGGTCCCTATCTGCCCAGCTATGCCAGTTCGGCCGCCCGTAACAGCGGCTATCTCGACCTTAACGGTTTCGGCAACACGAACGAGTACGTCTACAACTTGAACCTGATGCTGACACCCATCAAGAACCTGGTGATTATTCCCGCGATGCGTTTCGAATATGACAGCAGCGACCTTTCGGACGGGTTCCTCAACAGCGCCACGACGGGCCCGGGTGGCTTTACCCCGGAAGCCGCCGCCACCGACAATTGGACCAGCAGCGTGGCGGAGAGCCTGGAAATCCGTTACACCGGTTTCCGCGACTGGTCGCTCTACGCCAGCGGCGAGTGGTCGGAAGACTGGGGCAACGATGCTTGGGACTCGGAGCCGATTCTTGATACGGTTAATTTCAATCAGGATTGGGACCGGTTCTGCCAGAAATACACCGTCGGCGCCAACTGGTATCCCCTCGCCCAACTGAACTTCGGCGTGCAATATTATCACCAAATTCACAATTACAATTACAACAACGACCATCTGACCACCGTGCAGGACCAGTATCCGGGCTATTTGCAAGATCAGGATATCAAGACGGATGACATGAATATCCGCGCCACGTGGCAGGCTTTGAGCAACGTGGCGCTGGTCACGCGCTATGACTTCCAATATCAAACCATAGACACCACGTCAGATCCTTTCGTCACCGGCAGCCCCGTCTTCTCAGCCACGACAGTCCAGAGCGCGGTCGTCACCAACCACATCCTCAGCGAAAACGCCACTTGGACACCTTTGCCCCGCCTCTATTTGCAGGTCGGCGGCAGCTATGTGATCAACACCGTTGACACGCCGGCGGCCGGCTTGGGCGGGGGCGGACCGACGGGTTACAACAATGTCCTGCTGGACGGCGAGAATAACTATTACACGATCGACGCCAGCGTCGGCTATGCGATCGACGACAAAACCAACCTCCAGTTGCAATACGACTACTATCGCGCGGACGATTACTATAACAATGCCGGTAGCGCCACGACCGCTGCGGCCGCCACCGCGAATACGAATGTCGGCTTGCCCTACGGAGCCGACACGGAAGAGCACAACCTCACGGCCACCCTCACCCACCAGATCAACAAGTCGCTTGAAGTCAGCCTGAAATACGGTTTTTCCAAATATAGCGACGGGTCCACCGGCGGACAGGACAATTATACCGCGCAAATCGTCTATGCCAGCGTGAAATATGGGTTCTAAATGATTCCCGATGGCGGTTTAGTTTGACAAAAAAAGGAATCAAGAGTCTGTTGGACATATCCTTATGAAATTAAAATCAAAATTATCTTCTAAAATTGTCGTCGTTGCGTTGTTGGTGGGTTGCCTGGTTGGCTGGTCCGCCCGCGCGGACGCCCCTGCTGCCTGGGCCACGAACTGCGCCGCCTGTCACGGGAAAGACGGTAAAGGAAGCACCATGATGGGCCGCAGACTTAGCATCAAGGATTTGACCGATCCCAAAGTCCAGGCCTCCTTCACGGATGCGGATGCCGCCAACGACATCAAGAACGGCATCACTGAAGGTGGCACGACAAAAATGAAGGCTTTTGGCGACAAATTGAGCGACGACGATATCAAGGCCTTGGTGGCGTACGTTCGCACGCTCAAATAAGTCGCTGTTCTCCATTGCGACTTAAGGGCGAAGAAAACGCTGACCCACTGAAAGTTTCGCCCCATGCCGCCGGAAGAACGTTCCATTCTACCCCTCCCACCCAGGCTGCTCTATAACTGGGTCAGCCTGCTTGGTGCCGTGCTGGCGGTTGGCAGCGTTTTTGCCTTTCTTCTGCTGTTTACCGTCGGATTGTTTGTGCCCCGCAGCAATCCCTACCTTGGGATTCTGCTTTTTATTGTGGCGCCTGGCTGCTTTTTTGCCGGGCTGTTTTTGATTTTGGCCGGCGTATGGGCGCAACGGTACAAAATAGTTTCCGAACGGCTGCAGATTGATTTGACGCGCGCGCGCGACCAGAAAATCCTGGTCGGTTTTGCCCTGGGTGCCCTGATGTTTTTGCTGGCAACCGTGTTTGGCAGTTATCAAACCTACCAATACACCGAATCAGTCCAGTTTTGCGGCACGTCGTGCCATGTGCCCATGACGCCGGAATACACGGCGTATCTTCGTTCACCCCACGCTCGCGTCGCCTGCGTCGAGTGCCACGTCGGGGCCGGCATCGGATGGTACGTGCAGAGCAAGATCAACGGCCTCCACCAGCTTTTCGGCGTGGCGACGGACACGTTTCCACGGCCGATTGCAACACCGGTTAAAAACCTGCGACCGGCGCGGGAAACCTGCGAACGATGCCACTGGCCGGAAAGGCTCATCGGCAACATCGATCGCACCTTTTATCACTACTTGTCCGACCAGACGAACACGCCGTTTGCCGTGCGGCTGCTGTTGAAGGTCGGCGGCGGCGGCGTCAATGGCCCGCCCAGCGGCATCCACTGGCATGTCAGCCGGGGCGAAAAGGTCGAATACATCGCCACCGACGACCAACGGCAGGTCATTCCGTGGGTGCGCGTCACGAATGTCGCAACGGGAGAAACCACGGTGTATCGGGACCAGAATTTTCACGATGATCCGGCCAAATACACAATTCGCACCATGGACTGCATGGACTGCCACACCCGGCCGTCGCACCGTTTTCTTTCGCCCAATGAAGCCGTGGACGATGCCATCACCGCCGGCCAATTGGACCGCTCGGTGCCGTCGGTGAAGGCCAATGTCGTGACGGCGCTTGTCGCCCCTTACCAGACCACCGATGAGGCCATGCAAAAAATCGCGGCCAGCCTGCGCGCCGCCTATCCCGGCCTGCCGACCGTGGACGGGGTGGTGGCCGTGGCCCAGCAAATCTACCGGGACAATTTCTTTCCGGAGATGAAAACCGACTGGCGCACGCATCCGGACAACATCGGTCACAAAATCTGGCCCGGCTGTTTCCGCTGCCACGATGGCGATCACAAGACCGACGACGGAAAGAAGACGATTCCCGCCGACAATTGCAACATATGCCACATCATTCTCGCCCAAGGCAGCGGCGACCAATTGAAGCAACTCAAGGCCGATGGCTACGATTTCTTCCACATCGATTCGACCTATCTGGATTTCTCCTGCACCACTTGCCATACGGGCGCCCTCCAGAAATAGCTGAAGCCCTGCGCCGTTAACCTCCGGGTCGGGCTCTTTTTGATCAACCTCTAAGCAAAAAATGCGGAGCATTGGCCAATCCACGAGGTGCGGATTCCAGCCTTTTAACCGATGCTATCCCCGAAAAAGCAATAAATGTCAGCGTCCACAACCTACCAACATAAGGGAGTAACCACAGTGAAAAGAATAATTCTACTTGCAAGCGTCATCAGTTTTGCCGCCACGCTGGCGGCTTCCGCTGATTCGAAGGACACTTGGGCCGCTTCGTGCGCCCGCTGCCACGGCGCGGACGGCAAAGGCCAGACCACCATGGGCCGGCTGCTCGGCGCCAAGGACTACACCGATCCGGCCGTCCAGGCTGCCTTGACAGATGCCGACGCGACCAAAGCCATCAAGGAAGGCTTTACGACCAAAGACGGCAAAACCGCGATGAAACCGGCCCAAAACCTGTCAGACAGCGACATCCAGGGCCTGGTGGCCTACCTGCGGACGTTTAAGAAGTAACCCGGCGGAGAAGGGCGATTTGCGCCATGCGGCTGAAAACCGCGAAGGGTGATCTGTGGTTTAAATAAGTGCTGAAATTTCCGATGGCTGCAAATAAAACAACCGCCATGACTGCAACCGGCGATGGCCCGGCGCTCGTTCACCGCCTGCGCGCAAACATGACTTGGCGCCGTACCGCTGGAACGGCGTTGGTTTGCCTGCTGGCCAGTTTCTGGCTGGCAGGCGTTGGCGCGTTGGCCCAGGAAAAGCCTCAGGGAAATGTCCCGGCAAAACCCCCGGAAAAACTTACCAACACCGATTGTCTCGGTTGCCATCTTGATCCCAGCACCACCCGCGTCGTCAACGGCAAAACCGAATCCCTGGTTTTCCCGACGGCCGCTTTTGGAAAATCGGTCCACGCCGGCCTTTCCTGCGTGGACTGCCATACCAGTGTCAAGGAACTCGTCCACGATCCGCTGCCGCCACCCGACTGCTCCGGTTGCCACGCCGAAGAAGCCAAGCAATATGCGACCAGCATTCATGGCGTAAGTCATTTGCTCGGCGCGTCCGGCGCGGCGCAGTGCTGGGATTGCCATGGCTCGCACGATATTGTGCCGGTCAACGACCCGACCTCGCCGGTTTACAAGATGAACCTGCCCTACACCTGCGCCAAGTGTCACAGCAACGCGGGACTGACCAAGGAATACCAGATCAACCACCCCGATGCGGCGACGCAATACATGGAAAGCATCCACGGTCGCGCGTTGCTCAAGATGGGATTGATCGTGGCGGCTTCCTGTGACGACTGCCACGGCGTGCATGACATCAAACGCGCGGTGGACCGCGATTCGCCCATCAACCACGCCAACGTCGCCAAGACCTGCGGCAAATGTCATCTCGGTGTCGAAGAAACATACGACCAGAGCATTCACGGACAATTGCTGGCCAAGGGAGATCCGCGCGGGCCGGTCTGCACGGATTGCCACACCGCGCACGAAATCGTGGATCCGGAGGGCAATAATTTCAAGGCCCTCAGTGACGAACGTTGCGGCAAATGCCACGCCGACCGGCTGGCGGGTTACCGGGACACCTACCACGGCAAGGCTGTCGCGTTGGGCAAACCCAATGTCGCCCCGCAGGTTGCCGCCTGTTACGACTGCCACGGTTATCACGACATCCTGCCGCCGTCCGACCCGCGCTCGCACCTGTCCAAGGCCAATATTCTTGCCACGTGCCAGAAGTGCCATCCCGGCGCCACCACCGGATTCACGGAATACAGCCCCCATGCCGACCCGATGGACGGGAAAAATTATCCCCTGCTCCACGCGGTCTTCGTGGCGATGACGGGATTGCTCATCGGCACATTCGCCTTTTTCGGCCTGCACACCCTTGGATGGCTGGTACGCGCGGTTTATCTTTACCTGCACGACACGAAGCAATTCCGCGAGGCGAAGATTCAAACGCAGGTGGACGGCGAATGGTTCACGCGCTTCTCGCCGTTCGAGCGCTTCCTGCACTTTATGGTGGTGACCAGCTTCCTGCTCCTGGTCATCACCGGCATGCCGTTGAAGTTCTACTACACGGATTGGGCCAAAGCGATCTTCCACATTCTCGGCGGCCCCGAAGCCGCGCGGACGCTGCATCACCTCGGCGCCATCGTCACCTTCCTCTACTTCGGCCTGCACCTCGCGGCGCTGATCGGCAAAGCGTGGAAAGGCCGCAAAACGTTGCGCGACCCGGCCAGCGGCCGGTTCCAATTAAGCCGGCTGTGGAAAGCGATGTTCGGTCCCGACTCGATGGTGTTCAACCTTCAGGACTGGAGTGATTTCGTGGCGCACAACAAATGGTTCTTCGGCAAAGGCCCGAAGCCGCAGTTTGACCGCTGGACCTACTGGGAGAAATTCGATTACTTCGCCGTGTTCTGGGGCGTCGCCATCATCGGCACCTCGGGGCTGATCATGTGGTTCCCCGTCTTCTTCACCCGCTTCCTGCCGGGCTGGGTCATCAACGTGGCCATGATTTTCCATTCGGACGAGGCGCTGCTGGCCGCCGGCTTCATTTTCTCCATCCATTTCTTCAACACGCACTTCCGCATCGAGAAATTCCCGATGGACACCGTCATCTTCTCCGGTCGCGTTTCCAAGACCGAGATGCTGCACGAGCGCAAACGCTGGTATGACCGGCTGGTGTCGCAAGGCAAACTCGACGATGCCCGCGTGAAGGACGAATGGAAACGCTGGCAGAACATCGCGCGTTCGTTCGGGTACTTCTTCTTCGGCCTCGGAGTCCTCCTGCTGCTCCTGATCATTTACGCCATGGCCACGCGCCTGGCGAACTGACGGCGGCAGAAAAGACCGGGAACCGTTGCCAGCCAACATCATGGAGAGGTTTTTCTTCGGGCTGCCTCTTGTGGCCTGCTGTTCCCACGCCAGTTACCCTGCGGAAACCTGCCAAAATAGAAGGTTTCCTGTTGGTCATCCCTCCGCTTTTGCTCTAACAATACCAAGGGATAGTGAGTAATAGCCAATGAACGGCCAGCAAGCGTTGCCTGCGGCCCTATAATGACAAACAAATGATGAATTTTATGCGTTGGAACAAGAACGTGCGCTGGATGCACGGCGTGGCAGGCGTCATTTTGATTGCAGCCCTGGCTGGTTGCAACCGGGACGAGCCAAAGATCTATCACGTCCAGAAGGACGACTCCACGCCGCCTCCACAAACCGCTTCGGCTGAAGCTCCGTCGACAACGCCGCAAGCGGCTTCGCCGGATATGAGCTCGCCCCCGCCCCCGGAAGGCGCGATATCCCTCCCCCAACTCAAATATCAATTACCCGACGGCTGGCAGGAAAAACCGCCCAGTGAAATGCGCGCCGCCAGTTTCAACGCCCTCGGCTCGAACGGGCTGTCCGCGGACGTGTCGGTCACTCCCCTGCCCATCGTCGGGCGTGATTTGGAACTGGTCAACATGTGGCGCTCACAGGTGCAATTGCCCGCCACGACGGACCCGGGTGCCGTCAACCAGGCGGAACCGGTCGCCATCGGCTCGGATCAGGGCCGGCTGTTCGAATTCGTCAGTGATCAGCCGATGATTGGGAAGTCCCGCCAGCGCATCCTGGTGGCGATGTTGACTCAGGGCACGATGAGCTGGTTTTTTAAAATGACCGGCGAGGATGCGTTCGTTTCCTCGCAAAAGGATAAATTCATCCAATTCTTGAAATCCGTCTCGTTTGTGGACAACACGCAGGCTGCGCCGGCCCAAATGCCCGCCGCTTCGGCGGTTCAAAGCGAAAATGAAAATACCATTCCGATCTGGACCGTTCCACCCGGCTGGCAGTCGCAGCCGCCTTCGCAATTTCTTCTGGCGGAATTTTCCATCCCCGGCCAAGGCAGTGCTAAAGCGGAAGTGAACGTGGCCGAGATGGGCGGCGAGGGCGGCGGTCTCCTGGCCAACGTGAACCGCTGGCGCGGGCAGCTCGGCCTGGGCGCGGTCGGAGAAAGTGACCTGCCGCAACTCGCGCAATCGCTGGATGTGCCGGGCGGCAAGGCGACGCTGGTTGATTTCGCGGGCGTGGATGCGAAAACCGGGGCGCCCACGGAACTGATCGGAGCGATTGTCCCGCTCAACGGCCAGACGTGGTTCTACAAATTGATGGGCGACAAGCAAATCGTCGCGCAGCAGAAGGACGCCTTCACGGTTTTCATCCGATCGGCAAACTATGCGAATGCTCGTTGACTGGGTGATCAAATTCTTCACCTCGCTGCGGCTCACGGTGGTTCTGCTCGCTTTCGCGATCATCCTCGTGTTCATCGGCACGATCGCGCAGGTGGACGAGGGTCTTTACAACGCGCAGGCGCGTTACTTCCGCCAGTGGTTCATCTTCGGGCTCAATATGTTCGGGTGGAAGATCCCGATTATCCTGCCCGGCGGCTATCTCATCGGTACGATGCTCGTCCTCAATCTCGTCTCCGCGCACATCTATCGCTTTCAACTCTCGACTAAAAAAATCGGCATCCAACTCGCGCATGCCGGTGTCATTCTCCTCCTCGTCGGCCAGCTTGCCACCGACATGCTCGCGCATGAATCGCAGATCTATTTTGCCGAGGGCCAGACGAAAGCGTACGCCGAAAGCTCGATCCATCACGAACTGGCCGTCACCATCGACTCCGGCGGCAATGACGAAGAAGTCGTCGCCATCCCGGGCCGGCTGCTCGAAAACGGCGGTGATATTCAAAATGAAAATCTGCCGTTCACGATCCGCGTCAAAAGTTACTGGAAGAATTCCGAATCGACTTTTCGCGCGCCGATGATGAAAAACGGCCCTCCCCTGGCCCCCAATGGCATCGCCACCAGTTTCGATTTCACTCCCGCCGCCGAATCGAACAATCCGGACGAGCCAAACGTGCCGACCGCCCAGATTGAAATCACCGGCCCGAACGGCCCGCTCGGCGACTGGGTCGTTTCCGACTGGACGGCCGACATCCAGATGGTGGATGCGCTCCGGCAAAGTTACAGCGAGCAATTGGGCGCGGAGATGGCCCAAAAAATAATCGCCCAGTTGACCCAGCCGCAAACCATCGCCATCGGCGGAAAACAATTCACCTTCGCGCTACGGCCTGAGCGTGTTTACCTGCCCTTTTCGCTCGAGTTGCTCAAGGCCACCCACACGGTTTATGAAGGCACGGACATCCCGAAGGATTTCCGCAGCCGCGTCCGGCTGAACAATCCAAAAACGGGCGAAAACCGCGAGGTGGAAATCTCCATGAACCATCCGTTGCGCTACGCCGGGCTGACGTTTTACCAGTATCAGATGGACGCGGGCCAGGCGGCGCGCCAGGCCGGGCGCGTGGCGTCTTCCGTGCTGCAGGTCGTCCACAACCCAAGCTGGTTGACCCCTTACATCGGCTGTGCGATGGTCGCCCTCGGACTTGTGATTCAATTCATGTTCCACCTCGTCGGCTTTCTGTCGAAAAGGAAAACCCCATGAAAAAATTCAAACAGTGGGTGCCGCTGATTTTGACTGTCTCGTTCGCCGCGTGGTTCCTGGTCAATGCGCTGAGCCCGCCCGCCGACACCGATTTTCACTACGGCGAATTCAGCGCGCTGCCGCTCGTTTTTAATGGACGATTGAAACCGATGGACTCCCTCGCGCGCAATTCGCTCCTGGAAATCCGCGAGAAGCAGACCCTCGATACCGAGCCGTGGAATGACTGGAGCCCGAAAATCATTTCCGCCAACGAATGGCTCGTCAACGTCATGATGAACCCCGCCGTGGCCGACGCCTGGCCCGTCTTCCGCGTGGACAACCCCGATCTTATCACCCTGCTCAAGCTGCCCGAGCGCGACCTCGCGCGGCATCACGACGGCAAGCATTATTCCTGGAACGAAATCGCGCCCTGCTTCGATCTGCTCAACAAGGAAAACCAGCGCGTCCAGAAAGTCGAATCGGCCGAGCGCAGCGCCTATGAGCAGGCCGTCGTCAAGGTCTTCGAGCGGCTGCTGCTTTACGAGGAACTCAAAAACACCGTTCAGCCGCAAGACGTGTCCGACTGGAAGCAGCAACTGGCCGATTTCGAGGCCATGATCCCCGCCGGCATCACCGCCGTCCGGGCGCAGCAGGCCGGGCAGAAATACGACCAGGCCGTCTTCAACGCCTTCGTCAATAACGTGCAGCAGTTCGATGACATGTCCCAGCTCGATGCGCCGCTGGTCGTGCCGCCTCAGGACCCCGCCGGCGAATGGCAGCGCGTGGGCGCGACCTTGCTGGACGCCGCAAAGGGCAATCCCATCAACCCCGCCGTCACCGCCTACGCCACCATGGCCGACGCCTTCAAAAATGGAGACGTCACCGCCTTCAACGCCGCGCTCGACGATTACCGCGCGTCGCTTGTTCCTGAATTTTCCCCCGCGATGCACAAGGCCAAAGCCGAGGTCTTCTTCAATCAGATGCAACCGTTTTACGGCGCCCTGATCATTTACGTCGTCGCCGGCCTCCTCGCCGTTTTCTCCTGGTTCAATTTGTCCGAAACCCTGCGCCGTTCGTCGGTCTGGCTGATCGGGCTGGCCTTCGTCATTCACACCACCGGCCTGATTTACCGCATGGTCCTCGAGGGCCGGCCGCCCGTGACCAATCTCTATTCCTCCGCCATCTTCATCGGCTGGGGCGCGGTCATTTTGGGCCTCGTCCTGGAAAAAATTCACCGCAACGGCATAGGCGCGGTCGTCGCGGCGGGCATCGGCTTCATCACCCTCGTCATCGCGCAAAATCTTGCCGTGGACGGCGACACCATGGAGATGATGCGCGCCGTGCTCGATACGAACTTCTGGCTCGCGACCCACGTCGTGGCCGTCACCACCGGCTACGCCAGCACCTTTGTGGCCGGGTTCCTCGCCCTCATCTACATCCTGCGCGGCGTCTTCACCAAAACGCTCGACGAGGCGACCGGCCGGTCCCTCGCGAGGATGATTTACGGCATCGTCTGCTTTGCCACCCTCTTCAGCTTTGTCGGCACCGTCCTTGGCGGCATCTGGGCGGACCAATCCTGGGGCCGGTTCTGGGGCTGGGACCCGAAGGAAAACGGCGCGCTCATCATCGTTCTATGGAACGCGCTCATCCTCCATTTGCGCTGGGGCGGCATGATTCGCGAGCGCGGCCTGGTCAACTGCGCGATTTTTGGAAACGTCGTCACCAGCTGGTCGTGGTTCGGCGTCAACATGCTCGGCATCGGCCTCCACAGCTACGGCTTCACCGACGCCGCGTTCAAGTGGCTCTCCCTCTTTGTCGTCAGCCAGCTCGCCTTCATCGCCCTCGGCCTTATGCCCAAGGGCATGTGGAAAAGTTTTCAGGCGCGGGCGTAATGGCCGGGCTGAGGGCTTGTCCTTATTTTCGCACACGAGTTAAGGAATTTTGGCTGATTCAAATTATATTTCCGCGGCCGTGTCGCGGGACTCCGAGCATGCCCCGCCCATTTCCGGGACCTACTTTGGCCACTTCCCCTGCCTTTTTAAGATCGCAGGTTGACCTTTATGTAAAACGGATCGATGACGTTTTGCCGGCAAACTTTTCTTTAACTAATAACCAGTCTGACTGCCAGTTTCAAAGACAGACTGATCTTCTTCCAGGTTGAATGGTCTTCGATTCATTGCGCGCTTCTTATGCCGTGTTCTCGGATTCGATAATCCAGTAGGGTTATACCCCATCGCGAGGGATCTGCCCCGGCGGTAACTTCAGTCTATGAACGCACTCGAAATCAAAGGCGATTGGAACATTGCCAAGGGCAAGTTAAAACAGAAATGGTCCAAGCTCACCGACGACGATCTCCTCTACGTCACCGGTAAAAAGGAGGAATTGTTCGGTCGGATTCAGAAGTCCACCGGCGAAACCCGCGAGGTGATTGAAAGAGCCGTCGAGGAAGCAACCGCTTTCTGCCGCGTGGCTGCTGCTCAACATTTACCCTAATAGCGGTCCCTGCCTTATTCCGAAATTGTAAAGGAATCGGTCCCGACCATTGACATCAAATTGCTTGGGGGATAGGCAGTGTAAATGACCCCGAAAAAGAAAATCGGCGACGAGAACCGAAAGTTGTCCGCGCTTCAAAAAAGAGAAAAACCAACGGTGTTAAATCTTGCATGCTACCGTTTCGATTTGAACAGAGTCATGGACATCATCGCCGCAGCCGCAAATCTTGGCGTTACCTTAAATCAGAATCAAGCGATTCGATACGCAATTCGTAACTGCCCAATCATCGAATTAACAACAAGTGACTTCACCGAGATATTAAACGAGGAGAACAGGCGCGGAACTAAATAGTCGCGAAAAGGGCACAGGCGAGCGCAAAAAAATAACTCTCAAGGAGATCGTCTTGCGTAGAACACGAGGGCTGAACCTGGCTTCGTCGGAAGAGTGATGGGTAAATCGATAAGCTGCTTCCCCGATATCGTTTGAATAGGGCCTGTTCCCAACTCGGTGCGAATTTCCACGGAGTAGGTGGCGGCTGGATCGATCTTCCGAAGATGCGCTTCGATGGAAGAAAAGGGACTGTCCGCGCGGCGAAAGAACATCGCCAGGCCCGCTTTCAGGTCGGGACGGTCGAATTGCATCGCGCTCCAGTAATTTGATAGAGGACTAAAGGAGAGGAGCGGGTAAAAGTCTCCGTAAAAGAAGGGACGCGCCTGATGAAATTCCTCGAGGCCCGCCTTCAACCACGCGTCGTCCTTCGGGATAATCATGTTGCAGTCACTGTCGATCACGAGGCCGGGACTGTAGGCGCTGCGCAGCGAGTAGGTGTCATTCCCTTCGCAGCAGCCCGCGCTGAGCGGAACCCAGGGCGCAAGCCCGAGCGTCTGAAGCTGCGGGCCGGTCGCGTTGGACTGGAAGCAGGAATAATCGCTTCGCCAAAGCGCCATGCTTCGCGAAATGGTTTCCAGGTCGAGACGCCTTCCCCCGCTCGCGCAATTGTCGATCTTTAACCCCGGATGGCGGGCCCGCAGATCGTCCCAAAAAGCATAGAGCCCCTCGATATACCTGATTTCGGTCATGCCGATCCGGTCGGGCGGATCAACCCAAAAGGAATCCGGCGCAATGTTGAAATCCTGCCGATACCAGTCCACTCCTCCCTGCGTGATCAAATCGGAGACAAGATCGGTGATTCCCTTCCGGGCTTCGGGATCGCCGAGGTTGAGCAGACCCCCGCCGTCTTTCCGTTTCAGGAACCACTCGGGATGTTCGGTCAGGAGGGCGGTTCCCGGATCGGCTTGCTCCGGCTCGAACCAGAGGAGAAAATCGATACCTTTTTGATGCAAAAGAGCGCTGAGCGGCTTGAACCCGTCAGGATAGCATGGCTTGTTGGGCCACCAGTTGCCCCGATTCCTCCACCAGGGCGTGTCATGCACGGTTGAGCCCTCGGTATAGTCTTCATTTCCGTACCAGCCGGCATCGATCCAGTAGACGTCGAACGGAATCTGTTTCTGGACCAGCTCCTGGGCCCGCGCCAATTTGTTGCCAAGGAGCGCATTGCCCCAGGTGAGATAACAGGCTGGTCCGACCAACGGCTGCCCTTTTTCCTGCGGCGTATAATAGGCAAGCAAGAGTCGGCGCCAGATGTTGTGCGCCTCGTCCCGGTCTCCGCTCCAGTTCAAAAGCAAAATCCGGGGTGTGCGGATCTCCTCGCCCGGATGCAGCACGAGATGGGTCTTTTGCATTCCCGCGCTCAAGCTAACCGTGTTTCCCTCATGATTCCGGGAAAACTCTGCGCTCCAGTTGCCCGTCCAGCCAATCGCCCCGATGACGCCGTGCTGATCGACCTGAAGATCAAAAAAAGGGAGCATCCCGTTGGAAGAGCGGCCCCCGCTCGATCCCAACTTGACGCTTCCGTTTTGTCCCAGAGGTTGAATTTGCGGCTCAAAGTCGGTCTGGCTCGCGCTGCTCCCCTGGACGGAATGGACCACCACCTGAGCGGCGGTCGTAACCGGCAGGGAGGAGGCCAGGGGCTCGATGTCCTCAAGGATCGGCGTGTCGGTCTTGCCTTGATTCGAGAATTTAAGGACCCATTCCACCGCGTCGTAGTCCCTGAACGTTCGCACTTCGGCGGTGACTTTGAGACCGGTCGCTGGATCGGTGAAAGTTTTGCGCTCTAACTGCCCCCCCTCGCTGGGCACCGATTCCTGCGACTTCTGCCAGCTGGAAAGAAGCGTGGATGACTCCTTCCCGTCATACTTGAAACTAAAAGGCGGCTGGGAAGATTGCCACGGGTCGGGGGGAAAAAACATAAAGGGGTCAGGTCTTGGTATAGACTCACAGTTCTAGAAAAGAGGGGACAGCTATTTTTCCAGACGCCGCTTTTAATCCCCACCATCGCGCTTTTCGCGCAGATCGCCAAGACAGCGGGGGTTGGCCAGCGGTAACGTGCGGCCATGGACGCCCCGTCGCCAGACAAGTCCGGCAAGCCCGCCATCAGCCCGCTACCAGCGGGCGGCTCCGCCCTCCATTTCAACTTGGAAACGAGAACAACGCAAAATCTCCAGGCAGCCCAAAAGTCGCATTGGACGCAGCAAGACGCAGCTAAGCGCCACAAGGCTCCACAAAACCGATTTCTTTTTTCGCTCGGAGCGCCAAATTCGCTTCAAATAATTAATATGACACAACAAATGATGTTCGCTCAAATCAACCTGCCAAGTCCGCACCGGCCAGCCACCGCGCTACGCGACGAGCGCGCGCCGCACCAAATCGAGCGCGATTTGCGAAGCCATATACTTGAACGTCTCACGCTGGGTGGAGAGGTTGCGCTGGAGCGTGTCGACCGGGCCGTCGCGGCGCGCGAGGGCGAACCAGACCAGGCCGACCGGCTTTTCGGGCGTGCCGCCGGTGGGACCGGCAATGCCGGTGACGGCGATGGCGAGATCGGCGTCACTGCCGCGCAAGGCGCCCTCGGCCATGGCGCGGGCGGTTTCCGCGCTGACGGCGCCGTGCTTCTCGAGAAGTTCGGGCGCGATGCCGAGTTCGGTGATCTTGGCTTCGTTGGCATAGGTGACCCAGCCGTAGCGGAAGATTTCGGAACTGTGGGGGACATTGGTGATGCGGCTGGCGACAAGCCCGCCGGTGCACGATTCGGCCGTGGCGACCGTCTTGCCGGCGGCGCGGGCGAGGAGAACGACGGTTTCCTCCATCGTAACACCACCCTCGGCGTAGATGGCATCGCCCAGCCTGCCGCGGGCGAGATCGCCGGCCTTCCGCACGAGTGCCGGGTCGGGGCCGATAAGACGCAGATCGACTTCGCCTGGGCGGGCGCAGTAGCCGACTTCAATGGGGCCGAGCGCCTTCACTTCGTCCTCGAGCAGCAACTGCACGCGGGTTTCGCCCAAACCGAGAATGCGCAGCGTGATTTCGTGGACCGGAGCGAGACGTCCGGCCAATTTCTTTTTGAGCCACGGCAGCGCGCCGGCCTCCCACATGGGGCGGAGTTCGCCGGGCGGCCCGGGCAGAAGTATGGCGATCACACGCTCGGTTTCGACGATAAGGCCCGGCGCGGTGCCGTACGCGTTGTCGAGCACGACGCCGCCTTCGGGGACCATGGCCTGGGCGCGCTGAAGATCGTTCATGGCGAGATGGCGCGAAGCAAATTTGGCCGCGATGCCGTCGAGGATCTCTTGGTGAAAGATCAGCTTTTTGCCGAAAACCTCGGCCACGGCGTCGCGGGTAATGTCGTCGGACGTGGGGCCGAGCCCGCCGGTGACGAAGATGAGCTCCGCCCGGGCCATGGCCTCGCGCAAAGCGGCGGTGATGGCGGGACCGTCGGGAACGGTGACCTGACGCTCGACCCTCAAACCGAGCCCGAAAAGGCCCTGGGCCAGATAGCCGAGGTGGGTGTTGGTGGCCTGACCGAGGAGGAGTTCAGTGCCGGTATTGATGATTTCGACACGCATGTTTACTGCTTCTCGAGATCGTGGACCGCCTGGATATCGTTCTGCACAGCCTGCAACGAAATGTTATAGGAAGCGAGCGCATTGGGATCGTCAAAGGAGATGGCGCCGTTATCGACGTGCCAGCGGCCCCAGTTTTGCTCGAGAATTGTGAGGCAAGCGGTTTCGTCGTCGGAAATTTTCATGGTGATGTTGGTCAAAGCCGACAGTTGGTCCGTCCGGGCCGATTTGCGGAAATTGGCAATGGTCTCGTTGAGGGAATCGGAGCTTAAATCGTCCGTGGCAACGGCGACGCGGCAATTGGCGACTAGGGCCTGCAGAAAATTGTCGAGGTCGGCCTGGGTGTCGCGCAGGGTGGAGATTAGGGAGAGGCGGGTCTTGATCGTATCAAGGCTGCCGATGGTGAGGGGATTGAAAGGGGCGCAATTCCCCGCCGCGGCATTGCAGGCCTTGAGCCTGGTCATGAGGTCATCGATCACAACGACAAGATCGCGCCGGACGACGGCCATATCGGTGTTGTCGGTCGAGGCGGCGCCCTTGATTTCCTGGAGATTCAGCAGCGCGGGAGCGAAATCGATATAACCGTTGGGCAGGATTCGCCAGGGAACATTCAAATCGGACGCGTCCGCGGAATTTTCCCTGGCAAAGAGCCCGTGCCTTGCAGCGTCGCTGGAGAAGAACTTGTATTCGGCCCAGAGGAGAAGCGGGGCGACGCAGAGGATGCCGATAACGAGAGCCGGGCGGCGGGTGGGATACCGAAAAAAAAGAGAAAACAAGTATGGCAGGATGAAGATGACGCCAGCCGACCCGGCAAAATACTCCAAGACCTCATAAAGGCTGTCGGCGGAACGAAGGGTATCGGCGAAGACAACGTAACGCAGATGCACGGCAAGGAGGGCGCCGCCGAAAGTAAGAACGACACAAATGACATTGAGGGTCCGAAGGAAACGGGGATCGAGCAAGTTGGTGTCGGTGTACCAGGCATTCCGATGGAAGGAACGGAGTTTCGGTCTGGAAGGTCCGGAGGATGGAGAGGATTGCGTCGGCCTGGGACCGCGCAAGGGGGGACGAAGCATTGGGCGGGACTGAAATATTCCGGGATCAAGCGGTTGCCAGTCGGATTCGTCCTCGCGACAGATGAAACTTCCGGAATCGATGATCTGGTCGAGAAACAACTGGCGAAGGGCGGTTTTGTTGACCGGCCCCTGCGTCTCAGTGCCATCCTTCGAGTAGTAATAGCGGACCTCATCCACCATGTGACAAGATAGGCAAAGCGTCCCGTGGTTCCAAGGAGGTAATTGTGCAATCCATGAAAGCCGCCCCATTCTTTTCCCGCTTTCCCCACGCTTTGCTTCCGGCAAATCGGATATAAATTAAACAGATGCCGTTCAAATTGCAGAGCCCGTTTCCGCCGAAGGGCGACCAGCCGCAGGCGATCGAGAAGCTGCTCCAGCGGCTCCGCACCGGGGAAAAGCACTCGGTACTGCTGGGCGTGACCGGTTCGGGCAAGACGTTCACCATCGCCAACGTGGTGGCGGCACTCGACCGCCCTACCTTGGTACTGTCCCACAACAAAACGCTTGCCGCGCAACTCTACAGCGAGTTCAAACAGTTTTTCCCCGACAACGCCGTCGAATATTTCGTCTCCTACTTCGATTATTACCAACCCGAGGCCTATATCCCGCGGAGTGACACCTACATTGAAAAGGACTCGAGCGTGAACGAGGAAATCGAGCGGCTGCGGCTCTCGGCCACCAGCGCGCTACTGACCCGGCGCGACGTTCTGGTAGTGGCCAGCGTTTCGTGCATCTACGGCCTTGGTTCACCCGAAGATTACAAGGACATGGTCTGCCCGGTGCAGAAGGGGCAGTTTCTGACCCGTGAGGCATTTCTGGCGCGGCTGGTGGAGATGCAGTACGAACGGAACGATTACCAGCTCACGCGCGGCAAGTTCCGCGTACGCGGTGATACGGTGGAACTTTGCCCGGCCTACACGGAAGACGCGGTGCGGGTCGAGTTTTTCGGCGATGAGATCGAACGTTTGACGCGGTTCGAACCGCTCGACGGTGAAAACATTGAGACACTGGAGGCGACGACCATTTTCGCCGCGCGGCACTACGTGACGCCGGCGGACAAGATGCGCCACGCGCTCAGCACGATCCGGGCTGAGCTGGACGAACGGATCGCGGAGCTGGAGAAGCAAGGCAAACTCCTGGAGGCGCAGCGACTCAAAATGCGGACAACGTTCGACCTCGAGATGATGGAGGAGATGGGGTTCTGCAACGGAATTGAAAATTACTCGCGCCATACCAGCGGCCGCCCGCCCGGCTCGCGCCCGTTTACGCTGATCGACTTTTTCCCGAAGGACTTTCTGACCATCATCGACGAGTCGCACGTGGCCGTGCCACAGATCGGCGGGATGTACGAAGGAGACCGCTCGCGCAAGACGGTGCTGGTTGAGCACGGATTCCGGCTGCCATCGGCGCTCGACAACCGTCCGCTCAAATTCCCTGAATTCGACGACTTGGTCGGGCAGCGAGTCTATGTCTCGGCCACGCCGGCCAAATACGAGGTGCAGCAGGCGGGCGGCATCACCGCGGAGCAGGTCATCCGCCCGACGGGACTGCTCGACCCGGAGATCGTGGTGAAACCGTTGACCGGGCAGGTGGACGATTTGCTCGCGCAAGCGCGCCTGCGCGTGGAAAAGGGCGAGCGGGTGCTGGTAACGACGCTGACCAAGCGGACGGCGGAAGACCTGGCCGATTACCTGCGCGATCTCGGCGTGCGAGTGCGCTATATCCACTCGGAAATCGACACAATCGAGCGGGTGGAAATCCTGCGCAGCCTCCGCACGGGAGAGGTCGACGTGTTGGTCGGGATCAACCTCCTGCGTGAGGGGCTCGACCTGCCCGAGGTATCGTTGGTTGCGGTGCTTGATGCCGACAAGGAGGGCTTTTTGCGATCGCAAACCTCGCTGATCCAGACAGCGGGCCGCGCGGCGCGGCATCAGAACGGGCTGGTCATTCTCTACGCCGACACCGTTACCGATTCAATCCGGCACTTGATCGCGGTGAGCAAAGCGCGGCGCGAAAAACAGATCGCCTACAACCAGGCGCACGGGATCACGCCGCGCTCGGTCGTGCGCGCCGTGCAGGAGAGCCTCGGCCATGTGCTCAAAGGGCGTCAGATTGCCGCGAACGTGGTGGGCGAGGCGACGCCCGACATGGATATCATGCAGGTGCTGCAGGAACTCGAATCGGAAATGCTGGCGGCGTCCGCGTCCATGCACTACGAGAAAGCAGCGCTGTTGCGCGACCAGATCATGGAACTGAAGCAGCAGGCGGGGCTGGCAAAAATCGAACCGAAAGCGAAGTCAACAGCTTACCCGAAACCAACCCGGGGCACCGCCCGCAAACCGGCAAAGAAAATCTGACGCGGCCATAATAGGAGTGACGTCTGACATGGCAGGTTTTGGAGTTTCTGGCGGCCCGGCGGACCCAGGCAATATCTGCTTTTATGAAAGCAGAAAAGCTTCATCCTTTTGACCGATACGGTATGGCCATGCTCGACGCAAGAAAGAGGGGAAGGCCGGACCTATCGCGCGTCTATGGAGGGTTGACGCTGAGGCTGTCGTCAGAATTCATGCCGTTTTTACAGGCTGCCGTGATTATCTTCGCAACGGCGGTGATTTTCTGGCCGGTGCTGCATGGGGACTGGCTGTGGGATGACGGCTTCGATATCACGCAAAACCCGGTCACGCAGAGCGCTAATGGACTCTGGAGTATCTGGTTCGAGCCGGGCTCGCAGGCCGATTACTACCCGCTCAAGGCGAGTGTCCAGTGGGCGCAATGGCATCTCTGGGGCAACGACACTTTTGGCTATCATGTCACCAATATCGTCCTGCATCTCGCCGCTTCACTGCTAGTCTGGCGACTTTTCCACAAGCTGGGCTTGCGTCTGGCGTGGCTCGGCGGGCTGCTCTTTGCCATTCATCCCGTGCAGGTCGAGTCGGTGGCCTGGATCGCGGAGTTGAAAAACACGCTTTCCATGCCTTTCTTTCTGCTGTCGATGTGTTTTTATCTTGATTACGATGGCTCCGGCTCGCGACGGGATTATCTGCTGGCGTTAGGATTTTTCCTTCTGGCGATGCTAAGCAAAACGACCCTGGTCATGTTCCCGGTGGTCATCCTGCTTTATGCGTGGTGGAAACGGGGCCGCTTTGGGTGGAACGACCTGAAGGCGAGCACACCCTTTTTTCTCGTTTCGCTGACGCTTGGGTGGGTCACCCTCCGTTGCGGCCACTGGTACAGCCAACTTCATCACGCCCCCTCTCAGGCACCGGACTTGGGCGGGGTTTTGTCCCGTCTGGCGCTAACCGGTTCCTCGCTCGCGTTTTATTTCTGGAAGGCGGTGTGGCCGGCGCACTTACTGCCCATATATCCCCAATGGAAGATCGATCCCCCTTCCCTGCCTGAGCTGCTGCCGTGGCCGGTCATGGCCGGTTATTTTTTTTGGTTTTGGAAGTATCGCGCGAGCTGGGGACGGCACATGTTGCTCGGGCTCGGCTATTTTCTCATGATGCTGGCGCCATTCGTGAGCGTGAGCGTCGCCGGTTACACGTACTTCACCTGGGTCATGGACCATTTTCTCTACGTGCCGATTGTGGGTTTGATCGGTCTGGCCGTGGCGGGGCTGGGGGCATTGGACAACCGGGCGGCGCCGGGGCTTCGTTTCATAGGCTGGGCGGGTGTGGCGACGATTCTGGTCCTACTGGCGGGGAAAAGCCGCAGTTATGCGGAGAAATTTGCCAGCCCGGAAAATCTCTGGAGCTACTGCGTGGCACACAATCCCGAGTCGTGGATGGCCCACTACAATCTGGGGATCGCTCTTTCCCAAAAAGGGGAAGAAGACGAGGCGATAGCCCAGTTCCAAAAGACCATGGAAATCAATCCTGGCCATGTCTTAGCTCATACCAACCTTGGCATGGCCCTTTTTCACAAAGGCCAGGTGGATGCGGCCATCGAACAGTACCAGAAGGTTCTGCAAATCTACCCCGACATAGCCCAAGCCCACAACAACCTCGGCAATGCTTATTTAAAAAAGGGGTGGATCGACGCGGCCATTGCGCAGTATCAGAAGGCCTTGGAAATCAATCCCAACTATGCGTCCGTCCACACCAACCTGGGCGATGTGCTCTTACAAGAGGTGCGGATGGACGAAGCCATTGCGCAGTATCAAGAGGCCTTGGGAATCGATCCCAACGATGTTGAAGCTCACTTCAAATTCGGCAATGCGCTCCTACAAAAGGGACGGATGGACGAGGCGATTGCGCAGTACCAAAAGGCCCTGGAACTCAACCCCAACTATATGGAAGCCCATTACAACCTTGGTAATGCGCTCTTACAAAAGGGGCGGGTGGACGAGGCCATCGTCCAATTCAAAAAGGCCTTGGAAATCAATCGCAACCTTCCCGAAGCTCACAGTAATCTCGGCATCGCTCTTATTCAAAAGGGGCGAGTGAATGAAGCAATATCCCAATTCCAAGAGGCCTTGCGATTGAAACCTGACTATAGCGATGCACAAAAGAATCTGGCCGCAGCGCAGGCGATGGCGCGGCAAGCTCCCGGTTCCAAATGAGACATTCCAGCCATTGAGGATAAGTCCTGCGCTCCTCATCCCTATGCCGCCAGATCGAGTATCTGCTGGGCTACTCGTTCCGGCGCGAATTGTTCCCGCAGCCGGTCGTGGCGCGCGGCGTTGTCGGTCCAAGCCGGGTCGTGACGCCGGTCGTGCGCGATTTTCAGCCGGGAGACGAGCACGGCGACATCGTGCGCGGGGTAAATGATAGCATCCGCTTCGGTCAGGTAACCGGCCAGCCCGACTTGATCGGAAAGAAGCAGCGGCAGGCCGGTGCAAGCGGCTTCGAGCGCGCTGATCGAGAAAGCCTCGAGACCGATCGAGGGCTGGACATAAAGATCGCCGGAGTGGAGCAAGGCGCGCAAGGCGGGCGGATCAAGCCGGCCGCAGAGTTTCACGCGCTCCTGAAGGCCGAGCTTGGCAATTTGCGCAACCAGTTTATCACGTTCGGGACCATCACCGGCGATCGTCAAGTTCGCGACGATCTCATGCTTGTCGCGTAGGCGCGCCACGCTTTCGACAAGATTAGAAAATCCCTTCCAGCCGACGAGCCGTCCGCCGGCAACGACGTGCCAATCATCGCTCGCGGGCTTTTTTTCTCCCGGCGAGAAGAAGTTCACGTCGACCGGGTTCGGGACCAGCACAGGACGCCGGCCAACGCGGGCCGCGGCGAGATCGGCCACGGAACGGCTCACCGCAAAGGCGGCGTCGACCGCGCCGTAGAAGAGGCGGTCGCCAGCGTAGAAATCGGTGCCGTGAAAACCCATGATGACCTTGAGTCCGGGCCGTGATCGTTTCCAGAACCAGGCAACGGGCCAGTCGAACGGCTTGGCCAGCACCACAAGATCAACGCGGCAACGCGCCCAGGCGCGGCGCGAGCTCCAGCCGTAGTGTAGCCGCTGGACCAGGCGCTGGAACCGCGTGCCAAGATCGGGGATCAATTGCGTTTCCCAGTAAGGATGCAGTTCGAGCGGGACGTTTGTGGCACGGTGGGTGCGGCCCGGTTTGGGCGCGCCGCCAAAAATCACCACCTCGTGGCCGAGGCGCTGGAGCGCTTCGCCCACAGTGAAGGAAAACGTCTCGATGCCGCCGACTTCGGGAGTGCCGGGCAGGTCGAAAGTCGCGTTGGGGATGAAAACGCCGATCTTCATGACGGTTCTCCGGCGGCGGCGCCTGCCGACGGCGTGACCTCGGTTCGGGAGCGTAGTTGCCGGGCCGCGGCGACAACAGCCTCCGCCTCGGCCAACATCTTCTCGAGCGGAATCGAGAAGATCGAATCGCCGTACCGGGTGGTCTGTATCGCACGATGGAACGTCGCGTTGGCCTGATGCGGACCGCACGCTTCCATCGAAGAACCTCGGTCGGTCGGCGCGAAAAGCGTCACCGTCGGGCATCCAACGGCAACGGCGAGATGATAGGGGCCGGTGTCGCCGGAAAGGAAGGCGAGAGAGCGGGTCTGGAGTTGGGCGAGTTCAAGCAGGGAAAGTTTTCCGGCCAGTATCTGCGCGGAAGTTTTCATGCCTGCGGCGATGGCGGCGGCAAGCGTCACTTCCCCGCGGTCGCCGGTGAGCGTGATGCGGCAGCCATGCCTGGCCGCAAGCGCATCGCCTACGCGGGCCCAATTCTCCACCGACCACCGTTTGATTTCGCGCGAAGCGCCGGGATGAATGAGTACGAGGTCCTCGCCGTCCGGCGTTCCGACCCGCAAATGATGCAGCGAAAGGCGGTGGGTGGTCGGCTCGATGCCAAGCGCCTTGGCCATGGCGAGATTGTTTTCGATGGCGTGGCCGCTGGCATAATCGTGCGCGCCCGGCTTGCGCAACATTTTGCCGTTTGCCATCCAGAGGGGATAGCGGGTCCAGCGGGTGCGGTAGCGAAGAAAGCCGCGCACGCCGCAGCGCCAGAGAAATGGGACGAGATCGGGCTCGGTCATGTTGGCGATCAGCGCGAGGCGGTGGGGATCGGCGGCAAATCGCTCGCGCAGCCCGGCCCAGCGGTATTTGCCGCGCACTGTGAAAACGCGGTGCAGCCGCGGGTCCTGCTCGTAAAGTTCCGCGTAGGGTGCCTTCACCAGCAGCGAAACGCGTTCGCGTCCGAGCCTCTGCGAGAGGGTCTCAATCAACGGCGTGGTGAGGAGCGTATCACCAAGGGCAGTCGTGGCTACGACGAGGATTTTTTCGCTGCCGGCCATCGCCTCTTGTGCCTGGGGCAGCGTCCATGGACGGATGAAACCGGCAGCGCGCGCGACGTGGTGATAGCAGGCCCAGGCGGGATCGAGTCCGGGAAAGTTCATTGGTACCAGATCTCCCGTAGTTTGAGGAAAACCGACTGGGCCGGGATATCGGCCATGCTCGCGTCGGCGGGCGTGCGATAGTGGGCGGGGCGGGGCAGTTGCACGACGCGGTGGCGGTCGCCGTAGCCGTGGGGCCCGACGCGATTGACGGGGTTGTTGCAATGGATGACCGCCACCACGCGCGTGCCGACGGCGAAACCGAGGTGCATGATGCCCGTGTCAGGCGAGACAAGCGCGTGGGCGCTGGCCAGTAATGCAGCCGACTCGGCGAGGTTAAAGAAGCCGACGATGTCGTGGTAGGGACGCAACTCGCCTTTAAAATGGTGTTCGAGTTCCCGTCGGCGCTCCTCTTGGTCTGCGCCGCCGAGGACAAAGACCGCCGCGTCGAGTTCGCTGTCGATCAGCCGCAGCAGTTGTGCGTAGCGTTCCACCGGCCAGTTGCGCCACGACCCGCGCCGCCCAACGCTTAGTTGCAGGACGAGTCGCGGCTTGGCCGGAATGAGGCGAGGGCGGAGTTTTTCCTCCATGCGCGCGTGGTCCTCCCCGGACACGTTGTAGACAAGGTGGGGCTGCGGCGTGTCGGCGCCGACGTAGCGGGCGATGCGCAGCGTCTGCTCGACGCCGTGGGTCTCGTCCCAATCGGGTTGTGACACATGATGGCCGCAGAGCCAGTCGAGCCGGGTCATGTTCGGCACGCTCACGGTCACGCCGGGATCAAGGAGGTAACTGAGGCAGCGCGGCTCAGGATCGTTGCCGCGCAGGTGCAGGATCGCGTCCCACGCCCCCGCTGCGCGCAGTTCCTTCCGCAGTTGCAAAAAAGCGAGCGGGCCCTTGTGGAAAAGAAACACCTGATTGACGCAGGGGTTGTGCTCAAGCAGGAACCGCCGCCGACGGTGGACGACGCCGGCGAGATGCGCCTCGGGAAACGTTTCCCGCAGCGCCTTGAAAACGACCGAGTCGGTCAACGTGTCACCAATGCCCGCGCAGGTGAAGGCCAGCACGCGCGAACGAGGGCCGAGCTTGATGGGCCTCGGCACGGGAGGATGGCGCCAGGCCAGGACGCGAAAAACCTTTTCGTAGCCCGAGGCGGAAATGCGGCTGAAGAGCGAGGCCATGGCTTAATTTTCCGCCGAGATTATACAAGATTGAAGCTCCTGCCACACACGTTCTCGGGGGATTTTTTTTTCCTGCGGCGCGGCTCGAATAAAAAGGTGGTTTTTGGCGCGGGAATGCCATTTTTCGAACGGGCCTTCGAACCAGAGCACCAGCGCGGATGCGCCGACGGCGGCGGCAAGGTGGGCGGCTCCGCCCTCGGGCGTGAGCAAAATGACGGTGTGCTCCAACAGCGCGGCCAGTTCGAGTGGTCCCGGCGTTGCAATGGCGATCACCCGGTCCGAGGCGAGACGCGCGGCGAACTCGCGAGCCTTGGGCTGGTCGTCCGGCGCGGCGACGAACCCGACGGCGAGGCCGGTGGTCTTGAGAACAAGACCGGCCAAGGCCAGAAAATCATCGTCGCCGAATTTCAACGGGGATGTGCTGCTGATATTGATCAGCATAAACCGGCGCTGCGGGATGAAAGGCGGACGGCTCAGGATGGTCGCGGCAAATTCCCGCGCGGCTGGCGGCAGATCCATCTCAAGACTGGAGGCAAAGGGAGCCGGATCGATACCCAGAGGTGCAAGCAGCCGTAGCTGCGTATCGATCTGGTGTTCGTAGTGTGGACTTTTGGGCGGGGCGACCGGATGGGTGTAATAGGCCGAGGCGCGGTCCGTTTGCAGTTCAAAACCGATCCGCATCGCGCCGTTGCTCAAGCGGGTCAGAACGGCAAGCCGCCGGTCGAATCCGGCTTTCGCGGCGATGACCCGGTCATAACCTTGAAGCCGTATCGCGTCGCCCAACGACGGAATCAGGCGGTTCCAGCCTGGCTTGAGCACAATGACGTCGTTGACCGCATTGCAAGCGCGGGCGGCGGGCGCGCCCGATGTATCGCAGGCCACGGCGATATGCGCTTGCGGGAAATGGCTCCGCAGCGCGTGCAGGAACGGCAGCGTGCAAATCATGTCGCCGAGCCGGTTGCGCCGGATAACCAGGATGCGCGAATCGGAGTAGCCCGGTCTCGGCCTGCAACAGCAGCGCAGGACAAACGCCGAAACTTCCAGAAAGGGATGGGACAGGCTCATGGCGGGAAATTAGGGCAAGATCGCGTAGCAGTCGATTTGGGTCTGCACCGAGGTGCGAGGGGGAAGAATACCCTGTGCGGTCTTGGACTGACGAGCAACAAAGGCGCCGCCTAAAAGAGCAATATTGCTCTATTTTGATAACACACCGGAGGCAGCGCATCTTAAACCATCAAACTTCTTGAAAAGAGGGTGCAAGAGAATGAGGCATGGGCTAGAACAAAGAAGGCTTATGAAAAGCTTCCCGCTGATCATTCTCGTTTTAGTGGGATTGATTGGCGTGATTTTTTATTATCTTAAGGCGCAGGTCTTAATTATCTCTGTTTCGCCGAACGAGATTTCTAAGATCGAATTTGAAGATAGCGTCTTAGGCAAGATAGCACCTCCTATCACAGATCGAAATGTAATTGAGAAATGGACACAAGATCTGCATGAATCAAAATTTACTAAAAATCCGCACTACAACTGGTCCGTAATTCTTGGGCGAGTATACTTTGAAGGTACGGACGGGGTTCCTGAAGCTTCGATGTGTGCCAATATCGAGCAAAGCCTTCTAGCTGATGATCCCGAAATCAATTCGTACGGTGTCTATACTGCAAACCACTCACCGTTATATAATGACATTGTCGATTACATCAAAACAGAGAATGCGGATTATTATAATCATCAAATGAAACTGCTTGAGCGTTTAAGAGCAACGCAAGGCGATCACGTTCACGAGTAACAAAAAGCAATTCTCACATCTGTCTTCCCCCGCCAGAGGGCGAGGCGTTGGGGATTGATTCATGGTTACTTTTGAAATGAGTTCCAGTCCAGGCCGGAATCGGCATCATATTCGCTTCGATCTATGAGGCAATGGCGTATTCTCCACACCGAATCGTCCCGCGGCTGGGGCGGGCAGGAGGTGCGTGTCTTTGTCGAGCTTGAATGGATGCGGGCGCAGGGCCATTGGGTCGCGTTTGCGGCCCATCCCGCCAGCGAAATCGCGAAGCGCGCGCGCGCGGCCGGCATTCTCTTTTATCCTCTGCAGACGCACAAGGCGCTGCTGCCGTTCGAAGTCGCGCGACTGGCCGCGTGGATCGCGCGCAACCAGATCGACGTGGTCAACACCCACAGCTCGAACGACGGCTGGCTGGCAGGGCTGGCCGCGCGGCTGGCGCTGCGGCCGATCCTGATCCGCTCGCGCCACATCGAGGTCGATTACCCGAACCGATTCTGGAGCGGACTGGCCTACCGTTTTTTGCCGGATCACATCCTGACCACGAGCCAGCGAATCGCGAACCGGCTGATCGAGGAACTCGGGGTGCAGCCCTCGGGCGTAACCTGCATTTCCACCGGCGTCGATCTCGCGCAGTACCACCCCGGCGTCGCCGGGACACTGCGGCAGGAGCTTGGCCTGGCGCCGGAGACGGCGCTGATCGGAATGATTTCGGTGCTGCGAAGCTGGAAGGGCCACGCGACGCTCCTCGACGCCGCCGGGCAGATTCTCGAAAAGGCGAAGAGGCCGGTCTGTTTCGTCATCGCCGGGGACGGGCCAGGCCACCATGAGATCGAGGGGAACATTGCGCGGTCGCGCTGGAAAGAGAACATCAAGCTGCTGGGACAGCGTAACGACGTGCCGAACGTGCTGGCCTCGCTCGACGTGCTCGTGCTGCCTTCCCACGCGCACGAGGGCATTCCGCAAATCGTGCTTCAAGCGCAGGCGATGGCGCGTGCCGTGGTGGCGACGACGGTCGGCGGCATTCCCGAGGTGGTCGAGGACGGTGTCACGGGTCTGCTTATCCCGCCGCGCAACCCGAAGGCGCTGGCGGAAAAAATCGAGGCGCTCCTGGCCGATCCGGCCCTGCGCACGCGCCTCGGCCAGGCCGCCCGCACTAAGATCGAGAAGCAACACAGCCTCGACGCCATGGGCGAGCGGTTGCTCGCGCTATACGAACGTTGCCGGTTGAAGACCGAAGGTCATTAAGGAATTGCGGAAGCTCTCCTGCGCAATTCGGTCATGCACTTCGTCAATTCTTCGAAATCGAGTTCGAGGGCGGGCGGGCGGGCGACCCAGACGAGGTAAACTTTTTCCGGCGTCAGCGCGAGGCGGCGCCGGTAAATCTCCCGCATCCGGCGGCGAAGCCGGTTGCGCACGGTGGCGGAACCGAGCCGTTTGGGCGTGAGAAAGGCGACCGCGGCGGCATCGGGCGCGGCGGGGTCGATGGGCAGGACGTTGAGCGACATCCAGCGGTTACCGATCTTGCGGCCCTTGGTGCGGGTCGCGTCAAAGACGGCGCGGCGGCGGATGATCCGGGCGCGCGGGAGCAATTGGGTGGGAGGAGCGCCGGAATACGCTGAAGAATCCCGTGCGCCAGCCGCCAGAAAGAGGCTTAGGCCTCCGTGTGGCGGGCGAACTTGCGGGTCGTGTTGCGGCCGGCGAGGCGGATGCGGCCCTTCGCCCGGCGTCGGGCCAGGATGGCGCGACCGGCCTTGGTGCGCGTGCGGGCCAGAAAACCAAATTGACGGACACGACGCTTTTGGGAGGGCTGGAACGTTCTTTTCATGGGAGTTGCCGATGTTGCGGAAGGTGCACATTACGGGAAGCGCCGCTTAAGACAAGAGGATTTTAACGGCTTCCTCGATCTCGGCCTCGGTGTTGTAGAAATGGGGGGAGAAGCGCAGGCAGGAACGGCCGGCGCGGGTCTGGCGCAGGGAGATGTCGACCCGGCCGTCGCGGAGCTTGCGGGCAAGCTCGACGGCCTTTGGGTGATCGTCGAGGACGATGGTCGTGATTCCCGATTTTTGGGACCGGCGGTTGGTGAAACCGGCGACCCGGAACCCGGCGGCAACGAGTTTTTCTTCGGTGAAGGTGCGCAAGTCGAGCAGCCGCGCCTCGATTTGCTTGACCCCGAGGCCGAGGATCAGTTCCAAGCTCGCTTTCATGCCGTGCAGGGCGAGAAGGTTGAGGGAGCCCGGCTCGTAGCGGCGAGCCGTGTTCTCAAAGATGATATCGGGCTGGGCGACGTACCCGGGCGAGAGGACATTCCACGAACCGAGCAGGCTCGGGCGTAGCGTCTCGAAATTTTTCCGCTTCACGTAAAAGATTCCCGCGCCCAGAGGGCCCAGCATCCATTTGTGCGAGTCGGCGGCGAGAAAATCGATGTGCCGCACGTCGACCGTCGTCGCGCCGAGCGACTGGATCGCGTCGAGGCAGAAAAGGATGCCACGCCGGTTGAGCTCCTCAGCGATTCCCTCGTAGTCGAGCCGAAAACCGCTCAGAAAATGGCACGAGGCGAGCGCAACCAGGCGCGTGCGAGGCGTCAACGCCTTGAGCACGAGTTCCGGCGTGATCTCACCGAGGTGTTCCGGCTGGAGTGGAATCACCCGCACACCCCGCACGGCTAAGGACTGCCACGGGTAGACGTTGGCCGGGTAGTCGTCGGGATAAAAAACGACTTCGTCGTCCCGTTGCCAGTCAATTCCGTTGGCGACGAGATTGAGGCCCAGCGAAGTGGGCCCAAGCAGGGCGACTTCTTCGCTGGTCGCGTTGATCAGGCGTGCGCTGATCCGCCGGATATCTTCGACCTCGGCCATGAAGTCAGTTCCTTCCTGGGCGACGCCGGCCCGGTCAGCTTCGTGCTTGAGAGCGTCGATGGTAAGGCTGGGCAGGGGAGCAACCCCGGCGTGGGCCAGAAAAATGCGTTTTTTGGCGACCGGGAAAAGGCGGTGCCGCAGTGATTCGTCGGCTAAAATATGATCGATGCTCAGGTCGATCTGGCTTTCATGCTTGAGGCTCACGGCTCCATTTTCGCTCACTTCACTAAAAAAGCTAGCCTGATACTGAAAAGAGCTTCCGATGATATGACGCGAAAATTTCAGGTCTGAAATTAAGAAAGTTAATAATCGTGAGATGTTTGGGCTTCTCCAAGCCGGGCTTGCCAAGACAGGCGCGTGACAGCCCCGCGAACGGCGGTCACGCTCTGCCCGAAAAGAATATTGCCGTTCGCAGCACCTGACGTCCGCCAGGGACTATTCGGACAACTGCTTGTTGCGCAGTTTGTTCCAGTCTGACTCAACGATCATATCACGGACATCCGAAGACATGTCGCTGGCCGATTCGGAGGGCGTTTGCCACGTTATCAAGGCGAACTTGGGACCTGTTTCGGCAAAGTTCTCGCCATCGCGGCGGCTCTCGAAGTAGAGATCGATCACTAGTGCGGCGCGTTCTGCAGAGGTGTGGCCCGTTTCGCGGGCGGCTTGGCGGGAAATCACTGCGGAACCAGTGTCCACCGCGAGATATTTGCCCAGCCCGGTGATCGTCACCACGCTACCGTAGGGGATGATCCTGGGGTCAACCGCACAATAACCGTCGTGGAGGTGAATGCCGGTCGAACTGATACCAAGGCTTGTGTAGTGGTCGCCTTCGCTCGCCCAATAGGCGGTCAACCGAGCAAGCCGACCCTCTGATCGGACACAGGACCTGCTCCTTAAAGCAACTGAAGTCCTTGCTGGTGAATTGACTGTGGCCTTTTGCGTGGCTTCGATTTTTGCTGTGGCCGCGACCTTTGACGTAGCTGTGACCTTTGATGTGGCCGCGACTTTTGACGCGGTTGTGACCTTGGGTGTGGTTGTGACCTTTGACGTAGCCGTGTCTTTTGATGTGGGCGTTACTTTACCAACTATGGGTAAGGCCGTTACGGGAGGAGTCGATGATTTAGAGGATGGCCCAAATACCCATGTGTAGGTCTCAGAAGAGGTGTTGTCCGCAGTATTCGCCATCTCATTCTTGGCCTGAGCAGGAGTAGAGGTGTGGGCCAAGGGCTGCGTGGTGGGAGGAGTGCCGGCCTGCAGGGGCAACCCCACGCAGGAAATCAATAATCCGGACGCTACTAAATATCGAATCATGAGTATAATCTTTTTTAACTTATTACGCGAAAGTAAAATACATGCAGCACGTCTGTGAGACATCTGGGATTCCAAGACCTCGCCGAGAAGGTGAGCGATCAAGAGTGAAGGCTCCGGCTATTCAGGTCTGGTTCTGGGGAATTGGCCAAAACAACGCCAACTGCCAAGAACATGTATCGCAACTTGCGCGATGGGCAAAAAGTAGGCATTCTTATAAACAATGCAACACTTTTTTTAGTCTATCAGGAAAATTGATATTCAGATGTTAGACGCTCAAAAGACATTCGGGAGGATGAAAATGGCGGATTTACCTCTGAAAAAAGCGGAAGCTTAGCGTGTATCTTGGGTTTACTCCTGGTAAAAATCCGGCGCAAAAAATTTTCAGGCAATGCCTACTGCTTGTGGCGTGGGTAATGCAAAACCACAAGCCGTAGCACACGATGGCCGATTTTCCACCCGCTATGAAGGGCGTTCCGGCGGGGGGGGCGACTCCGGGTGCTCGTGGGAGTCGTCGTCCTCTTCCTCCTCGATTTCGCGACGCCAAGCCCGGGACAGGAAGGGGCGGAGGAACCCGTAGAGCAGGTAGGCGAGAAACATCACCGCCGGCATCCAATGGTAGTAGAAGATGTTGAGGCTGAGCATGGCCACGGCCAGCAGAAACTTTGGCGGGGAGAACTGGGTGCGCCAGTTGAAGCCCTTGAAACTCGGGTATTCAAACTTGCTGAACATCATAAAGGAAAGAAAGACCATCAGCACGGCCAAGCCATACTTGGCGTAGCCGATGCTCAGGTCCTGCTGGTACAGGTCGAGCAGCAGCAGGGTGAGAGAAGAGATCAGTCCGGCGGCGGCGGGAATCGGGAAGCCGGTAAAGTTGCGGCTGCCCGTGCCAAGGTGGTAGGTGGCGGCAACATTGAACCGGGCCAGCCGCAATGCGCCGCAAAGTAAGTAAAACACGGCGATGAGCCAGCCGAGGCGGCTGGGCAGCTCGTAAAGCACGATCTTGAAGACGAGCAACGCGGGTGCGACACCGAAGCTCACAACGTCGGCTAGGGAATCAAACTCTATCCCGAAAGGACTTTCCTTGCCGCCCAGCCGCGCCAAACGCCCGTCGAGCAGGTCGAACAGGCAGGCCACCAGGATGCACTGGATGCTGGTGACGTAATAAGCGGCCCAGTTACCCTGCCCGCTGGCCCGCAGAATCGTCCCCTCGAAAATCTTGAGCACGGCCAGGAAGCCGAAGATCAGGTTCCCCGCCGTCATCAGGTTCGGCAGTAGAAAAATCTTCCCGGGGTTGTCCGAGCGTTGGGTGGGCGGTTCCATGTCGCTTGACCTATATCAAGATTACGGCCAACGCGCGATAGGTGTTGCTGCGCCCTCGACCCGGTCGCCCGGCTTGACCAGGACGGCGCATTCGAGCGGCACGAAGACCTCTGTGCGCGAACCAAACCGGATCATCCCGATCCGTTCGCCACGTGCCACCGTCTTGTTTTCGCCTGACCAGGCGACGATCCGGCGCGCGATGAGCCCGGCAATCTGTCGCACAGCCACGGGACCACGCGGGCTTTCCAACCGCCATGCGAGGCATTCGTTGCGCGCGCTCGATTCGGGATGGCGCACGTCGAGGAACTCGCCCGGTTTGTAGGTTGTCTTCGTCACCCGCGCCTCGACCGGCGCGCGGTTCACATGAACGTCGAAGATCGACAGGAAAACCGCGATGCGCCGCATGCGTCCAAGCTGGAAATCAGCCTCGTCCATCTCATCGACGCCGACGACCAGGCCGTCCGCGGCGGAGACAATCAGATTCGGGTCGGCGGGTACGACCCGTTCAGGGTCGCGAAAAAAATAGCCGATGAAAAAGGTCAGCAGCACGAAAAACGTGAAGAGCCCCAGGGTTTCCGGCCACGTCCAGGGCCAGAACCACCACGTGACAAAAAGGAGCGCGTTGGTCAGGTGCAGCGGAAACAAAAAACGGCGGGCTTCTTGGCGGGCCAGGGACATGGCGCCGAGCGTACCGAACTTTCCCCTGTATTCCATGATGAATTTGTTAGCGTTGGACGATGCACGGCATCGTCAACGCAATACAGGTACACCCGGAAATGACCGCTTCGGGCAAGACCCTGGTCCTGGCCAGCGGCTCGCCGCGGCGGCGCGAACTCCTCGGCGAACTCGGCGTACCGTTCGAGGTCGTCACCGCCGGGGTGGACGAAATCGAAATCCTTTCGGCGGCGCATCCCGCCCCGGCCGATCTCGCGCGCGATAACGCCCGGCGCAAGGCAGAGGCTGTCGCGGCTCTGCGGCCCGGCCGCTGGGTACTCGGCGTCGACACGGTCGTTGCGCTCGGAGACCGTCTTTTCGGCAAGCCCGCATCGCTCGCCGCCGCCCGTGACTTTCTTCGCGCCCTGAGCGGGCACACGCACGACGTGATCACCGGGTGCGCGCTGGCCGGCCCGCAAGGCGGCGTCGAGATTTTCCACGAGATTTCGCGCGTCACGTTCCGTGAACTCTCCGCCGAGGTCATCGGGCGTTATCTCACCGAGGTGCATGTCCTCGACAAAGCGGGCGCCTACGCGGTACAGGAGCGGGGCGAGTGGATCGTCGAGCGGGTTGAGGGTTCCCGCTCGAATGTCATCGGCCTGCCGCTCGAATTGCTCACGCGTGTTTTCCGAAGGCGCGGATTGCTTTAAGTCATGCGGACAACGGTAACGCTTCGCCCAAATAGAATACTGCTGCGCGCAATACCTGCCGTCCGCCAGGACCCTCTTCGTTAAAAAGCCAATGTTCATTTCGCGCGACCTTGGTTAATTTTGAGATAGGTTCCGGAACCATGGGCAACTTCTTCTATTACTTCTGCCGCGAGCTGTTCCTGCTCCCGCTGCGCCCGGTTACCCGCTTTCATTACGACGGCATGGAGAATGTGCCGCTGACCGGGCCCGCTCTCGTCCTCTCCAACCACATCAGCCATTTCGACCCGCCCTACCTGGCAGCAAAATTCCCGCGCGTCATCCATTTCATGGCCGACAAGCCGCTGCTCGAAATTCCGGTGATGGGGAAAATGCTGAAATGGGGCCATGCCTTCCCGATCGATCGGACCAAAAACGACCGCGGCGCGATCAAGACCACCCTGGCCCGGCTCGAAGCCGGAAATCTCGTCGGCGTTTTCCCTGAGGGCGGCATTCGTCACGGCAAAACCGCGACGCTTAACGGCGCGGAACTGCCCGTCGGCACCGCCTCGCTCTGGCGCATGACCGACGTGCCGGTCATCCCCATGTTGATCATCGGTGCGGACCAGATTTACGCGTGGAAGAGACTCTGTCGCGACCGTCCGCGGATTTTCGTGCGCGTCGGCAAGCCGCTCCCGCCCGACAAAAGCGCCTCGCGCGAAGAGTTGCGCGACCGGATCGTCGCTGCCTGGCTCGAACTTTTCGACGGCATGAGGCGCGACTACCGCATCCATCCCGAAGAGCTGCCACAGAGCGCCCAGGCCCGCTGGGGCGTCCCGGAGCCAAGTCCTGCGACGGCAGGTCCTGCGGACGGCAGTCATTCTTCGCCAAAATAAGGCTGCCCTGCGCAGAATCGCCGGGTAAATTAGCCACGATGCAGGACTTCGGAAAACTTCTCGTCATTCTGGGACTTGCCGTGGCGGCGGCGGGCGCATGGCTCTGGTCGGGACGCGGTTTCGGCTGGCTGGGCCGGTTGCCGGGTGACATCTCCTACCAGAAAGGCAACTTCGGGTTTTATTTTCCGCTGACCACCTGCATCTTGCTCAGCCTCGCCCTCACCCTCGTCGCCTGGTTTTTTCGGAGATAAGAGAGGCGGTTAAGGTTTACAAAAATGACACAATCGCCATTATTTGCCTTAACTTGAAGCCTGCCAGTAAAACTAATGGGTGTCATCAGTCGTGAAATGGATATTAATCGGTTTGGTTTGCGTGGGTTTCTCCGTGGCTTGGGTTCGCGGAGAAGACGCTTCATCTCTCTATAAGCAGGGCACTGATGCGTTGTCGAATAACGATTTTGCGAGCGCCACGCAATACTTCGACAAAATCATCGCCAACTATCCCAACACGCCGACCATCGACAGCATTCGGCTCATGGCGGGGGTTGCCTATTTTCGCGCCGGCGATTACCCATCGGCGATCAGCCATCTGGCCAAGGAAATCGCCAAGGACGCCAAGCCCGAGATCCGTCCCGTCGCCCTTCTCTATACGGGACTGGCTGAGCTTTCGCAGGCGCAGAAACTCACCACCAAATCCGCCGCCGACCAAATGTTTGCCAAAGCGGCCGCCACGTTCACCGATCTGGTCAACACCATCGCAGCCAACCCGACACCCGACAACAAGGCGATGCTGGAGGACACCATCTATTACCGCGTGCTGGCCGAATATCAGCGGAATGATTTCGAGGATGCAGAGAAGGACATCATCGAACTTCTCCAGAACCCGGAATTTAGCGGCAGCCTCAAGCGGCCCGATTACAACCTCCTTCTTGGCAGTTTCTACGCCGCACAGGCCAGTCAGGCGCTCGACGAAAAAAAGCCGGCCACCGGGAAACCGTTGCCCGCCGACATCGAGGCGCTGACCGACAAGTCGCTTGCCGCGTTCAACCAGGTCAGCAACGATCCCAATGCCCGCGTCCAGGCCAACGACGCCAATCTGCGCAAGGCCGAGGTCCTTTACATGATCGCGCCGTACGACAACGGGACCGACGGCTATCAAAAGGCCCTCGATGCCTTCCGGCTGGTACAACGCAAAGACGACGTGGTTAAGCTGCAGCAGGATCGTCTCGACGCTCTCAAGACCCAGGCCCAGCAACAGGTCTTCGACACCCCCGCCAGTCTTGTCAACAGCATGGGCCTCCTCATCGAAAGGGAGGAAGGCCATCTCGAGCAATTGCGGGGTGACCCCGACCCGATCATCCAGGCCCTCATCCGCATCGCGGAGTGTTATAATTCCATGCATCAGGGCGACGAGGCCCGTACCGTCCTGCACCGGCTCGCCGCCGCCCGCTCCAGCCTAACGTCCGGGCAGCAACAGGAACTCGACTTTCAGACCATCTATTCCTACGTCCTCGGCGACAGGACCGACAAAGCCGATGCCGCGCTCAGCGATTACCTCGCCAAGCATCCCGGCGACCCACAGGCCCAGGGCATCAGCTACCAAATGGCCGCCGAACTGATCAAGGCCAAGAACTACAACGGCGCGCTCGCCCAGGCCCAACGCAGTCTCAAGGATTTTCCCGAAGGTCTCTACGCCGCCGATGCCGTCGAGTTGGAAGGCGAGGCCCTCAACGGCCTGGGCCGGCCCAAGGAGGCGGAAAGAGTTCTCGATGACTACGTCGGCCAGCATCCGAGCAGCCCCACCGCCAATCGCATGCTCCTGAGCAAGGGCAGAAGCGAGACCGAGCAGGGCGATTTCACCACTGCGCTCGCCGATTACGGCAAGGTCAAAGACAATTCCTCCGCCGGCGATCTCCAGCCCATCGCCGCCGCCTCCTACATTCAGACGCTCCAGTCGCTCCAGCGATACGACGAAGTCGTGAGCGAAGTCAAAACCTTCGTCGACAAATATCCCAACGACAAAAATCTCCCCAGTGTCCTCGTCCTTGGCGCCATCGCCATGGACATGAAACACGACCCCGGCGCAATCGCGGCCCTGCAGGATGTCGCCAAAAAATATCCGCAGGCCGACGTTTCGCCCTTCGCGCTTTACTACGTGGTCAACATCTACCAGCGCGCCGGCCAGACACCCCAAATGATCCAGGCGGCGGCGGACCTCCGCACCGCCTACCCCACGGCGTTTCCCGTCCTTTCGCAGGCCGCCGAGGCGGTCAGCGACGCCGAGGTCAAGGCCAAGAAGTTCGATGACGCCCTTGCCGAGTACCAGCCGCTCCTGGCCGCGCCGCAACCCGAAGTTGCCTCCCTCGCGCAAAACAAGATTGGCGACATCTGGTACGCCGACGCCAAGGCCATGGGTTTCTACCAATCGCTCCAACAGCAGGCGGATCGCGACGAGGCGAACAAACGTCTCGGTTCGGCTGAAACGGCTTACGTGACCACCCTGAAAAATTTCCCCGACCAATTGCCGGCCGTCAGCGATGCCTTCGACGGCCTGGTCAAATGCCTGCTGCTGCGCCGCACGTGGGGTCTCGTCAAGGACGACGGGCTCGAAAGCACTCTCGACCAACTCACCGCCGATCTCAACACGCCTGACATGAAGGCACGCGTGGAACTGGCCAAGGCCGGGCTCGTCTTCGTCAAAAAGGACGGCGCCAGCCAGTACGCCCCCGCCCTTGACCGCATGCAGACCGTTGTCGATGCCAATCCCGGCCTGGCCCTTACCCGCCAGGAGGCCGGCCAGTATGGCGAACTCCTGATCGCCGCGAAACAGTACGCAAAGGCCATCGATGTCTTTAACTCTTTGCTCGCCCACGCGGCGGCGAACGACCAGTTTTCGCAGGCCGATGCCTATTACGGTCTTGGCGCGGCCTATCTCGCCCAAGGCGACGCCGCCACCGCGAAGACTGACTTCCTGCATATCGCGCCATGGCATCCCCACATTCTCGACGCCCGGTACGGCATTGCCCTGGCCGACGAGCAGTCGAGCAACCCTGACGATAACACTGCGGCCAAGCAGATTTACACCTCGCTCATGCAGTCGCCGCAGGCCGACACCGAGCTTCAGGCGAAAGCCATGCTTGGCTATGGCCGTGTGCTCGAGAAAACCGGCAATGGAGTCAACCCCACCAGCCTCGGTCCCAACGATGTCGCCGTCCATTATTACCAGCAGGTGGATGTGCTCTTTGGGCCTGCCGTGCCGGAACTGAGCGCCGAGGGGCTTTTCTTCGCGGGGCAGGCCTATGCCAAAGCCGGCAACACGGCGCAGGCCCAAGCCATGTATAAAAAGTTGATCGCCAACTACGCCACGACCGCGCCCGACTGGGCCGCGAAGGCGCAGACGGAACTCTCCAAGCTGGGGCCGTGAGTGCCAGACCGACCCCGGCTTCGCGCGCGCAGGCGCTCTGCGAGGCGCTCCCGCGCGTCTATCCCGATGCCCATTGCGAGCTGAACTTCTCCAGTCCGCTCGAGTTGCTCGTTGCCACGGTCCTTTCCGCCCAGTGCACCGACGTCCAGGTCAACAAGGTCACGCCCGCGCTCTTCAAAAAATATCGCACGGCGCGCGACTACGCCGAAGCCGACCCGGCCAGCCTTGAGCACGACCTGCGCGCCATCGGTCTCTACCGCAATAAGGCGAAAAACATCCGCGCCTGCTGCCGGATTCTCGTCGATGAACATGGCGGCCAGGTGCCGCAGCGCATGGAAGAGCTCGTCCGGCTGCCCGGCGTTGGGCGCAAGACCGCAAACGTTGTTTTGGGCAACGCCTTCGGCCAAAACGCCGGGGTCGTCGTCGACACGCACGTCGCGCGACTTTCGGCACGGCTCGGGCTGACCCGCCACACCGATCCCGTCAAGATCGAGGCCGCTCTGATGAAAATCGTGCCGCAGGAAAAATGGACCCTCTTTTCGCACTGGCTGATTTTCCACGGCCGCCGCCGCTGTAAGGCGCAGAATCCCGACTGCCCCGGGTGCGAGCTCAAGGACTTGTGCCCGAGTTATCCCAAGTTTATGAAGCTGAAAGTCAGGCGCAGCGGATAGAAACCTCAGTCATCCCGAGCCTTTTCCGGCGGTGAAACCGCCGCTGACAAAACGTCATCCTGAGCAAGCAAAGCGCCGTCGAAGGATTGTCAAGGGATCAGTTCAGTTCCCCCTCGTTCTCAAGTGCAATTTGGGAACGAGGGAAAATCGCTTGGGCATAAAACTGCGAAAATGGTAATCTAGGCATACATGGTTCACCCGATTCACTTACTAGCGGCTGGCCTGTTTATAGCCACCGTTCCCCTCGGATGGTACCAAGGAGCTGATGGCTATTTTACGGCACCCGTCAGCAGCCCGTTGGACAAAACCTTGCCTATGCTTTCCATATCAGTTGAGGAACCGTCAAATCAATTTCCTTCAACCGGCGTATTGATACGGGCAAAAATCTACAATAATACGGAAGATACGATCTATTTTTACGAAGCGGGAAACATGGCCGAGGATTTCATTTTTGAGGTCAAGGATTCCAAAGGTACCGTTGTGGCTCCCAGTAAGTTTTTTGAACAACTGAGGAACAGTATTGCTACGATGAGTATACCTCCGTTCCCGTTAAAGCCAGGCGACAGTTGTTTGCACATCATCGAGCTATCCAAGGACTATGATTTAAAACCCAATGAGACATATACGGTAAGAATATGGAAGAACATCGGGATAGACGCTGCGTACAAGACCACCAAAAAAATTAGTTCCAACGAACTCAGCATCATTTCAAAATAGCGGATTTCCCCCTCGACAAACTCGGGATGACGGAAGCGATGTTTGTAAGTTTGAGTTATCCCGTCTTTAGGGCATACTCTCCGTTTCGATGAACGCCAACCCCGACAAAACCCGCGTCCTGCTCGGCATGAGCGGCGGCGTCGATTCGTCCGTGGCGGCTTACCTCCTCAAGGAGCAGGGCCACGAGGTGATCGGCGTGACCATGAAAGTCTGGCCCCAGGACTGCGTCTCCCGCGCGGAGGACAAATGTTGCGGCCCGCAGGCCGTGGCCGACGCGCGCGGGGTGGCCCACGCGCTGGGCATTCCCCATTACGTCGTCGACGAGGCCGGAGAATTCGAGCGCCTGGTCATCGACTATTTCACCGCCGAGTACCGCGCCGGGCGCACGCCCAACCCGTGCGTGATGTGCAACGAGAAGCTCAAGTTCGGCAACCTGCTGGCCAAGGCGCGCGCCCTCGGCGCCACCCACGTCGCCACCGGCCACTACGCGCGGATCGAACGGGACGCCGCCGGGCAGGCCGCGCTGCTCAAGGCGGTCGACGCGCGCAAGGACCAGTCTTATTTCCTCTTCAGCCTGCGCCAGGAGCAGCTTGCCGCAGCCCTCCTGCCGCTCGGCGGCCTGACCAAGCCCGAAGTCCGCGCGCTGGCGAAGAAACTCGGCCTCAAGACCTACGACAAGGAGGACAGCCAGGAAATCTGCTTCGTCCCCGGCAACGACTACACTGCCTTTCTCAAGTCCCATCTCGGCGAAAAGGAATTTCATCCCGGCGGCATCTACTTCAAGGACGGCTCCTTCATGGGCGAACACCAGGGCATCGAGTTCTACACCGTCGGCCAGCGCAAGGGACTCGGCGGCGGGCACGGCCGGCCCGTCTACGTCATCGACATCGACGCCGCGACCCAGCGGGTGATCGTCGGCGATTACGACGACCTGCTGCGCCACGATTGTTATCTCGCGCAGACCACCTGGCACGACGGCGGACTCTCCGGCCCGGTCGAGATCACCACGAAAATCCGCTACAACTACCCCGAGGTCCGCGCCATCCTCCATCCGCTGCCGGGCAACCGCGCGCGGCTCGAGTTCCCCGAGCCGCAGCGTTCCGTCAGCCCCGGCCAGGCCGCCGTCTGTTACGTCGGCGACCGGGTCATCGGCGGAGGATGGATCGAGCGCACGGAGCTTTTTCCCGAGGCGAAGAAAGCCGAACTGGCCCAAATGGCTGCGACTTGAGTTTTGAAGTGCGACGGTCCTAGACCGCCGCTACATTAAGGGGATGCCCTTCACCCCGCGGATCGTCTTTGTCACCGCGCCGAATCTGGAGGAGGCGCGAACCCTGGCCGAGGGCATCCTCAACAAGCGCCTCGCCGCCTGCGTTAATCTCGTCCCCGGCCTCGAATCCCATTATTGGTGGCAGGGTAAACTCGAAAAGGCCGGGGAAGTCCTCCTCGTCATCAAGAGTTCCGCCGAACAATTCGAGGCGCTGACGGACCACATTCGCCAACACCACTCCTACGAATGCCCCGAGATCGTCGCCATCGCACCGCAGGAAATTTCGCCCGCATACCGCGCCTGGTGGGAGTCCTGCGGACGGCAGTAACGCTTCGCCCGGAAAGAAGATTTTCTCGATCTCTCATTTCCAAGCTGGGAGCGAGAAAAAGCTGTTGCTTGCTCGGGCCGACTTTTACGTTTGACCCTGTCCGGCGCAAGCCCTACGGTCATTACCCTTTATGGCAGAAGAACTCAGTTACGTTATCATCACCCCGCATACGATTTACAAATCGCGCACGGGGGGCGTGTTGGCCCGGTTGCTGACGCGGACCTCGCTCGATTTAGTTGGCGCCCAAATGTTTGCCCCGAGCCAGGCGCTGATTGATGAATACGCCCAGAATATCGTCACCGAAGCCGACCCGCAAGACAGGCAGATCCAGGAATTGATCCGCGACTACGTCAAAGAGAACCTCGCGCCCGATCCGATGACCGGCCTCCGCGAGCGCGTCATGGTCCTGCTGTTCCGCGGTGAAAACGCCGTGCGGCGCATCCGCAATACGGTTGGCACGTTCAAGAAGAATTGCCTTGGCGGCGAATCGATCCGCGACACCTACGGCGACATCGTCCACAACCGGGATGGCACCGTCCGCTACTTCGAGCCCGCCGTTCTCGCTTCGCCCAACGTGGAGGAAGCCCATACGAAGCTTAAAATCTGGGCCAAGTACAGCGGTTCCGACGGCGGCCTGCTCGAAAAGGCGGTGCCCACCGTCAGCGATCCGGCTCACCAGCGCACGCTGGTCATCATCAAGCCCGACAATTTCAAGTTCCCGAGCGGGCGCCCCGGCAACATCCTGGATATTTTCTCCCGCTCCGGACTCGCCATCACCGCAATCAAGGTCCACCGCATGACCGTCGCGGAGGCGGAAGAGTTTTACCGCCCCGTGCGCGATGTGCTGAAGGAAAAGCTGGCCGGCCCCATCGGCGAACGAGCCCGGGATATCCTCGGCTCCGCCCTGAACATTCCCGTAACGCCGGAACTGGAAAAGCAGATTGGCGGACTGCTCGGGCCGCTCGCGGGCGAGCAGCAGTTCAACAGCATTGTCAAGTTCATGACCGGTCGCGCGCCGACCGAGACCCGGGGCGAGGCCCGCAACGAACCGGGCACCGAGAAGTGCATCATCCTGGTTTACGAGGGTATCGACGCGGTGAAGAAAATCCGCGAGGTACTCGGGCCGACCGACCCGGCCAAGGCGCCTCCCGGATCGATCCGCCGCGAATTCGGCTCGACCATCATGGTCAATGCCGCCCACGCCTCCGATTCGCCCGACAACGCCCGCCGCGAGATGGACATTGTCAAAATCCGCGAGAACAACTTCAAATCCCTCATCGAAAGTTTTTATCAAGATTAATGCGTTGCAGGCTGGCTTCTCCCGGCCCGGCATGCTTTGATTGTCCTTCACCCCAAATCCTGAAAGCCCATTTATGGAACCCTCATCCCGCGTACAAGAACTGACCCCGTCCCTCACCCTTTTGATCGACAGCAAGGCCAAGGCCATGAAAGCCGAAGGTCAGGACGTCATCGGCTTCGGCGCCGGCGAGCCCGACTTCGACACGCCCGAGCATATCAAGGCTGCCGCGATGGGTTCGCTCGACGCCGGCTTCACCAAATACACCCCGTCGTCGGGCATTCCGGAGCTGCGCGCGGCCATCAGCGAAAAGCTCAAGACGGAGAACAATCTCGATTACAAGCCCTCGCAGATCATCGTGAATTGCGGCGCCAAGCATTCCTGCTTCAACGCCATGCTGGCCACGCTCGAACCCGGCGACGAAGTCATCATTCCCGCCCCCTACTGGTTGAGCTATCCCGAAATGGTGAAGCTCGTCGGGGCCGAACCGGTGTTCGTGCCGACCTCGGCGGCCAACAATTACAAGATCACGCCGGACGAATTCCGCGACGCGATGACCCCCAGGACGAAGATGATCGTCATCAACTCGCCCGGCAACCCGACCGGCTCGGTCTACACCGAAAACGAGCTGGCCGGCCTCGCCGACGTCGCGCTCGACGAGGACATCCTCATCCTCTCCGACGAAATCTACGAGAAACTGATCTACGGCGACGCCAAGCACGTCAGCATCGCGACGCTGAGCAAGGACGTTTACAACCTCACCCTCACGGTCAACGGCTTCAGCAAGCCCTACGCCATGACCGGCTGGCGCCTCGGTTACGTCGCCGCGCCGGAAGGCGTTGCCAAGGCCATCGACTCGCTCCAGAGCCACACCACGTCGAACCCGAC
>JAJSLI010000166.1 GCA_021272315.1 Methylacidiphilales bacterium | reverse complement strand
GGTCTCCTTGTTGGTCCGCGTTACAACTTCGTCCAGCCCGGCTGGAAGCTGATTCCCTACGTTGAGGGAGGCGTCGGCTTCGACTTCGCCGATTCCGCTCCCCAACTCGGCGGTCTGGGCCAGGACTTCAACTTCAGCTTTGAGGTGGGAGCCGGGGCCAAGTACCAATTTACCGACAACTTTTATGCCCGCCTCGGGGTGGAGTACCAGCACCTCTCCAACGCGGGGCTCTCCGAGCCGGTCAATCCGAACCACCCGATTGACGCCCTTGGACCCAAACTCTCCTTCGGCTACGCGTTCTGACCGGTCATTAATGGAACGGAAGGTCAGGACGTTCGAACAGGTGCCTTGCTAGACGATTGCCGATTCGAACTTGGGCTCGGGGACGGCTTTCTCCGCGAGCGTATCGACGGTTCCGGCGTAGATCGGGCCGAACCAAGTGTCGACGAGGCAGAGCCCAAAGACCGCACCGAAGGGGATGGTGTAGAAAAATGCCGTTGTGATCGAGTTGACCCCAACAATGAAGGCCGCGGCAATGAGGTAATCGGGACAGCCTTTGCGGAAGAGGCGGATGTTCTCGGAGTAATTAAGCGCGCAATTCAAGACGGAGTGGCCATCAAGCCAGCGGCAGCACGCAACGCCACAGAACGGAATGACGAAAAGCATGATGGGAGGGACGAAGAGGCTCAGCAGCGCGGATGGCAGGCCGAGCAGATAAATAAAGATGCCGTAGATCGCGCCCATCCAGAGCGCGGCGGGCAGGAGAAGAGTGGTGACGGCGAGGGTCAGCTTGACCGCGCCCTCCTTCGCGAAGACACCGAGACGGCTCCATTGCCAGTCGGGGAGCTGGATGCCGCGGCCCGTGCGCGCCCGGCGGAGGACCTCAAAGGTGAAGCCGAGCGGAAACCAGAAGGAGAGAACATTGAAGCTGAGAATCCACGGGAAGCCGGCATGGACCCACGATGGTGCCTGACCGGAAAAGTAGGCGGGGGCGAGCGCGACCAGAAAGGGATTGATGAGGAGAAAGCCGCCAAGCAGGACTTTGGCGAGCCAATGGCGATCCGAGAGGATTTGGCGGAAGCCATTCTTCTGGTCGTAAAAACGCGGGGCGAAATCGGGGCTATTCATCTCCTTGAACCCAAGGAAAATTCGCGAAAAAGAGGAGGGGACGTCAAGTTAAAGATTTAGGTGTCAGGTGATTGTGGCTGGGTCGGGTCGGGCAGACCGATTTGTAGAAACGTGGGAATGAACTTGCTTTTCCAGTATATAATCTGCTTGTATTACATTCCCACAACATAGGTTATGGTATTTTTTACCTTTTTGTACGGACGAAATTGCCGTTGGCTGGCGATACTCGTCTTGTGGTTGGGCTTTGCCATGGTGGGTTGGTTGCCGGCGCAGACGAATACCATCAACTCACAACTTTCGCCAACAGCTGACGAAACGAACGCGATTCCCGTGGCGCCGATTGCGTCCCTCACGCCCGACACCAATGCGGCTTCAGCCGTGGAGGCACCTACGAGTGAACTTACGACAAACACGGCTCCGTCGGAACCGGCGGTGAGCGCGGCTCCGGCAACCTCAACGCCAACGGTGACTCCGGCACCTGCCACGATGCCCAAGCCGGGGCTTGCCACCGAAACGCGAAGACTGGACATTCTCTTTTTTCCGGCACTGCTTTCGTCACTGCTGGCGCTCGGTTCGTTGGGCGGATTTGTGCTATATCAGTGCGGGTTGACGCGGGCGAAAAATTGCGGGCATACTTCGACGCTGCTGCTGGTGGGCGTGTTTATCGCGTTGATCGGTTACTGGGCGGGCGGTTTTGCGGTGCAGAACGGCGGTATTGGTGATACACACGCCGCGCTGGGCGAAACGCCCGCGACCATGACCATGGATCAGAGCGCGCTCGATCACGAGTTGGGCCTCATGCTGGCGGGTCACCACTGGGGATTGATGGGAAATTCCGGCTTTTTCCTGATCACCGACGATACGGCGCACAATGAAAGCACGCAGGTTTCAATCTCATCTTCCGCGTTCAGCCGCGCCAGCATCGCCGTGCTGTTTCTCGTCGGCGTGGTGTTTCTGGTCATCGTGGTCGCGGTGGCGCTCGGTGGGGCGCTGGAGCGGGGGCGGCTGCTTCCGATGGCGGTGGGCGCATTTTTGATCGGGACAATTCTCTACCCGCTGCTGGCGAACTGGACTTGGGGCGGCGGCTGGCTGGCGGAACTGGGCCGCGAGTTCGGGCTCGGGCACGGTTTCGTCGACCAAGGCGGCGCGGTGGTGGTGCACGCAACGGCGGGCACGCTGGCGTTGGTCATCGCGATGGTGCTGGGACCGCGTTATGGCCGGGTGGGGCGCGAGAAAGCGTACCGGTCTATTCCGGGGCACAACATGCCCTTCGTGGTCCTGGGGGCGAGTCTTCTGCTGATCACGTTTGCGGCCGCGAACACGTTTGCCTGTGAAAGTCCCGACGAGCCGGAAGTGGCCGCCGTCAACACGCTGCTGGCCGCGGCCGGCGGACTTCTGATTTCCTATTTGGCCGCGGGCTGGTGGCGGAAGAGTCCCGAGCCGGCGGCGTTGTGCCGTGGTTTGCTCGGCGGAGCGGTGGCGGTTTCGGGCGGGAGCGCACTGATCGATCCGTGGGCGGCATTTGTCATCGGGGCGGTGGCGGGGCTGGTGGTGCTCGGTGCGATGGGTTGGCTTGATTGGCGCCGAATCGACGACCCGACGGGCGCGAGCGTGGTGCACGGCGCGGCAGGAATTTGGGGCGCGTTGGCGGTGGGGTTCTTCGCGAACGGACTCGCGGGCAACGGTTACAATGGCATGGAAGGGCCGGTGCGCGGACTTTTCTTTGGCGGCGCCTGGCATCAACTCGCGGCGCAGGCCATTGGCGCGGCGGTGGGCTTCGTGGCGATTTTCGTATTGGGCTTTGTCTGCTTTGGGTTGATTCAGAAGATTCTGGGTACGCGAGCCGATCTGGTGGACGAAGTGGAAGGCCTCGACTGGTCGCAAACCGGCGCACTCGGTTATCAGCCCGACGTGGAGCCGGGGTCTGTGAACGGCAGTCCTGCCGACGGCGGTCCTGCGGACAGCGGTAACGCTTCGCCCTAGCTGAGCTCTTCTTGGCCGTTCTTCGCTAGTCGTTGCAGACCCGTAAGAATGACAAAGGCCAGAAGCTCATAGAAGAAAATGGTTACCAGCAAACCGCTGAGCGCCATCAGACTAGCGAGAAGAGGAGAGGCAAGGGTACCCGCAATTCGCACGTAATAATCGTGAAGTTCTTCCGGTGACATACTCATTTTGCGATGGAGCTCATGAAGCAACAGCAGGTGGTATAAATACGATGCTGGAAGCCAAAGCAAGAGGAGCGAGAACACCCTTGATACGATCATGAGCTTCATTGCTGGGATCGTAACGTCCCATGAGATGAAAGGAAGGCTATTTTCCAGAACCTACTAACGTCCGCAGGACCTCCACGCGGCCTTGTCCTATTTAAAATCAGACCCTATAAGGCGGGATTGTTTATGCCCGCCGAAACCGCCTCAACTCAGAAGACTTACCTGAACGGCTGGTTTGTCCCGAACGACATCGACGGCTTTTTCGGGCTGTTCGTCGACAACCTATGCCAGTTGGTCGTCATTGTGGGGCTGTGCCCGCCATTGGCGGGACTGCCGGAGGAGCTGGTGGTGGGGCGCATCCTGCCGGGTATCGCGGTGTCGCTGGTGGTGGGAAATCTCTTTTACGCGTGGCAGGCCCGGCGGTTGTCGCGCCAGACGGGCAAACCGGTGACGGCGCTGCCGTTCGGCGTGAATACGGTGAGCCTGTTCGCGTTCATCTTTTTAATTCTCGGTCCGGTCTACCACGATACGCATGACGCGGACCTGGCATGGAAGGTGTCGCTGGTGGCCGGATTTCTCGGCGGTGTGGTCGAGATTGTGACCTCATTTTTCGGCGCGTGGGTGCGGCGGCACACGCCGCGGGCGGCGCTGCTTTCGGCGCTGGCGGGCGTGGGGATCACCTTCATTGCCATGGGATTTATTTTCCAGATTTTTAGCTCGCCGCTGGTGGCGGTTTTCCCGGCCCTGCTCGTGTTGATCGGTTACGCGGGCCGGGTGCGCTGGCCATGGGGTCTGCCCACCGGGTTCATCGCGGTGGTGGCGGGGATGCTGGCGGCATGGCTACTGCGCGGATTTCATCTTTCTCCGGTGCCGGCCTGGCCGCAGGAGACGCTCCACTTTTATTTTCCCATGCCGATTATCGGCGGGATTTTCGGCCTGCTGACCGATGTTCATGTCTGGAAATACGCGGCGGTGTTTGTGCCGATGGCGCTGTTCAACGTGATCGGCTCAATGATGAATCTCGAGAGCGCGGAAGCCGCGGGCGACAAGTTCGACACCCGCTCCTCTCTGCTGGTCAACGGCGCAAGCGCGGTGGTGGGCGTCTTTTTCGGCAATCCGTTCGCGCCGACGATCTACATCGGGCATCCGGGCTGGAAGGCGCTCGGCGCGCGGACCGGTTATTCGGTGCTGAACGCGGTGGCGATCACGGCCATCTGCCTCACCGGCGCGATGCCGTTCGTGCTCTGGTTCATGCCGATCGAGGTGACGCTCGGCATTCTGCTCTGGATCGGGCTGATCATCACGGCGCAGGCGTTCCAGGAGGTGCCGAAGGCGCACGCGACGGCGGTGGCCATCGGGTTCATTCCCTCGCTGGCCGCCTGGGGCGAGTTGCTGATCGAAACGACCATAAACAAGGCGGCGCCGGGCTATTCCTTGCAGCAGGCGGCGGCCCAGTTCAGTCCGGATATTTTCTTTGCCGGGATGCTGAGCCTGGCGCAGGGGTTCATGCTGATTTCGATTTTATTCAGCGCGATCGTGGCGAAGGTGATCGACCGCGAATGGCGCGCGGCAGCGGTCTGGTGCCTGATCGGCGCGGCGGCCTCGGCCTGCGGAATCATCCACGGCTACATCTTCACACCGGACGGAGGCTACGCGCCCGCCTTGTTCAAGTGGACCGGCTTCGGCGGCGCGATTCCGTCGGGGTTGGACTTCGCGCTGGCCTACGCGCTGGCGGCGGTTTTGTTGTTTGCCATGGACGCCCTGAAACCGGCGGAGATTGAGAATTAATCGATCTCCGGCGTGCGGACATGCTCGGGGCGAAAGCCGATGCCGATGATCCGGGCCGGAATCCGGCGCAGGACGGGAAAACGCGACAGGAGTTTCGGCAAAAGAGGCACCTTCATTTTTCCCCGGCGGTGAAGCATGCGAAGCAAAAAGCGGTTTTGCAGGAAGACCTGCAGGGCCTGGGTCAGGCGCGTCGGCAGTTCGCGCCGCTGCTGAACGGCGTGGAGCAGTTGCTCGGTGACGTTCTTTTTGCGCAGCGGCGCGGCCAGGAGGTTGGCCGCGGCCACGGCGTCCTGGATGGCGAGATTGATGCCCACGCCGCCCATCGGCGACCTGGCGTGCGCGGCGTCGCCGATGCAGAGCAGGCCGGGCAGATGCCAGCGCCGCAGCCGGTTCACCTGTACTGTCAGCAGCTTGATCTTGTCCCAGTTATCGAGCTCCTTCACCCGCCCGCGCAGGACAGGTACGATGTCGACGAGGTTTTCCTGGAACGCCGCCAAGCCGCGCTTCCTGATCTCCTCGAACATCCCCTTGACGATGAGATAGCCGCATTGCCAGTAGTCGCGCCGGTTGATCATGATCAGAGCCTTGCCCGCCTTGAAGTGGCCGAGGCTTTGGTGCGGATCGCCCTCCCGCCGGAGGAGACGCAGCCAGAGCACGTCGAAAGGCGCGCCGCGGTCGATCACCTCGAGCTTGCTTTGCTCGCGCACGTTGGAGGCGCGTCCGTCGGCGCCGACCACCAGTTCCGCTTCGACTTCAACCGGGCCCTGTGACGTCGCGGCTTTCACCCCGGAGACGCGACCCGCCTTCCAGGTCAGCTCGGTCACTTCGTGCTCCATCAACAGCCGAAATGTTGGGTAACGCTTCGCGTGCCGGGCGATGAAATCGAGAAAGTCCCATTGCGGAATGAACGCGACGTATTTGCAGACCGTCGGCAGGTGACTGCAATCGGCCATGGTAAACTCGAAGCCCTCGATGCAGCCGCCGACGGTCGACACTTCCTGAACGGGGAGTTGCAGGAACTCGTCCAGCAGTCCCAGCTCATGCAGTAGTTCCAGCGTCGAGGGATGGATCGTGTCGCCGCGAAAATCGCGAAAGAAATCGGCGTGTTTTTCGAGCACGACCACGTCGACGCCCGCGCGGGCCAGCAGGTAGCCGAGCATCATGCCCGCCGGGCCGCCTCCCGCGATGCAGCACGTCGTCCGAAACTTTTCCGGCTGACCCATGCTATCAACCTATTCACCGGAAGTGGCCGCGCAAGAAACAAGCGCGTGACCGCGCGGGACAAGATAAGTAGCCTCTGCCTCGTGATCGAATCGTGGCGTGATCTCGTGCTGGCTCCCGGCGGGGAGAGGGGAGAGGCGTCGCCGCCCACCGCGGCGAGGGTGCTCAACTCGCTGCTGGCCCTGGTGCTTCTCGTGGGCGCGGTCACGCTGAGCCTGGTCAAACTCAATTACAACTGGGGCTGGGAATCGGTCTGGGACTCGCGGCAGATTTTGTTCGACGGCTGGCTCACGACCGTCAGCGTCGCCTGCGTGGCGCTGGTCGTGAGCGCCGCCGGTGGATTTTTCCTCGCGCTTTGCCAACGCTCCTTTTTTCTGCCGCTGCGCTACTTCGCGAAGGTCCTGGTCGAGGTGCTCCGCTGCACGCCGCTGCTGGTGCTCATCCTCATCGTCTGGTACGGCGTCTGCGTCGTGCTGCACATCGACAACCGCTTTCTCGCCGGCGTCTTCATCCTGACGCTTTATGAAAGCGCCTACATCAGCGAGATTATGCGTTCCGGGATCGAGAGCGTCGGCAAGTAGCAGATCGAATCGGCCCGCGCCATCGGCCTGACCCGCGTCCAGACCTACCGTTACGTCATCATCCCGCAGGCCACGCGCCAGGTCCTGCCGCCGCTGGCCGGGCAGCTCGCCACGATGATCAAGGACTCGTCACTGCTCTCGATCATGGCGATCAAGGAGTTCACTTACAACGCGCAGCAGGTCAACTCGAACACCTACAGTACGCTGGAGAGCTATCTCCCGCTGGCGGTGGGCTATCTTGTTCTCACCGTTCCCATCTCACTCTGGTCGCGCTGGCTCGAGCGCCGCTTCAAATATGAAACTTGAACTGCAAAACGTGGTGAAGCGGTTCGGCGCACACACCGTGATCGACCGGGTCAGCCTCGAGGTCGACGGCGTCCACTGCCTCGCCCTCATCGGCCCGTCGGGGGGCGGCAAATCGACCCTGCTGCGGATCGTGGCCGGGCTCGAATATCCGACCTCCGGCTCCCTCGCGCTCAACGGCCGCCCCATTGAGTACCACGACGACGCGCTGTTGCGCCACCGCCGCTCCATCGGCACCGTCTTTCAGGCCTTCAATCTTTTCCCCCACCTGACGGCGTTGCGCAACATCACGCTGCCGCTGGAAAAAGTGCATGGCCGCACGGCCGCCGAGGCGCGCGAATTGGCCGAGGCGACGCTGGGCCGGTTCCAGTTGCTCAACCACGCGCACAAGCGGCCCGCGGAACTTTCCGGGGGCCAGCGCCAGCGCGTCGCCATCGCGCGCGCCATCGCGATCAAGCCGCAGGTCGTCCTGCTCGACGAGCCGACTTCCGCGCTCGATCCCGAAATGACCGCCGAGGTGCTCGAACTGATCGAGGAAATCAAGCGGGAGGGCCGCGACCTGCTCCTCGTCACGCACGAAATGGGTTTTGCCCGCCGTCTCGCCGACCGCGTGGCGCTCTTGTCCGAGGGCCGCATCGCGGAGTTCGGCCCGCCTGATCAGGTCTTCGGCGCGCCGCAATCGGAAATCACGCAAACCTTCCTGCGGCGGGTGTTGAGGTATTGAGTTGTACCATTTGATTTAGTTTAAACGATCCGTCATCCTGAGCTTGTCGAAGGATCAGTTCCGCCTCATTTCAGAGCAAAGACAGACCGATCTGATCCCTCGACAAGCTCGGGATGACGGAGGGTTAAAGACCAAATGGGATTGAGAAAAGGTCTCAGTCCTCGTCTCGCAACTTATTGACCAATTCCATCGTAACAACTCTGTTGCTTGGGCAGGATTCCATTAAAGCAAATCCGTTGCGGTATCTGGGAGGCAACAGGATGAAGCCTTGATCGATCGATCCGATTACCTTGCTCAAATGTCCTTGATACTTCCAATGGAGGTATCCAATGAGCGCGCAAACGACCGCATCGGTTTGATCCTCGACCGTTTTGGACAAGTCGGCGTTTAGAAGCGCTTCGATTTCTTGAGAAACAACAATATCAATCTGATGGTTCTGGAGAGATTTTCGCAAGAGGTCCTGAAGTCTCCTAGATTCGGATCTCTTGGCTGCAATCTTACCTTTTTTGTACTTGATGATGCGGTCAAGATCGAAGAGCCGAATCATCGCCGGGTGCGGATATACCTCCGTGGCCATGCGGGAGGCTGTTTTCAAATCGTATCCCACCACGTATCCATTATCCCGAAGTCGCTGTGCCAATCTTGGGGGACGTTCGCATCGCGTCGAGTTGGATGAATGGCAGCACGCGTGATATTTTCCAAAGTCGCGACTAATTTCCTTTTCCACGGGCCGTTGCCCAGTGGCGTTGGGCACGATAAGAGGAGCGTCAATGGCAAGTAACGCATGGTCTGCGGAAGGTATGTGTTCTTGCAGCCAAATGAGCAAGGCATCGTCTCCCTTGGTGGTAGCTGCCTTTATGACTTTGGCGGTACCTCGTGTGGCATGAATAAGGCACAGTCCATCCTGATTGTGATCTTTCCAGGCAAGATCAATACCGACAATCCAGGCGGATTTGCCTTCAAACAAATTAGAGGTTGAAGTCATAGCCGGGGAAAATGGGGTGTCCACTGTGTCTAGAGATGCTAGAATGAACTCATGAGCATGGAATTGAAAGCACTCCCGCAAACGACAACCGCCGCGGACACGCTCACGATCAACGAGATTTTCTACAGCATCCAGGGCGAAAGCACCTTTGCGGGGCAGCCCTGCGTTTTTGTCCGGCTCACCGGTTGCGACCTTCGCTGCACCTACTGCGACACCGAGTACGCGTTTTACGAGGGCAAAAAGCGGACGCTCGCCGAGATCATCGCGGAGATCGAAAAATATCCGTGCCGGCTGGTCGAGATCACCGGCGGCGAGCCGCTTCTGCAAAAGCGGGTCCACACGCTCATGCACCGCCTCTGCGACGCGGGTTTCACCGTTCTCATCGAGACCAGCGGCGCGCACGATATCGCGCCCATCGACGCGCGCGTCCACCGCATCATGGACCTGAAATGTCCCAGCAGCGGCGAGTGCGATCGCAACCGGATGGCCAACCTCGAGTTACTCGGCGTCCGCGACGAGGTGAAATTCGTCATTGGCACCGATGAAGACTATGCCTGGGCCAAGGCGCAGGTGCTCGCGGGCGTGCCGGGCTGGGCCGACCGCGTGAACGCGATCCTTTTCTCGCCGGTTTTCGGCAAAATGACGCCGCTCGAACTCGCCACACGCGTCATGGCCGACGCGCTGCCGAATGTCCGGATGCAACTCCAGATGCACAAGATCATCTGGGAGCCGGATCGGCGGGGCGTTTAGTTATGGATGTTGCGGCGGTTCATGACCGTCGCGACAACGAAAGGCCGGCCCGGGCCAGCGCGCCGTCGGACGCGGCGGTGACGAGGCAGTTGACGTCCGGCAGTGCGGCGGTGAGCGCACGGACGACTTCTTTTTCGCTTCCTTTTTCGACCAGATTGATCGTTGCGCCGCCGAAGCCGCCGCCGCTGAGGCGGGCGCCAAAGACTCCCGGTGTCTCGCGCGCGGTCGCCACCAGTTGATCAAGCTCGGGGCACGAGTTTTCGAAGTTGTGCCGCGAACTTTCGTGCGAGTCGAACATGAGCTGGCCGAAGCGGGTGATGTCGCCACGGCGCAGCGCCTCCGAGCCCTCGATCACCCGCTCGTTCTCGCCCACGATATGCAGCGCCCGGTGATAAATCCGGTCGGCCAGATTGTCCCGGTGCGAGTGGAGCAGTTGGGTTGAGGCGTCTCGCAGAGCTTTCACGCCCAGCGCTTGCGCCGCCGACTCGCAATCGGCGCGCCGTTCGTTGTACTCGCCGCCGACCAACGCGTGCTTCACGCCCGAGTTGGCGATGATCACGCTGATTCTGCCGTCGAGCGGGAGATGCTTCACCTCGAAGGTCCGGCAATCGATGTAGGTGGCGTGTTCGGCGGTGCTCATGAGCGAGGTGATCTGGTCGAGCAACCCGCAGCGCACGCCGACAAAATCGTGTTCAGCCTTCTGCGCGAGCCGCGCCATCTGCAATGGACCGAGCTTTGCGCCGAAGGCCCGGACCAAAAAAAGGACCGTCGCGTTTTCCAGCGAGGCGCTGCTGCTCAGGCCCGCGCCAAGCGGCAAGTTGCCCGAGATTTCCGCCTCGAATCCGCCCACCGGAAGGCCGTTGCGCTGGAACTGGTCGACAACGCCTAGGATATAGCGCGACCAGGGCGCCACGCCCTCCGCGGCGAGTTGGTTCAGCGCTATTTCCTGGGTCAATTTGAGTTCGCGCGAGCGAAGTCGAACGGTCCGGTCATTGCGGGCTTGCCCGGTAATCGTTGTGCCCCGGTCGACTGCGAGGGCGAGCACGAAGCCTTCGTTATAATCGGTGTGATTGCCCAAAAGCTCGGCGCGTCCCGGAGCGTAAGTGGTGATGGTGGTCATTTCCGGTTATTCCCGGCGGCAAAACGGCCACCCTGAACCGTCGTCATACCTTAACCCACGAACCGTTGAACCAGCAGGGTGGCGTTATGTCCGCCGAAACCGAACGAATTGCTTAAGGCCGCGTCGACGCGGGCCTCGCGCGCCTGATTCGGCACGTAGTCGAGGTCGCATGCCGGATCGGCATTGTCGAGATTGATTGTCGGGGGCAGGAGGTTGTGCTCGATCGCCTTGATGCAGAAAATCAGTTCGACCGCACCCGCCGCGCCGAGCAGGTGCCCGGTCATCGACTTGGTCGAGCTTACCGGCAGTTTTTTCGCGTGTTCGCCGAAGACGGCCTTGATCGCCTCGGTTTCGGCGACGTTGCCGACCGGCGTCGAAGTGCCGTGGGCGTTGATGTAGTCGATCTTGTCGATCGGCAACCGGGCCCGCTTGAGCGAATGTTGCATCGCCTTCACCGCGCCCGCGCCGCCAGGCGCCGGGGAGGTCATGTGGTAAGCGTCGGCGGTCAGGCCATAGCCGGTCAATTCGGCCAGGATGTTCGCCCCCCGCGCTTTGGCGTGCTCAAGCTCTTCCACGATGACGACGCCCGCGCCTTCGCCCATGACGAAGCCATCGCGGTCCCGGTCAAAGGGCCGGGAAGCCTTTTCCGGCGCATCATTGCGGGTGCTCAGCGCCCTCATAGCCGCGAAACCGCTCATGCCGAGGGGTACGCAGGCTGCCTCGCTGCCGCCCGCCAGAATCACGTCGGCTTCGTCGTCGCGAATGAGGCGCCAGGCCTCGCCGATGCAGTTGTTCGAGGTCGCGCAGGCCGTCACCACGGCAAAATTGGGTCCGGCAAAGCCAAACTCCATCGAGATCAGACCCGCGGCCATGTTGCTGATCATCATCGGGATCATGAAGGGCGAGACGCGGTTGGGTCCCTTGTGGAGCAAAATTTCATCCTGGTCGCCAAGCGACTTCAACCCGCCGATGCCCGAGCCGACGAGCACCCCGACGCGGTCGAGTTGCACCCGCTCGGGATCGATGCCGGAATGCCGCACCGCTTCCTTGGCCGAAGCCATCGCCAGTTGCGTGAAGCGGTCCGCGCGGCGTGCGTCCTTTTCATTGAAGAAATGCTTGCGCGGTTCGAAATCTTGCACTTGGCAGGCAAACCGGCAGTCGTACTTCGAGGCGTCCCAAGCCGTTATTAGACTGGCGCCGCTTTTGCCGGCGACCAAGTTGGTCCAAGTGGTTGAAACGTCCAGACCCAGGGGTGTGATCGCGCCCAAGCCGGTGATGACAATACGCCTTTCGCTCATAGGTTAAGGAAGCATACTAACGTGGGAAAGGGCCTTTGAGAACGAAAAAGGCACCCTGCGGAGAGGGTGCCTTTCCTGGGAAAGCAACTCGCGGCCTATTTGGAACCCTTGTCCTCGATATATTTGATCACGTCGCCCACCGTCTGGAGCTTTTCAGCCTCCTCGTCGGGCACTTCGACGTTGAACTCTTCCTCGAAGGCCATTACGAGCTCAACAGTATCGAGCGAGTCGGCTCCCAAGTCCTCGATAAACTTGGCTTGGGGAGTCACCTGTTCGGGGTTGACGCCGAGTTGTTCAACAATGATGTCTTTGACTTTCTCTTCAATCGACTTTTCGGCCATAAAAAATTCTAGCTCCTTTACGTGTTCGTGCCGTTGTTACGGTGGCATATCTTCTTTGGCAAACTTTTTCTTTACGTCAAGTCTGCGCATTGGTTTTTATCAGGCTGCTTAAGCTTGACAGTTTTCGGGATTCTTGAGCACTCCTACATTACCATTCCTCCGTCCACAGTCAGGATTTGACCCGTTACATAGTCGGCGGCAGGGGAGCAAAGAAAGGCCACCACGCCGGCCACGTCGTTGGGTCGGCCAAAGCGCTGGAGCGGAATGCGCTCCAACAATTTTTTGCGTAAATCTTCGCCAAGTTCCTTGGTCATATCGGTTTCGATAAACCCCGGGCAAATCACGTTGCAGGTGATTCCGCGCGAGGCGAACTCGCGCGCGACTGACTTGGTGAACCCGATCAGCCCCGCCTTTGAAGCCGCATAATTAGCCTGCCCGGCGTTGCCGATCAGGCCGATGATCGACGAAATATTGACGATCCGCCCTGCGCGCTGCTTCACCATGAGCCGGCCCACCGGCTTGGTCAGGTTGAAGGCGCCCTTGAGATTGGTGTCGATCACGGCGTCCCATGCCTCGCTGGCCATCCGCATGAGCAGGCCGTCGCGCGTGACCCCGGCGTTGTTCACCAGCACGTCGATGTGTCCGAAGCGGGCCGTAATTTTTTCCACGGACGCCTCAGCCGCTGCGCTGTCGGACACGTCGAGCGCGAAAGGTTCCGCCGTTCCACCGGCCGCGCGAACGGCCTCGACGGTCTCTTTCAGGGACTGCTCGCTCCTGGCCACTGCGGCAATCGCCGCGCCTTCTGCGGCCAAGGCGAGGGCGATCGCCTGGCCGAGGCCGCGACTGGCGCCGGTCACGAGGGCGACTTTATCAGTGAGGTATTTAGACAAGGGCATCGGCGTGTTTAACGAGGTCGTCGTAAGATTCCAATGACAAACAACTCACTGCCGGGTCGATGCGCCGCACCAGCCCGGCAATCACGCCGCCAGGCCCGCACTCGACAAAATCGGTGAAACCGAGCCCGATCAGCCGCCGGACCGATTCCTCCCAGCGCACCGAGCCGCAGACCTGCGCCTCGAGCGCGCGCAGAATCTGGTCCGCGCCGTCGGTGATGTCGGCGGTATAGTTTGCCACCACCGGTACACTTGGCGCGTTGATATCCGCCATGGTCAGGTAGTGGGCCAGCTCGGTCGCGGCAGCGGCCATCAGGCGCGAATGGTAGGCCCCGGCGACGTTAAGCGGGATCACCTTGCGTACGCCCTTTTCCTTCGCCACTGCGGCTACGCCCTCCATTTCCTTTATTCCGCCGGAAAGGACGATCTGGCCCGGGCAGTTCAGATTGGCCACGTCAACGTTGCACTGGGCGGCGATTTCCCGTGCCTGTTCCGGCGTAGCACCAAGCAGGGTGATCATCGTTCCGACCGTCGCGTCGCAGGCTTCCTGCATCAGCCGGCCCCGTTCCTTCACCAACTCGAGCCCGGCTTGGAACGTGAAGCTTCCCGCCGCCGCGTGGGCTGTGTATTCGCCCAGAGAAAGACCCGCCGTCGCCTCGAACCGTAGTGCGTGCGCCGTCAGGTCTTGAAACGCAGCGAGGATTGCCAGCCCGTGAACATAGAGGGCGGGCTGACAGACGCGCGTCTCGGTCAGGGTCTCCACCGGCCCGCGGAAGCTGTAATCGCTCAGGGGCCAGCCGAGCCGGTTGTCGGCCAGTTCATAAAGCGCGTGCGCGGAGGGGCTCCGGTCGAACAGATCGGCGCCCATGCCGACTTTTTGGGCGCCTTGCCCGGAAAAGAGAAGTGCACGGCGTTTGGGTATGCTCATGGAGTGAAAGGTTGAGCGTGCCACCCTAGCCAAAATTATGCCGTGTGGCTATGGTCTTTCGCTTGACCTTCCTGTGGTGGGGTTAAATCCTGAGGCTGGTCGCCGCCATGAAGAAATATCTGTGGATCATCGTCCCCATCGGGCTCTTCCTGTTTTTGGACGGCCTCGTGGTGATCGCCCTGCTCTTTTTTGGCCTCAAACCGCTGGTCCACTGGGAAGTCGGTTCCTTCATCCGCAACGGCCGGACGATGTACCGCAGTGGAAAAATGGCCCAGGCGATTTCAGACTATAATTGGGCCCTCCTGTTGGACCCAAAAAATTCCACGGCCCATTACGAGCGCGGCGAATCCGAATACGTCCTGCGCCAGTTCGACGTGGCTTTGGCCGATTTTCAGGCGGCTTTCCAAGCCGATCCCGACAATGTCCTTGCCCTTCTCCATTGCGGGCTGGTCAAGGAGACGGAGGGAAACATGACCGGGGCCCTCAGCGACTACAACGCCGCGATGGTCCTCCAGCCCGAAAACAGCTACCCCTACAACTACCGGGGCTACGCCCGGATCGAGCAAAAGGACTTTACCGGGGCCATCGCCGACTTTGATCAGTCGATCAAGCTCAATCCCAGCGATGCCTGGACCTACGCTCATCGCGCCCAGGCTCAGGCCCGATTGAGGCAGTACGACGCGGCCCTCGCCGATTGCGTTCGGGCCCTTGCGCTCGATCCGCGCGACCCGGTGGCGCTCGAATACAGCGGCTTTTGCCAACTGCAAGAGGGCGATTTTAACAGCGCCCTCGCCGCCTTCGATCACGCCATCCAGCACAGGCCCATGCAAGTCCAATTTTACGTCTGGCGCGGCGTGACCAAGATCGACCTCGACGATCTTGATGGCGCCGTTGCCGACCTTACCCACGCCATCGGGTTGTTGCCCAACAATGTCTTCGCCCTTTCCCAGCGCGGCGTCGCCTTTCGGCGCAAGGGCGATTTCCCGCGCTCCGAGAACGATCTTACCCGCGCGATCGAAATCGATCCGGCCAACGCCCACGCTTATTTTTTCCGCGGCGTCACCCGCTATGCCGGGGGCAATCTCGGCGGCGCCAAGGACGATTTCCAGCAATGCGCCGACGACAACACCGAAGACCGCGTTTACGCCAAGTTCTGGCTCTGGATCGTGGGGCATGAATCGGGACAGGGCCTCGCCGCCGACAAGGATTTAGCCGCGTTTCTCGCCGCGTACGACGCCAACAATCCGGACCCGTGGAATGGGAAGCTCGGCGATTTTATCACCGGGAAGATCACGCTCGACGCCCTGCTCGCCGCCGCCGTGGCGGAAGGCACGCCCGGCGGACAACGGCGCCACCAATGCGCGGCCTTGTTCTATGCCGGCAAACTCAAACTTTTCCAAAACGATCCCGCGGGCGCCCGTGTCTGTTTTGCCAAGGCGGTCGCCACCGCGGCGAGTGACTGTCTCGAATACAGCGAGGCCCGGCGTTTCCTCGAAATGTCCCAGCCCGCGGTCGGCACGGATAAAAATCCGGACGAACGGCAGTAAGGCCTAGCCCGAAGAAAACACAGCCATGTGCGATGCCCACGCCTCGGACCTCCGATGAGGCTTGATCCCTGGCCGGGAACGGGTCAATACGTGGGGTCGCCATGAGCCGTTTTCTCCGCACCACCGCGCTGATCCTTGGTCTTTTTGCGTTTGTTCCCGCCTTGGGCGCCTTTGCCGCGGCTCCCGGGCTTGCGGACGGGGCCGCGCCTTTCCCGCCGCCGGTCGATTCGTACGGGGACGCGAACACTGCCTCCCTCTGGGCGCTTCTCGCCGGGCGGATTCATGCGGAGCCCTTCGACCTGGCCGCCACGGTCATCTTTTTTCTCGCCATCATCCACACCTTCTTCGCACCGAAAATTCTCCACGTTTCGCACGCCATCCAGGTCCGCCATGAGGCCAGGCTCGCTGAAAACAACGGCCCCGATTACACCCCGCCGCGCCGTCTTCGCCAGAGCATACCCGCCGCCGTGCTCCATTTTTTTGGCGAAGTCGAGGTGGTCTTCGGCATCTGGGTCATTCCGTTGGCCATCGCGCTATGCTTGAGCAAAGGGACGGCCGTCGCCCGCTTTTACCTCGACCAGACCGTCCAATATACCGAGCCCCTCTTTGTCGTTGTCATCATGGCCGTCGCGGCCAGCCGTCCCGTGGTGCAGTTTGCCGTGCGGATGCTCGGCCTGATCGCCGGTCAATCGCCCGCCCGCTGGTGGCTCGCGCTACTCACCGTCGGGCCGCTCCTCGGCTCGTTGATCACCGAGCCGGCGGCCATGACCATTTGCGCCGTTCTTCTGGGACGCGAATTTTACCGGCTCGGCCCCTCCCGTAACTTCCGCTACGCCACGCTTGGCCTGCTCTTCGTCAATGTCTCCGTCGGCGGCGCCCTGACCAATTTCGCCGCGCCGCCCATTCTGATGGTTGCCGCAAAATGGGACTGGAGCAGCCTCTACATGGTCACCGAGTTCGGTTACCGCGCCCTCTCCGGCATTCTTGTAGGCACCGTCATCTATTTCCTCGTCTTCCGGAAGGAATTTGCCGGGCTTGCGGTCAGCGGCCGCGTCCTTCCCGCCGACGAATCCGGGAGTCAGGAGCCGGTCCCGTTCTGGATCACCGCCGTCCATCTCGTTTTTCTCGCCTGGACCGTGATCGTCGCGCACGAACCGGCCCTCTTCATCGGCGGTTTCCTTTTCTTCCTCGGCTTCACCATGGCCACCGCCGCCTATCAGGACGAAATCAATCTTCGCTCGCCCATGCTCGTCGGTCTTTTCCTGGCGGGGCTTGTTGTGCATGGCGGGCTTCAGGCCTGGTGGATCGAGCCGGTCCTGGGGCGCCTGGGCCAATACCCGCTTCTCATCGGATCGACCATTCTCACCGCCTTCAACGACAACGCCGCCATCACTTATCTCGCCACGCTCGTTCCCAATTTCAGCGATACACTCAAGACCGCCGTTGTCTCCGGCGCGATCTGCGGCGGCGGGCTCACCGTCATTGCCAACGCGCCCAATCCGGCGGGGCAGTCGCTCCTCCAGAAATATTTTCCCGGAGGTTCCATCGCGCCGGGAGGTCTCTTCCTCGCCGCGCTCGTGCCGACTTTGGTGATGCTTTTCTTCTTTGCGCTGCCGAGGTGATTTTAATATGGCGGCGGTTAGCGCCTGTCCAGAGCGAAGCCGAAGTAACCGTCGCTACATTAAGAAGAATCAATTCAACAACCGATACCAATTATCGCGCTGGCGGGCCTCGTAACCGAGTTCGGTAATGGACTTGCGAATCTCGTCCACGCTCAGCCGGAATTTCGTCCCCGCCGCCGAGACGACGTTTTCTTCCATCATCACGCTGCCGAAATCGTTCGCGCCGTACTGAAGTGCGATCTGGCCGATCTTCGGGCCCTGCGTCACCCAGGAGGATTGCACGTTGTCGAAATTGTCGAGGAAGATGCGGCCCAGCGCCTGCGTCCGCAGGTACTCGTGCGAGCCGACCGGCGTCGCCTTGAGGCGCGTGTGCTCCGGCTGGAACGTCCAGCAGATGAACGCGGTGAAACCGCGGGTCTCGTCCTGCAGTTCGCGCAGCCGGCGCAGGTGCTCGATCCGATCGTAAATGTTCTCGACGTGGCCGAACATCATCGTGGCCGAACTGGCCAGCCCGAGCCGGTGGGCGATCCGCATGACCTCGAGCCAATGGTCTGAGTCGCATTTGAGGGGCGCGATGGTGTCGCGTACCTTGTCGACGAGAATTTCGCCGCCGCCGCCCGGGATCGAGCCAAGCCCCGCCTCCTTGAACCGCCGGATCACTTCCTCCAGCGACATTCCGAAGACCTCGGCGAAATGGTTGAATTCCGGTGGTGAAAAGCCGTGGATGTTGATCGTGGGATGGTTGCGGCGGATGTAGTGGAGCAGGTCGAGGTAGTAATCAATCCCGAGTTTCGGATGATGCCCGCCCTGCAGGAGGATTTGCGTGCCGCCGATCGACTCCAGTTCCGTGATCTTTTGCCCGATCTGTTCCGGCGTCAGCACGTACTGGTCGTCGTCGCGCTCCGTGCGCATGAACGCGCAGAACTTGCAGTAGACATTGCAGATGTTGGTGTAGTTGATGTTCCGGTCGATGATGTAGGTGACGATCTCGTTGCCGCGACCGTCGTAGGCCGTGCTTTTGCGCTGCCGCCGCCGCGCGTCCGCCAGTTCGCCCAGTTCGGTCAGCGGCGCTGCATAAAGCCGCGCGGCCTCGTCGGGTGTGATGCGTCCGCCGTCAAGGACCTTGGCCTTGATTTCGCTGTCGAGCAGGGATTGGATCATGGTTGGTTGCGGCGGTGTGCGCCGGTGTTTTTAGATGTAGCTTAATTTTGGACAGGAGGCGAGCCTGCCGATTTCGACCAGATCCGCCGCAAAAGCGGAGATCGCCTTTTTCTGCGGGTCTTCGAGGCGATAATAGAGATGATCGGTCAGGTAGCGATGCTCGAACGGAGTGCGCGCAATTTCGTGCCGCGCGGCCAGCCCCGACCGCGCCGCGAGGCGAAGCTTGTGCGCCAGGGCCGCCGGGTCGGGCGCGTCCCGCCGCACCGCCCAGACCGCAAAGACGAACGGCATCCCCGTGTGCGCGTGCCACGACTGAGCCAGGTCGAGATACCGCTCGTTGGGATTCGACTGGCGATAGGCGATGGCCGGATCGCCGATGAGCAATCGTCCCTCCGCGGTCTCGCCGGGCGAAACATAGACCGGGTCCAGCCGGTAATATTTTTGCAGCAAAACACGCAGCAGGTGATTGGAAGTTTTCGACGCCGGATCGAGAGCAACGGTTTTGAGCCGCACCACCGGGATCACGTGGGCCAGGACCACGCTGTAGACGCTCAGGAGCGATCCGATGGCGTAGCCGTCGACAATGTGGTAGGAGTCCGCGTTTTCCAGCACTTCGACCAAGGGCGCCAGAGCCGCCTGGATACGGCCCGCGGCCAGCTCGATTGCCAGTTGGTTCGGTTCCAGCAGTGTCACCGGTTCCCGGATCGTCCGGGTGAGAGGGCGGGCGTTGAGATAGGGAACCGAGCCGAGGATGCAAGCCGGGTTCACCGGCGCCGGCTGCGTTTCCGCTGCTGTCAGCTCGATGGGATTCTCAGGGTAGAGCTGCATCGGGTTGTAAGGCAGCGGAGGCTTTGTGCCCGTTAAGCTGCTCGTAAAAGGTGTTGCGCTGGACCGGAATTCGACCCGCCTCGCGGATCGCCCGTTCCAGGGTCGCGACCGTCTGGCCCTGCGGCGTTTTGCTTCCGGCCATGTGGAAAATTTTCTCCTGCTGGATCGTCCCGTGCAGGTCGTCAACGCCGAAACTCAGCGCGACCTGGGCCAGGGGCAGGCCGAGGCTGATCCAGTAGGCGGTGATGTGGTCGAAAATGTCGAGGTAGAGCCGCGCGACGGCGAGGTTGCGCAAATCCTCAAAGGCCGAGACGCGGCCCAGGCGCTCGAGTTTGTTGTGCTCCGGCTCGAAGGCAAACGGCACCAGCGCGGTGAAGCCGCCCGTTTCGTCCTGCAGTTCGCGCAGGCGGCGCAGGTGGTCGACCCGATGCGCCGGCGTCTCGACGTGGCCGTAGAGCATGGTGCAGGTGCTGCGCCGGCCCATCCGGTGCCAGGTGCGATGGACCTCGAGCCATTCCTCGGCGCTTTCCTTGCCGCGGCAAATCTGGTCGCGTACGCCTGGATCGAAAATCTCCGCGCCACCGCCGGTAAGCGAGTCAAGCCCCGCCTCGCGCAGAAGTTCGAGCGTCTCGCGGATCGGTTTCTTCGCGATCCGTTCGGCGAGATGCCGGATTTCGATTGCGGTGAAAGCCTTCACGCAGAGGTCCGGAGACGCCGCCTTCAGAGCCCGGATCATTTCCGTGTAGTAGGAAAAGGGCAATTTCGGGTGGAGTCCGCCGACAATGTGGACCTCGGTGATGCCCCGGTCGCTGGCCTCTTTCGTCTGCCGCGCCATTTCTTCGATGTCGTAAGTGAACTGGCCCTCCTTTTCGTGGGGTCGGCGCGCAAAGGCACAGAACTGGCAGCTCAGGATGCAGACGTTCGAATAGTTGAGGTAAAGATTGAGGACGTAGGTGGCGACGTTGCCGTTTTTGCGTTCGCGGACGTGGTTGGCGAGGTAGCCGAGCGCATTGAGGTCCCGCACCGCGTAGAGCCGCAGGGCGTCGTCGTCGGTCAGCCGTTGCGCGGCAAAAACCTTTTCTGAGATATCAGCCAGGCCGGCCCGTTCGAGGATGGAATCCATGAAGCTCATTTGAAGAGGCCTCCGGGATTGAAGGTGGCGTGGCCGTTGGTGAAGGGGATGGGAAGGTCAGGCCAGTAGATGCTCGCCGCCACGCCGACGACGATGAAGAGCCCGACAAACGCGTTCATCTGGAAAAAGGCGATGTTGATGCGGTGCACGTCGCCTGACCGGCAAAGCGCGTGTTCAAACATCAGGGAGCCCATGACCAGAAGCATGGCGAACCAATATGGCAGGGAAAATCCGGCAAGCCAGCCGAATGCCAGTAAAACCAGCCAGGTCAGCACATGGAGGAAGCGGGCCAGGCGCAACGCCGCCTCGACCCCGTGCCGGGCGGGATACGAAAAGAGCTGCGCCTGCCGGTCGAACTCGACGTCTTGCGTCGCGTAGATGAGGTCGAAGCCGAAGACCCAGCACCAGACCGCGGCGGCCAGAAGCCAGGGCAGGGGCGAAGCGAGATTGCCGGTCGTCGCGGCCCACGCGCCCATGGGCGCGGCGGCCAGTGCCAAGCCCAGCACCGCATGGGTCCAGGAGGTGAACCGCTTGGTGAGCGAATAGCCGAGGATGAGCAGGCAGGCGACGGGACAGAGCGCCAGCGTGAGAAAATTGAGCTGGGCCGACCCGAAAACGAACGCGGCCAGCGACAGGAGGCAGAGAACCATGGTCAGCCGCCGCGTGCCGAGCTGGGAGCGGCGCTTGGTGCGGGGATTAAAGGTATCGTAGTCCCAATCGGCCCAGCGGTTGAAGGCCATCGCCGCGGTTCGGGCCGAGACGAGACACCAGAGAATCCAGAAAAGCGTCCAGAGCGAGAGCGGATGACCGTCCCGCGCCGCCACCAGCATGGCCGAAAGCGCAAACGGCAAGGCGAAGACCGAGTGGGAAAACTTGATCAGCTCCAGCGTGCCGAAGATGCGCGCGAGCAGTCCCGGGCGCGGGCCGCCCGGGGGCGAAGTCATGACGACGGAAGAGGGCATGATTTTCTTATGGCACAAAAAGGGTGAGGAGCGCCAGCAGACCTGTTGGGCTTGGTTGAGTTAAACGATAAGCTCATGAGGTCAAATAAGCGCGGATTGCAAGGCTTCAATCTTCCTGCTCTGGCTGCTCCATCCACCGTTTCGTCAGCGCGTGGTCGAGGCCGAGGTGGTCGAGGACGCGGGCGATGACGGTATCGACGAGGTCGAGGACGGTCTCGGGGCGATGGTAAAAAGCCGGGATGGCGGGGATCAGGTCGGCGCCGGCTTCCATGACCGTGACCACGTTGCGGGCCTGGATCAGGTTCCATGGCGTTTCCCGCGGAACGAGGATCAGCTTCCGCTTTTCCTTGAGGAAAACGTCGGCGGCCCGGGCAATGGCGCTGTCTGAATAGCCGTGGGCAATGCGCCCGATTGTCCCCATGGAACAAGGGATGATAACCATGCCATCGAACCGGGCCGACCCGCTGACGTAGGGAACCTGCATGGAATTGTCGCCGTGGACTTGGAAGCCGTCCGGGATGGCCAGCTTGCCGATCTCGGCTTGGGCGACTTCCCGGGCATGTGAACTGAGTGCCACGTGAACCTCGTGTGGACCTTTGGGATCGGCATCTAACAAGTGAAGCAGCCGCTGGGCATAAAGCGATCCGCTGGCACCAGTGATGGCTACGACGAGCTTCATGGAGCCTAGCATACACGCAACCGACTCAGAAACAAAGCACTAGAAACTCGATGCACCATTGGTTAAATGCCCGATTCAGTCGTATTAGGCAAAGTCTTTCACACCCTTAACATTCTAGGTATTGATTTTTTGAGGTTCAACTCTATGATTAACAAGTGGAGCTGTCTAAAATTTTGGTGGCACGCAGTGCCAATTTGGGTTTTGTCAAGGTCGCGGGACGTGGATCCTTTCAAAATTCAGGCTGTTTAAAGGCTTTTTATCAACAACTGCTCAAGGACGGGGTGACCCGTTTTGTGGTCGATTTGGGCGCCTGTACTTACTTGGACAGCACTTTTCTGGGCATCCTGCTCGGCTTGGGGCTTAAGTTGAAGGAGGCTGGGGAGGGACGCCTTCATATCCTCAATGCCAGCCCCCGCAATCTCGAGTTGCTCCGGAATCTCGGTTTGGATCGCTTGATCAACGTCGACGCCCAGCATGTCGAACTGAACGGTGTGATGGAGAAACCGCTGGAGGAGGTTCCGTGTCCCGTCCCGACCCGTAGCGAGGCGGCTCCGACCATTCTCGAAGCTCACACGAACCTTATGGAGTTCGACGCCCGCAACGTCCCGAAATTCAAGGACGTGGTTGAGTTTCTGCGGGAGGATCTGGGCCAGACCGCGACTCAGAACGGGCATTGAGGTCCTGCTGTCCGCAGAACCCCCGGCAGGCCTTGTCCTACCTGAGAACACGCCCGAGAACCTATCTCAAAATTAACCAGGGGTGCGCGAAATGAACTTTTGCTTTTTAACGAGGAGCATAGCCAACGTGCTACGTGACGAGCGAGCGACGAAGTTAAAAAACAAAAGGGCTTTCGCCCGGATGGGTTGCGGCGAATTTGGCCCGACTCTTCGTTTCTCTCTCAGTCGAGATGCGCTGCGGCATCACTCCTTCGGTCGCGCCTCGATTCGGGCCAAATTCAGCTCACAACGCGCCCTTGGCTAATTTTGAGATAGGTTCTAACCTGTAGGTTTGCGTTCAACAAATCCATGCAAGGCCTGATCCCCTATCTTGTCATCAGCAACGCGCTCGTGGCTTTGGTCGCCTGTTATCTGTGGCGCAGGTTCCGGATGAGCCGCCAGCTGCAGGAAAAGCTCCAACGTGATTTTGCCGGCCTCCAACAGGAGAAAAAAATTATCTACGATTTTCTTCACGACCTGGGCGAGGCCTTCACTGAAGAAATCGACCGCGAGCATCTGCTGCGCATTATTGTCACCTGCGCCCGTAAGGTCACCGCCGCCCGGGGCGCGGCCATTTACCTCTGGGATCCGGATCGGCAAAAGCTGAAGGCCGCCATCGTGAGCGGAAATTTTCCTCCGCCGCTCAAGGTCGACAACGCCGTGGCGGACCAGCTCGCCGCCCGGGCGGAGGACCTCGAATCCTTTCTGCTCCTGGAGCCGATTCCGGCCGATTCGCGCGCGGCCATCGCCATCGTGGCGCGGACCGGCATCGCTATTCACGCCGAGCGCGCCGAGCTTGACGAGCGCTTCCCGTGGTTCCGGCAAAAAATCCTCCAGACCGAGACCTACCTCGCCGTACCGCTTCACTACCGACAGGAACAGCTCGGCGTCCTGGCCCTGGCCAACCGGGAGGAGGGTGCGACGTTCACCAAGGCCGATTTCGACCTCATCCAGTCGGTCGCCGACCAAGCCGCCTATTCGCTCCAGCACGCGCAGATTTACCGCCAGCTTGCCGAGAAAAGGAAACTCGACCATGACATCGCGGTTGCGCACGACATTCAGCGCATTCTTCTGCCCACGGCGGCGCCGGAGGTGGAGGGCTTCAACTGCGCGGCGCTCAACATCCCCGCCCAGCAGGTCAGTGGCGATTATTTTGACTTCATCCGCATCGATGCCAATCGCTGGGGTCTGGCCGTTGCCGACGTCAGCGGCAAGGGTGTGCCGGCCTCGCTGATCATGGCCATGTGCCGCAGTGTCCTGCGCAGCAAGGCGCCGGGCAATCTTTCGCCCGCCCAGGTCCTGCGCGAAGTGAACCGCCAACTCTATCCCGACATTCAGGAGGACATGTTCATCACCATGATCTATTTGGTTCTGGCCCCCTCCGGCAAGGTCTCCCTTGCGCGGGCCGGGCATGAGTCGGCCCTCTTGTGCCGGGACCACTTCCGGCACATCGAACCCATCGAGGCGCCGGGCATGGCCCTCGGAATCGATCCCGGCGATGTCTTTGACGAAGTCATCCAGGATGTTACAATAACGCTCGATCCACTGGACACGGTGGTGATGTATACCGATGGCATTAATGAGGCACTGGATAATGAGGGCAATGAATTTGGACAGGACCAATTGAGAACCGTGCTGAGAGCGGCCGGCCCTCAGAGTGTCGAGTTCCTGATCAAAACGATTGTCGACCGGGTGCAGACTTTCAGCAAAGGCCATGCGCAAAATGACGACATCACCCTGGCCGCCGCCCAGCGATCCCTAACTTAAATCTATGAGTTCCCAAAAATCAGAAAAAGAGACGCCGAAACACGAAGCCCCGAAAACGGAAGCGCCCAAGCAACCACCGGCGGAGGTTTCGCCCGCTTACATTGTCGTCTCGAACGAACTGTTCCAGGAAACGCTCAAGCTCGCTTCACAGGCCGCCGAACTCAAGGACCGCCTCCTGCGCGCCCAAGCCGATTGGGACAACTCGCGCAAGCGCATCCTGCGCGAAAAGGAGGATGCCGTCCGCCATGCCGGGGCGGGGCTGCTTGAGCGGCTGCTGCCCGTGCTCGATAATTTCGAAATGGGCTTGGAGGCCGCCAAAACGGCCACCGACAGCAAGGCCATAGTCCAGGGCTTCGAGATGGTCCAGGCGCAGCTCCAGCAATTTTTACGCGAGGCGGGCGTTGAGCCGATCGAGGCGGTTGGACAGCCCTTCGATCCGCACCGTCACGAAGCGCTTGGCCACCGCGAAACGAACGAACAACCCGAGGGCCACGTCATCACCCAGATGCGCAAGGGGTACAAACTCAAGGACCGCCTGCTGCGGCCCGCTTCGGTTTTTGTCGCCAAGACGCCCGAGGGCAAGCAAGCTTCGGGGAAGAAGGATTAGGATGGCTACGACGAAGCGTGATTATTATGTGGTGCTGGGGGTCGAGCGCACTGCCACCGCCGAGGAAATCAAGAAAGCCTACCGCAAGCTCGCGGTGAAGCACCATCCCGACAAGAACCCCGGCGACAAGTCGGCCGAGGAAAAATTCAAGGAGTTGGGCGAAGCCTACGAGGTCCTCAGCAATCCCGACAAGCGCAGCGCCTACGACCGGTTCGGCCACCAGGCCTTCGCGCCCGGCGGCATGGGAGGCGCCGGCATGGGAGGCATGCATGATCCGTTCGAGATTTTCCGCGAGGTCTTCGGCGGCGGGGGACGCGGCGGCGGCATCTTCGGCAATTTCTTCGACGAGGCTTTCGGCCAGGAGGGCGGTGAACGGGGCGGTCGCGGACGCGGCTCGGATCTCCGCTACGACATGCGCATCACCTTCGAGGAAGCGGCGCGCGGCGTGGAGCGGGAAATCGAGATCGTCAAGCTCCAGGCCTGCGACACCTGCCACGGGTCCGGCGCCGAACCCGGCGCCAAGATCACCAGCTGCCCGACCTGCGGCGGCCACGGCCAGGTCGCCGTCACGCGCGGCTTTTTCAACATCGCGCAGACCTGCCCCCGCTGCCGCGGCGCGGGCCAGACCATCGAGAAACCGTGCCATGCCTGCCACGGCGAGGGGCGCGTCGAGAAAAAGGCCAAGATCAAGATCAAGATTCCCGCCGGTGTCGAGGACGGCACGCGGTTGCGCTCCTCCGGCCAGGGCGAGGGTGGAGTGCGCGGCGGCCCTCCCGGCGATCTCTATGTCGTGCTCCACGTCGAGGCCCACGACATCTTCGAGCGCGAAGGCACCGACCTTTTCTGCAACGTCCCGATCAGCTTCGCCAAGGCCGCGCTCGGCGGTGAGGTGCGCGTGCCAACGCTCGACGGCAGCGCGGTGCTCAAAGTCCCGGTGGGCACACCCTCGGGCAAGGTCTTTCGCCTGCGCGGCAAGGGCCTGCCTGAAGTCCACGGGCGTGTGGTCGGCGATCTTCACGTGAAGCTCTACGTCGAGGTGCCGACCAAGCTCAATCTCGACCAAAAGCACAAGCTCCAGATTTTTGCCGAAAGCTGCGACGAAACCACCAACCCCGAGGAAAGTTCGTTCTTCCGCAAAGCGAAGGACTTCTTCAAATGATGAAACGCTACTACGCTCCCACGCCGGAAAGCGGCGTTCTTGACGCCGAACAATCCCACCACTGCGCCCAGGTCATGCGCCAGGCCGTCGGCGACCTCTTCAGCGTCTTTGACGGGCACGGCCACGAGGCCCAGGCCCGCATCACCGGCATCGGGAAGGACCAGGTCACCTTCCAGATTGTGGCCAAGGCCGCCACGCCGCGTCCCGTGCATCCGGTCTGGCTCGGGCAGGCGCTGACCAAGGCGAAATCGCTCGATCTCATTATCCAGAAAGCGACCGAACTCGGCGTCTCGGAATTCGCCCCGCTCCATTCCGACCACAGCGTCCCGCAGCTCGACGAGGAAAAGGCCGAGGCCCGGGTCGAGAAATGGCAGAAGCTCACCGTCGAGGCGGCCAAGCAGTGCGGCCAGAACTGGCTGCCTGTCGTCCATCCGCCGCGCGCGCCGAAGGATTTCTTCGCCGCCATCCCGCGCGGCGCAATCAAGCTCATCGCCTCGTTGCAGCAGGAGGCCCGTCCGCTGAAAACGGTGCTGCGCGATCAACTCCCCAACCTCAAGCCCGGCGCGCCCATCGTCGTTCTCATCGGGCCCGAAGGAGATTTCACGCCCGCCGAGATCGGCCAGGCCCGCGCTGCCGGTTTCATCCCGGTCTCGCTGGGCGAAATCATTCTTCGCGCCGAAACCGCCGCCTTTTTCGTCCTCAGTGCCATCGCTTACGAGTTGATGGAGTAGGGACGGGTTGTCGATCATCCGAAGCTTGTCGGGTGGTCGGGCGCGCGTCCAATATCGAGTCTGCGTGAAAATATCCGATTTCTCTCGTTCCCAAGTTGTACTTGGGAACGCAAGTGTCCCCGCAACTTCGTTGCTTCGGCCAGGGCGAAGCACAGCTTCACCGACAAGTGCGTTCTCAAGTGCAACTTGGGAACGAGAGAGAGCCCTGCGCCGGGCTTGGCTCATGGTTCCAGTCCTCGCTTGGGTCGGGCTGATTCCCCTTCACGCGCAGACTCCCGTGCCCGCCCGCCCTGCTGATCCGAACCAAGCCATTCCCGCGCAGCCGGTCGTCCCGGCCGTTCCCGCCGCTCCGCTTTCCGTTACGAATGCGCCGGCCGGCGATACCAACGCGCCATCGGCGAACCCGCAGGCCCCGACCGTCACCCTCACGGTCCTCGCCGACGTTAGCCTCAAGAAGGTCCTGCAGGAACTTGCCCAAAACTGGGCCGACAGCCTGCCCAGCAATCCGCAGGTCCCGCTTGCGTTGACCAACGCCGGCACCATCCGCAACAAGATCATGGACGGCGAGGTCTGGGACGTCGTCATCAGCGCCGACGTCGACGACGTCAAGGCGATGACGGACAAGGGCCTCCTCCTTGCCGCCGGGCAGCGGTCGTTGGCGCGCAACACGGTCGTCATCTATGGCCGTCACGCGCTCATCAAGGACGACGATCTCGAGTGGTTCGACCTCATCGGCACGGAATGGAAACGGGTCGCCTTCGGCAACCCCGAGTTGGTCGCCTCGGGGCGCGTGGTCAAACGCGCGCTCGACAAGCACGATCTCTACGACGGCGACCACATGAAACTCTACACCACGGCGCCCAACGAGGAGCGTGTCCTGGCCGTCGCCGAGCGCGAACAGGCCGATGCCGTCTTTGTCTACAAGACCGACCTCGTTGACTTCAACCTGCCCGGTTTCGAGGGCTACCTCATCAAGGACGAGGATGCCCCGCCCGTTTTTTACATCGCCTCGATTGCCGCCAAGTCGAAGAACCCCGACCTGGGCCGCGCCTTTCTCGATTATCTCACCGGCGACTCCGCCCGCGCGGTCTGGGCCAAATATGGTTTCGAGACGGATTGAGAGATTGCTGAAGAACTATCTTTTAAAAAATCTGTCATCCCGAGCTTGTCGAGGAATCTCTTACTATTTTGTTCCAGAGAAGTCTTATCAAGGAATAGTTGGAGATCCTTCGACAAGCTCAGGATGACGTCCTTTTTCAGCAAGCTCTTACGGGTTTTCGCCCGCTTTAAGCTTCGCCAGGTAACGATTGATCAGGGCGCTGGCCGCATCGTCGGAGGCGTTGAACGTCTTGCCCCCGCCTTGGTTCAGGCAAACCAGGACGCCGAATTTTTTCGCAGGCGCGAGCCAGCAATTGCAGTAATTCAGTGAATTCGATCCGCTATGAGCGAGTGCCTTGCCTCCGGCCCACGGGCGGTTCCACACCGACCATCCGTAGCCATACTCGTTCCGGGTGGCGGCCACATTTGTCTGCATCGCCCGGTAAATTTCATTTGGCAGCAACGCCTCCATGCCCGTGCCGCCGCGCAATTGGTCGATAAGAAATTGGGCCCAGTCTTTCATGGAGCAATGGACCGTGCCGGCGGGTCCCATGATCTCGGGGTTGTCCATCGTCGGACCGTTGGTGGGGGCGGGAAGCCCAGTTTCAAAATGAGGCCAGGGTTGATCGATCTGCCCGAGCGTGCCGGTACCGCCAAAACCGGCGGAGTCCATTCCGAGCGGCTGGAAGAGCCGCTCGCGGATCAAGTCCTCCCACGGCTTGCCGCCGATTTTTTCCAGGATGGCCCCGACCACGACATAGTCGGTATTGGCGTAATGGTAGGTTCCCGGCGCGTAAAGAGGTGAGGTCAAGGCTTGGTGGGCGGCGGCCAGCCGCTGTTCGGTCAGAGATCCAGTTTTGGACAAAGACCACCACTTGAGATTTTCCGCCAGACCGGCCTGATGACTCAGCACCTGGCTGAGCGTCACGTTTTTCATCGCTTCGGGCACGCTGTCCGCGATTTCAGGGAAAAAGGAGACGACCTTCGCATCCCAGGAAAGCCTGTGTTCCGCCACAAAAGTACCGGCCAGCGTGGCGGTCATCGCCTTGGTATCGGAACCGAGATGCCACAGATCGTCCGTGGTGACGGGAACGGTCGTGCCGGCCTTGCGAACGCCCACCGCCGCCATTTCGACGATGCCGTCCGTGTTGAAAATGGCCCCGGCCAGGGCGGGCAGATTGTACTTGGCCCGGATCGGTTCCAAAACGGAAGCCAGCGAAGGCCCGGCTTCTGCGGAGGAATGGGCGGCGGTAAAGAAGAATGCCATTGCGACGAGTCTCCGAAAAATAAACTTTGGCTTCATCCGCGCCACTTTCTTTTAGGTCTTGGGCTTGATGTAGTAACCCGAGGCTTTCCACGTGCCGTCGGCGGCTTTTTCAAAACAGACGGTTTCGACCGCATAGGCGAGATTTTCGAATGACGAGTTGAATTGGGCAACGACAAAATCTCCTTTTTGCACTCCCGTTGGACTTGGTACTTCCGTCTGATGCAGCGCTGAGGCCAGCTTGCGGTCGGTGCATTTGCCGAGCGGAGTTCGGACCGAGTTCAGGGCTGATGTCCATCCATCGGAAGTTACGGCCTTTTGGAATGAGGCCGAGGCATCGGTCCAGCTTTGTGCGTACTGGTTCTGGTCGATTTCCTTAAGCCAGACCTGCATGGCCGCCACGGCGTCGGGCCGGGGATCAATTGTTGCATCCTCCCCGCGAACAGGATGCACCATGAATCCGGCAGCGAGCAGCAGGACAATGGCCGCTTGGGCAAAGCGGGATGTATTCGGATATTGCTTGATCATGGTCAGTCTCCTTTTGAGGTTGTGGATGGATTCTCCAATGGCCAGCGCACCGAACGGCTTTTTCATTCAGGTCACCGCTGTTTCAGTCGCAGCTTCCTCCTGAAAAGGACGCCAAGTCAAGCCAGACAGATTACTTCCGCGAATCCTGCACGATTTGCCGGATCTGCTCGCGTTGCGCCTCATCGGTCGCGGCCAGCGGCAGGGTCAGCATGTCGATGCGTCCGTTTTGCTCGCGCCGGATGACGTGGACCAGGTCGTGTTCGTTGTCGACCCAGATTTTCGCATGCTGGTACCAGACCAGCGGCCGGCTTTGCCATTGGTCGAACGCCGCGTCGGCATCGAAGGTCACGATCCGCGCCGTCGGGACGCTTTCGGGCGTCAGCCCCGCGTTGTCTCCACGCACCAGGTCGGTCCGATAGAGCCCGATTTCGATGGTGCTGTTCGAAAAGCATATCAGCACGACGGCCACGCCGAGCACCGCCACCGCCGTGCCGGTGAAAATCCAGCGCAGACCCGCAAAGATCGGGCTCGGCTTTCTTTCGCGGTTGACGGCGGGTCCGAAATGTTGGCGGACGGCTGTGCGCAATTCATTCAGGCGATAGGCGGGGAGTTCCGGGCCTCTGGCACGGGCGGCTTCGGTCAGCGGCGCCGTGGTGCGGAGAATATCGTGAGTCGACTGCAATTCGGCAAATTCCCCGCGCCGTTCGGGCCGGGCGGCCAGTTCGGCGTCGAGCGCGCGGCGGTCCTCGTCAGTCGCCTCGCGGGCGATCACCCGGAGGGCCAGATCGGTGAAGGCATCAGGGTCCATAACCGTTTATCGCAGAAACGCGTTGAGTTCTTTCCACAATTTGGGGTTCGTCTTCAAAT
>JAJSLI010000140.1 GCA_021272315.1 Methylacidiphilales bacterium | reverse complement strand
CTATTTTATTTTCTTTGTTTTGAGGTTGCGACCTCACGCCGACTATTGAAGAGCGTGCGAGAGCACGCATGAGATACCGTTGGGAGCGAACAAACAGGAAACTGCCTGAGACACTACTACTTGGCTTCAGAGGGAAGCGATGTGATCGATGAAACGAACCTTCGCATTCATTCTCAGGATGTAAAGATATATCTTTGAAGGCATGGCTGGGCGCAGATTCCTTTTCGCAGTAGACTTGGTCTATATTGAAGCCCATCGCCACATGGATTCGGGAATGCGACGAGGCCCCTTTTAAGCGGGCTTTGGCGCAATTCCCGGAGGTGCGTCTTTGGAATGCCCGCATCGATTCCGTGCCTTGGGAGCAAATGCATGGGCTCCTGCTCACCGGCGGTTCCGATATTTCAAGGGAATTTTTGCGGCAACCCGTACCCGATACCCGCTTGATCGAAGACCCCGATCCAAGACGTGATGCGTGGGAATTTGAAGCCGTGGCAAAGGCCCTGCGGCAGCGGCTTCCCCTGTTGGCCATTTGTCGCGGTCTTCAGGTGCTTAATGTTGCCTTGGGCGGCACGCTGCATCTCGATATTCCAAACCATGACAGCGCCAAATCCGAAAATATTCAAGAATTGCGCTATATTGAGGAAGTGCAAATCCAATTCCCAAAAGTGAATAGTTCGCATCATCAAGCCCTGGCGCAACTGGGAACCGGCTTGGTCGTCGAGGCATGGAGCGCGACAGACGAGGTGATCGAGCAGGCGCGACTGGTCGATTATCCTTTTGGACTGGGAGTGCAATATCACCCGGAACGGGATCCTCTTTATCAACCCCTCTTCCAGGCTTTTCTGGATCAAGTGAAACCGGGGAATCCATGAACCCCGTGTCCCTCAACATCACGGTTCGCATCGGGTGCCATATCGCTTACGAAACCTCCAAGCCAACGCCCATCCTTCTTGTCCTGAGGCCGCGCTTGGACGGAAGACAAGTGGTACGGCAGGAAAAGCTCTCGTTCAGTCCTTATCTGCCCTCCGATGAATTTACGGACGCGCACGGGAATACCACCTACCGGTCAATGCTTCAGCCCGGACAAAACATTATTCACCATGATGCGCTGGTCGCCGTTTCCTCACAGCCGGATAATTACGACCGGCAGGCATTGCCCGTTCCCATCGATCAACTCCCTCCCTGGGTCCTGCGCTATACCCTGCCCAGCCGTTATTGTGACTCGGACAAGCTCCTTAATTTTGCCTGGCAGAACTTTGGTCAAAGCGCCAACGGTCTGGAACGAGTTTGCGCGATTTGCAATTGGGTCCACCACAATATCGAGTATCGCTTCGGTTCCGGTCGCGCGGACATTGCCGCTTCGGAAGTGATCCACCAGCGCTTCGGGGTATGTCGCGATTTTGCCCATGTAGCCATCGCGCTTTGCCGCGCCTTCAATCTGCCGGCCCGTTATGTCGTGGGGCATCTGCCCGACATCGGGTACCTTGATCCAGGCACGCCGATGGACTTCCACGCCTATTTCGAGGTCTATCTGGATCACACGTGGTGCACCTTTGATGCCCGCTACAACATACCCCGCATCGGTCGCATCAAGGTTGCGCAGGGGCTCGATGCGGTGGACGCAGCTTTCTCGACGATTTACGGAGAAGCGCAATTGGCCTGGTTTGAGGTTTGGGCTTATCAGGTTAATCCCGACCACGTTTCCGTCGGCGATCCGGTCGATTTGTCCAGACGTTTGGATGGAACTCCGCAAGTCCGCTTCAATTAATCCCGATTCGGACAGGGGGCAGGGCTTACGTTTCGTCCCCTAAAAAAGCAGAACAAGAAGGCGACGCAGGATCACCTCCACCTCGCATCCCTGACAGGCCATAAAGCCGATCCGCTAAATTATCGACCGGCGCTTGCGGCACATGTGCAGCCCATCGGCGATCGGCAGCAGAATCGAATCCACCCGGTCATCCGACGCGAGCTTGCGGTTCATCTGGTTGATCGCACGCGTGGCAGTCATATGCTTCTGAACCGGATCAATCACCTGCCCGCCCCGAAGCATGTTGTCGAACACAATCAGCCCGCCCGTCCGCACACTCGGCAGCAGCGCTTCGTAATAGACGTCGTACGACTCTTTGTCCGCGTCGATGAAAACGAAATCGAGCTGCTGCGTTGGACGGAACCTCGGCAGCAAATCGCGCGCATTACCCAGCCTCAGATCGATCCGATCCTGCACGCCCGCTTTTTGCCAGTAACGCCGCGCAATGCTCGTCCACCTGAAATCCTGGTCGAAGCAAATCAGTTTCCCGCCCGGAAGCAGCGCTCGCGCAATGCTGATGGAACTCGTTCCTGTAAACGTCCCCACTTCCACGGCCCATTTTACCCCGATGATCGACACGATGAAACTCAGTACGGCACCCTGGTAGATGCTGATGGCCATCTCACTGATTTCGCCCAAGTTTTCCGTCTCCGCCCGCAGCGCAGTCAGCACCGGATCGTTCACGTTGGAGCGATGTGCCACAACGTAATCGTTCAATTCGTCCGTCAAGGCGACATATTTGGACGACATAATCAGGAACGCGCGCTGGCACGGACAGACGGGCGGGTTGAGGACAACGGATGCGTCCGTAAATGGTCCGCCAGTTCGACGAAGCGGCGGAACGCGCGGTCACTCAGATGGTGTTCGAGCCCCTCGATGTCCGAGAGATATTCCCGGGGATCGAGCCCCATCTGCTGAAATAATTCGGACAGCATCGCGTGTCGCTTGCGGATTTTTTGCGCCACCCGGCAGCCGTCAGGCGTCAGCGCAAATCCGCGATAGGGTTCATAGCGTAAAAATCCAAGCTTCCCCAGCCGCTTCACCATGATTGACGTGCTCGCCCGGTTCAACTGCAGCGCCTCCGCCACGTCCGACACGCAGGCGTAACCCTTGCGATTCTCGAGGTCGAATATGCACTCGAGGTAATCCTCCATGCTTTCAGTCACCACAGCTCGGTCGTGGGCACTGCGTTTATGCGGCGTTTCTACGGAAAGACTCCCGGTCATGCTGGTCATAAAAAAAGTTGGCACACTCCTGAAAAGTGTAAAGGGAATAACGCTTGTTTGTTACCCCTAACTAATTTAGAACAATTCAAGAATTCGGGCTTTTTACGCAAACACTCTTCACGTTCACAAACTCGCGGATGCCGAAAACCCCCAATTCCCGCCCGTAACCCGACTGCCGGATGCCACCGAATGGCAGCGCGGCCTGCGAGGCGACGATTCCGTTCACGAAAACCTGCCCCGCCTGCAATTCCAGGATGCCCCGTTCCTGCTCCGCCGCCTCGCGTGTCCAGATGCTCGCACCCAAGCCAAACGGGGTGCCGTTTGCGATTTCAATGGCCTCGTCCAAATCGCGCGCCCGGAATAGGAGCGCCACGGGCCCGAAAATCTCCTCATTCGCCGCGGCGCTCTCCGTCGGCACACCGGCCAGCACGGTCGGCTCGAAGAAGAAGCCGGGGCCTTTCCCACGCTTGCCGCCGAAAAGAACTCGTCCACCCGCTTTCACCGCCGCCCGTACCTGTCGCTCAAGCACGTCAACGGCTTCCGCCTGAGCCAGAGGTCCGACATCGGTATCCGCCAGCATCGGATCGCCCACCTTTAACCGCCTAAACTCCTCAACCAAAAGTCTCTCAAATTCGTCGTAAACGGATTCGTGAATGATAAACCGCTTCGCAGCGATGCACGATTGACCATTGTTTTGCATCCGTGCCGTCACCGCCTGCGCGGCGGTCTCCACCAACGGTGCGCTCGGCATCACCACGAAGGGATCACTCCCCCCCAGTTCCAGCACCGTCCGCTTGATTTTCCTGCCCGCCGCCTCCGCCACCGCAGAACCCGCGCGCACACTCCCCGTTAGCGTCACGGCTGCCACACGACCGTCCTCGATTAAGCTGCGCACCTGATCGCTTTCGATAGCCAGGTATTGGAAACATCCCTCGGCGAAACCAGCCCGCATAAAAATTTCCTCAAGGGCCTGTGCGCACTGCGGCACGTTTGCCGCATGTTTCAGAAGCCCGACATTCCCCGCCATCAGGGCCGGCGCGGCAAACCGTACCGCCTGCCAGAACGGGAAATTCCACGGCATCACCGCCAACACCGGCCCGAGCGGCTCGAAACGCATAAAGCAGCGCCCATCGCCTTCGGGAACCGGCTCCTCGGCCAGCATCCGCTCGGCCCGCTCGGCATAATAGCGGCAGGCCGTCGCGCATTTCGCCGCTTCGGCTTTCGCCTGCGTCAGCGGTTTGCCCATCTCGAGGGTCATCAGCCGCCCGAAGCGCTCCTGTTCGGCCTCGAAAATTTCCGCGGCGCGAAACATTTTTTCCGCCCGTTCCGAAAAACTTGATCGCCGGTGCCGTTTGAATGCCGCTGCAGCAAGCGCCAGTTTCGACTCAATTTCCTCCGGCCTCAGCGCGGCAAAGGCCCTCACCGTTTCGCCCGTCGCTGGATTGATCGTCGCAATCGCCATCCCCTACCCTCGGCCCGTCGTACCCGGTGGTCAACCGGCTTTCGTCGCTGTCAGAGTCAGCAAGCCCACTTCCGCCGGTGCCCCGATGCGGCATGGAAACCAGTCACCGCAACCGTTCGACACGATCATCGTTGTATGACCGCGATGATAGGACCCGCTCCAATATTTGAAGAATAACGGCCCAAGCCCGATCGATTCGTTCAACATGATCTGACCCCCGTGTGTATGCCCGCACAACACCAGGTCGGCGCTCTGCGCGATGTCGAACAAATGGGGATGATGCGCCAACAGGATGCGCACGTCGCCCTCCAGCCGTTTTGGGAAAAGATTTTCCACCCATTCCGGGTGCCCCTCAAATCCGGTATTCATCCACGGCAATCCGCCGAGAATGATCCTGCGCCCCTCCACCGGAATGATGGCGCTGGAATTGAAGAGAAAAGGAAGATTATTTTTTCTGCAAGCGTCCACCATCAGTCCCGGTCCGGGAAGTTGGTCATGGTTCCCCTCGCAAAGAAATGTCCCGTAACACGACTCGATCCCCTGGATTGACTCGAGCGCAGCCGGGAATTCTCCCATGTCGCGGTTGATAATGTCTCCCGTGATTGTCACCAAGTCCGCTTTCAGGTCATTGGCCATCTGGCGGATGATCCGCAACCGGGCTGGACCGCAAAAAACCCCCGAGTGAAGATCGCTAACATGCGCGATTTTAAAACCCTCCAGCTCCGGCGGCAAACCCGCCAGGGGAACGCGAAATTCGCGCACGCGCAGATCATACCGTGTCAGCATCCCATGCACGCCCATCCCCAGTGCCGCTGCCGGCGCCGCTCCACCCGCCACGAGGTAAATAAATTTGCGTCGCGACAGCCCCTCCGGTGTCATCGGCTTTGCCACCCGCGTCACCGGGCGAAAGAGGCTTAAGGCGAGTACTACCAAGATGATCCCAGGCACCACCACCGGCAGTAAAATAAGGTTCCACATCATTTCCACCCCCAGTGGCAAGTAGAGCCAGTGCCGTGCGAACGGCTCCCAACCTGGCGGGAGGTAGCCCTGCAACAGGAGCAGGCTGCACATCGCAGCCATCCACATCACCGCCGCCGTCGCCAGGAATCTCGGCCATGGCTGACGCCGCTGCAGCAGCAAAATTAGCAGTCCTGCGTAGAAACCATTCAACAGGACGACGATCGTCCCCATCTCGATCATCCAAAAACCGATATGCACAGTTTATTGTCCCATAAAATGACCGGCGGTGGCAAACGGTGCGTGATGACAACCCTGTCATCATCGTCGCCGGATAACACGGCGTGGCGTGCGGGTTGGTACGTTAACCGACCACTTCCATCCCATGCACCAGAGCAGCCACGCCACCACACCGCCACCCGCAAAACACGCCACATCGAACAAGTCGGCCGCGCCATGATGCAGCACGAACGGGCCGAACCACTTGTAGAACAGCGACCAGACCGCGACGTGGAGCGCGATCTCCCACCAGCGCGGTGGCGCATCGTCGGGACGCAGTCCCAGTCGGCGATAGACCAGCAGAAAAACCGGGAGCGCTACCGGCACGAGCAGGCAATCGTCCAGATGTCCGTGAAAAAAGGGCGAATAGGTGTGGAGCCTTGGCTTGATCACCTCGCGATTAAGCGCATAGACAGCCAGACTGAATAAAAAAACCGGATCGCGCCAGTACCCAAAAGCACCAACTTTTTCAGCAGGCATAAAGCATAACCGTATCCGCCACGGCCATAAATCCCATCGCCGCGAGAATCTTCAGTCCCAGCATGAGCCAGCCGCCCACGCCGCCACTCAATATTGGCAAATCAGGTGGTATCATCGGAAACCAAGCATCTCCCAGCCGCCACGATTGTCAACCCACACACCAGTGCGCCCGTCGGCCTCAAATGCGCGGCAATTAATCGACGCCAGGATTGCTGATTGGCCGGTCGCCGCGTGACGACGCCCCGCTTGGCCGGTGCCCGACACGATCGGGTGGCCCCACCTTGTTCGTGAGTTCATTTTCCGGCCCGATCACTTCGTAGCCTTCCAGCACGAAAACCGGTATTATCTCGTCCAAGTGTGGATCATAGGCTTTGTAGGGCGCGATCCTGCCCCAAAATTTAAATTCCCAATTATCATCCGCATCATGCGATAGCAGCTTGCGGTACGGCGCCACCGCAACGCCCGGCGTTTCCTGCAACGCAATCCACCGTGCCGAACCCCAGCCCTCGCCATTTTTCTTGACCCAGCCCCAGCCTTGGCCGCCTGCATCGTCAACGCGACGGTGCGCGATCCAATAATCGGAACTCGTGGTGTGCCCCTGCTTGTAACCGACCGGCAAGGTCTCCATCTTTGGATCGTTCACCAAGTGGTCCAGCGGCGATCCCTTCCGGATCGGTGGCGCGACCGGTGGGGGCGCCCCGTTCGGCGACGTGTAGATGCCCGAGTCGTCTGTCGACGACTGGATCGGCGCGGTCTGCGCAGTCAACACGCCGGTCGAGAGCACCCAAGCGCCAACCAGCATCCAAAACAAAGAGAAAGCGCGCATTATCTTATTGGGTCCATTTTCCGTCCGAACTCGAGAGCACCGGCAATCCACCGTGCTCGAAATCGGTCTTGCCGATCGCCCCGGTCAACCCCACGTCAAATTGGTTTTTCCACCACTGGCTGTACATCTCGCCAGAGTGGCAGCCCCAACTTTTGCACACTGCGTCCCGCGCAAAAGCATGCCGGCTGATGTATTCCAAGTCTTTGACATGGAGCCAGGCAATCGACATCGTGTCGATGACGTTGCTGTAGTCGAAAAGAAAGCAGGCTTTGTTGGAGTGCCCGAAATAATCGAAGGATCCAATTTTTATCTTCGACCGGTCGAGACCACGATTCAAGTAACTGATCAACTCGTCCTTGGTGTTGAACCAGACCAATCTGACGCCCACAACGTTGGCCTTCGCTTCGATCTGAGCCGTCAAATTGAGGCCCAACTCCGCACTGCGCGAAGCGTAAGCGGGCCGGTAGATCAGCCAGGTGACAAGCTCATCACCCTTGGCTTGCGCCTTCAATTCTTTGAGCCGAATGACGCTCGCATCGACAAAATTGAACCAGTAGACGTCGTGCGAGGCTGCCTTCCCGTGTTCCATGAAACGGAGCGCCGGGCCGCCTGTTAACACGATATCCTCGCGGCTCTGGGCCGAGACGCCAAGCGTCCCAAGCACGAAAAATGAAACCAAGACGATCAATTGGCGCATGAAGGGTCAATTATCTGCCAGACTACGCCCCTTTGAAAAAGAAAAAACTAAAGCTGCACCCCTAAGTCTCCTGAACAAGACCCATCTGCGGTGCATCGCTCCAGAGGTCCTCCAACGCATAGACCGGGCGCTTCTGCTCGTGAAAAATGTGGAACATCACGTCACCGTAATCGATCACCACCCACTGACTGGCCGGAAAACCGTCCACCGCCAGCGGATAACGCCCAAACTCGTCCTTGAGAGCTTTTTCCACCCCGTTGGCAATCGCCTTGATCTGCGGCTCTGATTGCGCCGAGCAGATCACGAGGTAATCGGCAATCGTCGACACCTTTTGCAAATCGAGGATCACCGGTTCGAGCGCTTTCTTGTCCTGGGCAAACGAAACGCAGCACCGGGCCAGTTCCAGTCCCGACAGTGGTGCGTGCGTGAGTTCTGCCATGGATCGAATAAGTTCTAGGAACGATAAAGCCGGTGCCGTTCGATGTAAGCCGCGATTGGAGCGGGCACAAAACAATCAATAGGCAGGCGAGATTTCACGCGGTCACGAATTTCAGTGGCAGATATATCGACTCGCCGGGGCCGCGGCAAGCCCAGAACATTCGCTTTTATCCCACGCACCGGCTTCCCGCCCCGCTCGAAGAGCAGAAACGTCACGCGCCGTGCCAGTTCCTGCTGACGATGCCAGCGCGGCAACTCCGCCAGTTGATCCGCGCCCATCAGCCAAAAAAGTGTTGCACGAGGAAACGCCTCCCCGATCTCTGTCGCCGTCTCGACCGCGTAGGACGGACCCGACCGGTCCAGCTCACAGCGCGAGATCCAAAATCGCGACTCGCCCTTCAGGGCCAGGCGCAACATGGCCAGTCGATGCGCGTCCGAAACGCGCGGCTTGCTCCTCTTCAACGGTGACTGTGCACATGGCACAAAGAGAACCGCATCGAGCCGCACCTGCTCCAGTGCATCCCGCGCCAACAGGATGTGCCCCGAATGTACCGGGTCGAATGTGCCCCCGTAAATTCCCAACCGCAGCCGGCTCGTTTTTGCACCCGGGCCCTTCATGCTTCCACCACGCACGTATCCGCCGCGTAATCGTGAAACGCCCGCCGGTGCGGATTGAGCAACACGTAAAGCATCGGAAAAAAGTCAAGGTAGACCGACAGGGAAAAGATCAACCCGCGCAGCAGCAATCTGCCGAACGGCGGTTTGCCGCCTCCCGGCCCCACCACCCGCAGATGCATCAACGCCTTGGCCGGCGTCTGGCCGTGCACGACATGAAACCCCACCATGTACAACGTCAGGACCGGGTAGAAAATCATGTAATAGACCGCTACCAAGTAAGATAACAGCGGCTCCGGAACCGTTGTTTGCGGGTGCAAATAAAACTGGAGCATTTGCGCCTGCAAACTCGGAACCTTCAGAAATAAAACGATAAAGACAACAACGATAATCGGCACGGCGAGGATGTAGCTCAGAATCACATCAGCCACCCCAGCCAGTATCCGGCGACCCAGTGGCGCAATCGTTAATACAGCCGCACCCGGAGCCGAACGGGAAGCCTGCGCCTCGGCCGCCAGCGCCACCAGTTCCGGGTAATGCTGCCATGGCTCCCAGTTCGCTCCCGACTCATCAAGCCGCACGAACGATCCCAGCCCGGCGCGGTTCTCCCGGACCCACTCGCGAAGTTCCTCCAGCCCCGCGGGACCGTACTCCTTCCCGTCTTCGCCCCGAATCAGAAACTCTCTTTTTTCCAGTGACATGCCGTCTTGTATCAAATTCCCTTCAACTCCAACAGGGAGACTTTTGTCCTGGAGGGCGACAGTAATGTTTCGCATCCAAGAGATGTACCGCCCTCCGCAGGAGTTCCGTTAAAAATTCTTCCCACCCCGGCTAAAGACGATAGAACTAAACCATGATCCGAGCCCAAGTCATCGTCCGGCCACGCGCCAGCATTTTCGACCCCCAAGGCGACGCCGTCCAGCGCGCCATCCAGCATCTCGGCGTCTCCGCCGTCAAACAGGCCCACGTCGGCAAATTCATCGAACTCGAACTCGACACCACCGATGTCAAAGCCACCCGGGCCCAGCTCGAAACCATCTGCAAGGACCTCCTCTCCAACCCGGTTATCGAAGACTATGCGCTCACTCTCGAAGTCGGCACTCCTACTGCCCTGAAAAAGTCGCCACTGCCACGCAAAGCCGTAAAAAAGGCCAAGGCGTCCAAGGTTAAGAAGGGGAAGGCGGCTAAAAAAACGAAATCGACCAAGCCCAAGAAGGTCGTCAAGCCGTCCGTCAAGACCACCAAGTCTAAAAAAGCCCGAAAGAAATAACCATGCGCTGGGCTGTCATTCAATTTCCCGGTTCCAACTGCGACCAGGACGTTCTCCACGTCCTCCAGAACGTCCTGATGCAGGAAGCCGCCTATGTCTGGCACAAGGCGACCTCGCTCAATGGTGCCGACGCTGTCGTTCTACCCGGCGGTTTCTCCTATGGCGATTACCTCCGTTGCGGCGCCATCGCCCGCTTCTCGCCCATCATGCCCGCGGTAAAAAAGGCCGCTGCCCAAGGCAAGACCGTCCTTGGCATCTGCAACGGGTTCCAAATTCTATGCGAGGCGGGACTTCTCCCCGGGATTCTCATCCGCAACGCCAGTCTCCATTTCCGCTGCGAGGCGATCCCGGTGCGCGTTGAGCACCCGGCCAGCCGCTTTACCCGCGATTACCTCGCCGGACAGGTTCTGCGCCTCCCCATCGCGCACGGCGAAGGCCACTACGTCGCCGACGAGGCGACTCTCGATTCCCTCTTCCAACACAAGCAGGTCCTTTTCACCTACTGCGATGCCCAGGGCCGCAACACCCCCGCCGCCAATCCGAATGGATCGCAGCGGCACATCGCCGGCATCACCAACCGCGCCGGCAACGTCCTCGGCCTGATGCCCCACCCGGAACGCGCCTCGGAAAAAATCCTCGGCAGCGACGACGGCCTTGGCCTCTTCACCTCCATCTTCGCCAGCCAAGGCGAAGCGCTGGCCCGGGCGGGTTAACTTTTCAAACGTTTAAGGTTGCAAATTGCGACCTTAAAAAAATATGTCCGATTCTTCCCTTCCCACTCAAAATATTCTATCACTGATTCACACGATCAGAGGTCAGCGGATCATTTTGGCTTCAGACTTGGCTAAGTTATATGGCATAGAAACCAAGCAACTTAATCAGCAAGTTAAACGCAATTTGGAGCGATTTCCATCAGATTTCATGTTCCAACTTACTGCGGATGAAGTAGATGCGCTTAAAATCTTAAGGTCACAATTTGTGACCTTAAGACACGGCCAACACCAAAAATACCTCCCTTACGCCTTCACCGAGCATGGCGCCATCATGGCGGCCAACGTCTTGAACAGTCCCCAAGCTGTTGCTATGAGCGTCTATATTGTACGCGCCTTCATCCAGCAGCGCGAAGTGTTGGCAGCCAATGAAACCATCCTGAAGCGATTGGCTGAAATCGACAAAACATTGCTCCAGCACAACGCTGCCTTGCGCGATATTTATCAGAAACTCCTGCCGCTGCTTCAGCCCCCGCCGGAAACTCCGCGCCCAAAAATCGGATTTCGCGAGCAAAGGGCCCGATACGGTGTCCTCAGAAATTAATTCCATCCGTACCATGCCTGATCCCGCCATCACGCCCGCACTTATCGCCAAGCACGGCATCACGCCCGAGGAATACCGGCGCGTCGTGGAAATCCTCGGACGCAAACCCAACTTCACCGAGCTCGGCATCTTTTCCGTGATGTGGAGCGAGCACTGTTCCTACAAAAATTCACGCCTTGAACTCCGCAAGTTTCCCACCATCGGCCCGCGCGTCCTGGTCAAGGCCGGCGAGGAAAACGCCGGGGTCATCGACATCGGCGACGGCTGGGGCGTCGCCTTCAAGATGGAATCGCACAATCATCCCAGCGCGGTCGAACCGTTCCAAGGGGCGGCCACCGGCGTCGGCGGCATTTTGCGGGATATCTTCACCATGGGCGCGCGCCCCGTCTTCCTGCTCAATTCGCTCCGTTTCGGCGACATCCGGCCCGGTGCGCCCAATGCCGCGGCCAACCGCCGCCTTCTCTCCGGCGTCGTCTCGGGCATCGCCCATTACGGCAACTGCATTGGAGTTCCAACAGTGGGCGGTGAAATCTATTTCGACGCCTCCTACGACGGCAACCCGCTGGTGAATGTCTTCTGTCTCGGCACGCTTAAAACCAACGAAATCCGCCGTGGCGCGGCCACCGGCGCGGGCAATCCCGTCTTTTATGTCGGGGCGCGCACCGGACGGGATGGCCTTGCCGGGGCCGCCTTCGCTTCGCGCGACCTCACTGAGGACTCGAAGGCCGACCGCCCCGCCGTCCAGGTCGGCGATCCGTTCATTGAGAAACTTCTCCTTGAGGCCTGCCTCGAACTCTTCCAGCACCCCGAAGCCGTCGTCGGTGTGCAGGACATGGGCGCTGCAGGGCTGACCTGTTCGACCTGCGAAACCGCGAGCCGGGGCAACAGCGGCATCGAGATCGACCTCGCCCTCGTCCCGCAGCGCGAACCGGGCATGACGCCCTACGAAATCATGCTCTCCGAATCGCAGGAGCGGATGCTCATCATCGTCCGCCGGGGCCACGAAAAAACCGTTACCGAAATTTTCAAGAAGTGGGACCTCCCCTGCGCCCACATTGGCCGCGTCACCGACGACGGCTTCATGCGCGTCAAGAACCACGGCGTCACCGTCGCCGAAATCCCGGCAAAGAAACTCGCCGACGAAGCGCCCCTCTACAAACGCGACGCCCGCCGCCCCGCCGACCTCAACCGGCGCCAGAAGCTTGACCTCGCCGCGCTGCCCGAGGCCGACCTCACCGCGCTCTTGCCGAAGCTTCTTGCCTCGCCCGACCTCGCCTCCAAACGCTGGGTCTACCGCCAGTACGATCACATGGTCCGCGTCGGCACCGTCACCGCGCCCGGCAGCGATGCCGCCGTCGTGCGCGTCCCCACCGGCGGAAACTCCTGGAAATACCTCGCCGCCTCGGTCGATTGCAACGCCCACTACGTCGCGCTGGAACCGAAGCTCGGCGCCCTCATCGCCGTTGCTGAATGCGCCCGCAACCTCGCCATGACCGGCGCGGAACCGCTCGCCCTGACCGACAACCTCAACTTCGGCAACCCGCACAACCCGGAAAATTTCTACCAGTTGCAGCAGGCCGTCGACGGCCTCGCCGAAGGCTGCCGCGCCTTCGACATTCCCGTGACCGGCGGCAACGTCAGCCTCTATAACCAATCACCCGCCGGGCCCATTGATCCGACGCCCACCGTCGCCATCGTCGGCCTGATCCGCGATCCGAAGCACATCACTCCCTCCCATTTCCAGAATCAGGGCGACATCATCTTCCTCGTCGGTGGTCCTGCGGTCGGCAGTATTGGCGAGGAACTCGGAGCCAGCCTCTATCTCCGCGAAGCCCACGGCCTCAAGCGGGGCCGCCCGCCCGAACTGGATCTCGAGCGCGAGAAGAAACTTCACGAGGCGGTCCGCGCCGCCATCCGCCTCGGCGAAATCCGCAGTGCCCATGATCTCGCCGAAGGCGGCCTCCTCGTCGCGCTGGCTGAATGCGCCATCAGCGGAGCGAAACCAATCGGCGCTGTCATCCAACTCGACCTACCCTACAGTCGTCTTGACGCCCTCCTCTTGGGCGAATCGCAGAGCCGCGCCCTCGTCACAACCTGCCCCGAGAATGCCTCCGCGCTGACTTCTCTTCTCGAACTTCACGGCGTGCCCGCCCGCCGCATTGGCACCGTCGGTGGCGACAAGCTCACCGTCAGTATCTCCGGTGCCGCGCCCCGCGAATTGGCCTGGGATGTGGCCGCGCTCCATCAGGCTTGGGACCAAGCGTTGGATGCGTATCTGGCCTGACAAGCCGCTCCTCGACAAACGGCACCTCGCGGATGTTATGATCCGGCGCGTGCCGGACTCACCCGCCAAATCGCTCATCGTCTCGCTCCATGACGCCCATCCCGGCTCGAACGCCGCGGTCGCGGAACAGATCGCCTTTCTCGCCGGGTACGGCATCGCCCACAGCAGCATCCTCGTCGTCCCGGAGTTCCATCACCAGGGGCCGGTCACACAGGATCCGGCCTTCTGCGACGCCGTCACCGCATGGCAGGGGCAGGGCCACGAAATCGTCCTGCACGGCTACTTTCACGACCGCCGGGAATCGCCGCCCGAAAAACTCTCCACCCTTTTTTGGACCCGCCTCTACACCAGCAGGGAAGCCGAGTTCCTCGACCTGCCACCCGCGACCGCCCGCCTGCGCCTGGAACGGGGCCGCGCGCTTTTTGCCTCACAGGGCTGGCGCGCCGGTGGTTTCATTGCGCCGGCCTGGCTCATGGCCCCCGGACTGACCAATCTCCTCGCCGAACTCGGCTTCGCCTATACCAACAGCCTGAGAGAAATCATCCCGCTGCTGCCCGGCGTCAACCGCCTGGTCGCGTCGCAATCACTCTGTTACAGCACCCGCGCCTCGTGGCGACGCCTCGCCTCCGGCATCTGGAACAAGCACCTTTACGGACGCCTGCGCGACACCAGTTTGGTCCGCCTCAGCCTCCATCCGCGCGATCTTGAGTTTCCGTTGATCCGGCGGCAGATTGATCAAATCCTCCGTGCCTCCCTCAAGCGCGGCTTCCAACCCACCACCTACGGCGATTATGTTACGCGTTGATCTCCAACTCCATTCCCGCTTTTCCGACCGCCCGAGCGGATGGATCTTCCGACGTCTCGGCATGCCGCAGAGTTACAGCGAACCCGAGGCGCTTTACCGCAAGCTCGAGGCCGCCGGCATGACTTTCAAAACGATCACCGACCACAACCGGCTCGACGGCTGCCTCGCCATCGCCCATCACGCCGACGTTTTCCTGAGCGTCGAGGTCACGACCTACTTTCCCGACGGTTGCAAAATCCATCTCCTCGTCTGGAACCTCACCGAGGCCCAGTTCCAGGAAATCGAGCGCCTGCGCCCGAATATTTACGAGCTTGCCGCCTACCTGCGCCAGCAGCAACTGCCCCATGGCGTCGCGCATCCCCTCGCCAACATCAACCAGCTCCTCACCGTCGAGCATTTCGAGCGACTCGTCCTGCTTTTCCGCTGTTTCGAGGGACGCAACGGCAACCGCGAACCGCTGGCCCAGGAAGTCGCCAACCGCTGCCTCGCCTCCCTCACCCCGGAGAAAATCACCGAGCTGTCCAACCGCCACAATCTCGAACCCACCCACGCCGAGCCCCATCACAAAATTCTCTTCGCCTCGTCCGACGACCACAGCGGACTCCACCCCGGCAAGACCTGCACCGAGGTTCCCGACGGCGACACCCTCGGCGACTTTTTTCGCGGCCTGGGCGAAGGCCGCGCCCTTCTCCAGGGACCTCCCGGCGATCCACTGACCTTTTCAAGCAGCCTCTACACGACGGTCTTTAATTTCGCGCGCGACAAAATCAAACTTAACGCGCCGACCAGCGCCGGGCTGTTGAGTAAAATGGCTGGTCGCTTTCTCGCCGGACAAAACCCCACCGCTTTCTCCTTCGCCGAACGCTTTGGCCACGTGACCGAGGCGATCCGCACCGGTCAGGCCCTTGACTTTGTCAAGCCGGGCGAAGTCACTCTTGCGCGTGAAATCAGCGCTTTCCTCTCCGATCCCAAGCTCAAGCAGGCCCTCGACCGGATCATCGCCGAGGAGTCCAATGTCCAGCGACGTTCCTTTCTCATGGCGTCCCACATTGCCGATGAACTCTCCTATCGCCTCATCACCCAGTTTCAGGCCCGGGTTAACCGTGGCAACCTGATCGATGCCTTCCAGGCCATCATCGGTTTGCTGCCCGTTGGCCTCGGCATGCTGCCCTACTTGGTCGCCTTCAGTCAGCAGGCGCCCGACCGGCCGCTCCTGATCCACATTGCGCGCCGCTTCACGGGCTCCGTTCCGCAGCCGTTGCGCAACGAAAAGCGGGCCTGGTTCACCGACACCCTCGAGGACGTCAACGGCGTCGCCCGCACCATCCGCGCCATGGTCCAGGCCGCGCGCCACGCCGGAGCCGACCTCACCGTCGTCACTTCTCGCTCCAAGCTCTCGATCACTGACATTCCGATCAAAAATTTTCCACCGGTCGGGGAATTTGAAATCCCCGAGTACGAGCTTCAGAAACTCAGCTTCCCGCCCTTTCTCGACATGCTCGACTACATCCAGCGCGAACGTTTCACCGAACTCATCATCAGTACGCCCGGCCCCATCGGCCTTTGCGCCCTCGGCTGCGCCAAGCTCCTGGGCCTGCGCACCACCGGCATCTACCACACCGACTTTCCCCAATACGCGCGCTTTCTCAGCGATGACGCCTTCATGGAATCGCTCGTCTGGAATTACATGCAATGGTTCTACGGCCAGACCGACCTTGTCTACGTCAACTCCGAGTTCTACCGACGCTGCTGGATCGACCGCGGCATCCTTCCCGACAAGCTCCGCATCTTCCCGCGCGGCCTCGACACCGAGCTTTTCAATCCCGCCCTCAAGGACGCCCAGTTCTGGCCCCGGCGCGGCGCCAAGGGTCCCGTTCTTCTCTACGTCGGGCGCATCTCGAAGGAAAAGGACCTCAACCTTCTCGCCGACATCATGCCCGCCCTCCGAAAGAAGGCCGCGCCGCACACGCTTGCCATCGTCGGCGAAGGCCCTTATCGCGCCGAACTCGAAAAACTCCTTCCCGGCGCCATTTTCACCGGCATCCTCACCGGTCGCGAGCTGGGCCTGGCCTACGCCTCTGCCGATCTTTTCGTCTTTCCCAGCACCACCGATACCTACGGCAATGTTGTGGTCGAAGCCATGGCTGCCGGCCTGCCGGTCGCCGTTTCTGACATCGGCGGACCGCGCGAGCTGGTTAAAAATGCCCAGATGGGCCGTGTTTTACGCGCCCGCGATGCGTCCGTCTGGATTGCCGGACTTGCCGAAATGCTGGCCAAACTCCCGACACCGGAAGAACGCCTTGCTTTGGCCCGACAGGCCGGCAGTGAACGCCGCTGGGACCACGCCTTCGCCCGTTTCTGGGCCGACGGCCTGCCTTAGAAACTGTCCGAAAAATCAACGCAGGCCGCTCCGACTTTTCGGGCAGCCTCCAGCGCAAGGCAGATTTTCTTCTTAAGGCGAAGCGTTGGTCGACTCGCTCGAACTCGCCGGCGCAGCGGCGGGTGCCGTCCCATTTGTGTTGGGATTCGGACGCAGGAGGCCCGCATTCTCCATTTCCTTCATGATTTGGGCCGCATAGGGGTCCTTTGAACTCGTTTGCGCGAGATCCTGTATCAGGGCAACCAAGTGGCTGTACGCCACCTGCGCCTTCTGTACCGTTGGCGCCAACTGTGCAAGCTGGTTGTTGGCCGTGTTCTGCTGCTCAACCAGTAAAACAATCTGCACACCCAACCAGAGGATGAATCCGACCAGGACAGTCGTCAGCGGCCAGAACGGTGAATAATAGACGTTATTGCTTTCGTATTCTTCTTCGGACATAAGATGTTCCCTTCAGATTAAGGATTGGAGGTAGGAGCGGGGGTGGCAGGGGCGGAAACGGGGGCGGATGCCGGTGCGGGAGCGGGCGTCGCGCTGCTTCCAGAACTCTGGCTCGGCGGTGCGCCGAACGAAATCCCCTGGCGCGCCATCAAGTCTTTCAGACCTTGGTCGTCCTTCTGTTGACTGAGTTGCGCCGTACGCAACGCCACCTGCTGCAGGTTTTTCAGGCAAACTTGGCCTTGGTTGATGGTCTGCTGGGCCTGCATCAGGCGGGTCTGATCGGCGTTGGCCATTCTCACAAGGACTATCTGGGCAAAGAGAAGGATGACCACCAAACCACTGAGACTGGTGACAATCAGGAATTCATTTCGATTCATGGAAAATATCTAACAAGGGGTTGAACGGGCGATGGTTGAACCTACATCCATAGATAAACATCCGGACAGGACAAGCATTAAATTATCATTGCCGTCATATTTGTGTTTTTTATTTCCATACCGTCAACATTCAGGACGCTGCAAACTTCGTTTCTTGTCCCCTGCCTTGTTTTTGAGGGATTGCTTGCCCGCCGCAAAGCTCTGCGTTTATGCTGTCCCGCCCGGCATTGGTCCGGCTTCCAGCACTTATTCGATCGTCACCCTTATGAAACAGTTCTTCATCACGTTCTTTGCCAATCTCGCCGCCCTACTTTTCGTCTTTGGCGGCCCCATCCTCCTCCTGATGATTCTTATTGTCGCCTCCTTCTCCGTCTCGTCCAAGGGCAAGCGCATGATCTCCATCGAACGCGGCTCGATCCTCGTTTTCGACCTATCCGTCAACGTCACCGACTCCCCCGAACACGCCACCCCAACCAGCCCGCTCGCGGCCGCCCTCAACGGCGACAACAATAAAAGCGTCACTCTGCGTCATCTCACCACCGCCCTCGAAAAAGCCGCCAAGGACGAACGCATCAAGGCCCTTTTTCTCACCGGCTCCTTCCAGCCGGCGGACTTCGGCACCGGCTTTTCCTCACTCAAGGAACTTCGCGAAGCCATCCTCGACTTCAAGCAATCGGGCAAAGAAGTTTACGCTTACGTGGAGGCGCCTTCGACCCGCGATTACTACGTCGCCTCCGCCGCCTCGACCATTTACATGAATCCCTTTGGAGAAATGGAAACGCCCGGGCTTGCCAGCATCAAGACCTACTACTTCGACGCCTTCCAGAAATACGGCATCGACGTTCAGGTCACCCGCGTCGGCAAATACAAGTCCGCCGTAGAGCCATTCATCGTCGATAAAATGAGCGACGCTGACCGTGAGGAAACCGAAAAGCTCCTCGGCGACCTCTGGGGCGACTTCGTGAGCGCCGTGGCCGACAGCCGCAAGATCGACCCCGCCGCTTTCCAGCAACTCGTCGATACCGAGGGCTATATCCGGCCCGAATCGGCCCTCAACGCCAAACTTGTCGACAAACTCGCCTACTTCGGCGACGTCCTCAAGGACCTCGGCAAAATTGCCCCCTCGAGCTCTTACGCTCTCGTTCCCCTGCCCTTCAAACAAATCTCCATCTACGACTACATCAACGCCAGCCGCACGCCCAGGCTGCCGGGCGAAAGCCACAGCGACAACGTCGTGGCCGTCCTCTATCTCGAAGGCGAAATCGTCGACGGTTGGGGCGATCTGACCAACATCGGTGGAGATCGTTTCGCCGCCGAACTGCGCGAACTCCAGCGCAACAACGATATCAAGGCCGTAGTCTTGCGCGTCAACAGCCCCGGCGGCAGCGCCTATGCCTCCGAAGTCATCCAGAACGAAATCATCAAGCTCAAGGAAAAGAAAAAACCGGTCATCGTCTCCATGGGCAGCTATGCCGCCTCCGGTGGCTACTGGGTCTCCACCTACGGCGACCGCATCTTTGCCGAACCCAACACCATCACCGGCTCCATCGGCGTCTTCGGCCTTTTCATGGACGTCCAAAAACTCGGCAACAACTTTGGCATCACCTGGGACACCGCCAAGACCGGCAACTACGCCGACTTTGAAACCATCTCCCGTCCTAAAACCCCTCAGGAACTCGCCCTCGCTCAATCCCGCGTCGATGACCTCTACGCCAAGTTCCTCGACAAGGTCTCCGTCAGCCGCGGCATACCCGTCCAGTCCGTCGAGCTCATCGCCCAAGGCCGAGTCTGGTCCGGCAGTGATGCCCTTAACATCAAGCTCGTCGACCAAATCGGAGGCCTCGACCAGGCCATCAACTACGCCGCCGACAAGGCCGGGATCGGGTCCAACTATCGCGTCAAGGAATACCCCGAGCAAATGAGCTTTGCCGAAACACTCGCCCTCCTCCTCAGCAACCAGGAGGAACCCCTCAGCCATGCCAAGGTCGACCCCCTCACCCAACAGTTTCTCAAGATAAAAGCCGACTTCAAGACCCTCGAGGAACTGAATGATCCCCTCGGCATGTACGCCCGCCTGCCCCTCGGCTGGGAAATCAGATAACGCGCGTTATTCCTGCACCGTCAGCTGCGTCCGTGCGGTCATCTCCGGATAATTCGCCATGACCGCCTGCACCGTGTAGATGCCCGGCGCCAAGGGGCTCGTCATGTCGTCGAAATCAACGTTCTCCGTATAAACCAGCTTGTCGTCCTGGTTTACCATCGAGACTCCTACCGTCTGCACGAACTCATGATCGTCCGAATAAGTGTAAGCCACCGCACCGCTCGCGCTCACGATCCTGAAGTCCCAACGCTGCGCGGTCGGAAATGACAAAGTATAGGTCTTCTTCCCATGGTTGTGGATCGAGAAGGTGATCTTGACGCTCGGATTCGGCCCGATCTGCTTGGCCACCTTCAGGGAAAGCGGATTCGGCGACACGTCCAGTTTCGTGTCGAACGCCTTCGGGTCCACCTCGTTTGCCCGCTGAATTCGTTTCGGGTCGCCGTTGAAAATACTGAAATGATTTCCGGTCGTGTCCCAAAAACCCGGCGGCTGGTTGTTTTTACTGGGATTGATGTCCCCTTCATCGAGAGCCGAAACCGTGTCAAAAGCCGTCGTCAGGGCAAAACCAACCATAATCACAAGAATCCGTCGCATAACCCCCCATGGTAACAAAGTCCTCCGCCACGTTCAAACTTTTTGCCTTTCGATCCGGAACTTGCGACAGTGACCCTCTCATGTTCCGGCTTTGCCTCGCGACCCTGCTCTTCATTCTCGCCCTGACACCGGCCGTGGCCGGCCATTCCCCGCCGAAGATATTCCTGGCCATTTACGTTCAGACCACCGGCAATGGACTGCCCGGTTCACAGGCCAGCCCGGTCAAGGTGCCGCCCGACGGAGAGACCATCCTGGTCCGCACCATTCCTGAAGTCACCGAGCGCAACCTGATCGACGTCCAGCAGGACGCCTCCGGTTTCGTCCACTTCCGCTTCGATCACGATGGCCAGGTTGACCTCGACGCCGTCACCGGCCAAAACCAGGGCCGTATCCTTGTTGTTACCCTTAACGGCATTATCGTTTACGCGCCGCTCATCGACGAGCAAATCTCCAACGGCGAACTCGTCATGCCCCACCATGTCGACCCCGTGGTCCTCAAGCTTTTGCAGGAAGTCGCGCAACAGAACGTCAAGGAAGCCAACCGCCGTTGAGTTTCCCGCGGGATCCTCACTCCCCGGCCCAATAAACCAGGCGACCGCAATTTTCGCAGGCCGTCAGAGCTTCCGCGCCGCGGGCGGAGAGAACCGTCTGCGAGGTCAACTTCATGTGGCACCCGCCGCACGCCCCGCTCCGAATCGGCACAATCGCCGAATCCCCTTTGCTCTTTAAAATCCGCCGGTAACGCGCCACGGCGTCCTCATCCACGGCTGCCTGGGCCGTGGCCTGCTGCTCCTTGGCCGTGACCAGTTCCGCCGCCAGCGCCGCGGATCGTTTCTCCAGCTCCGCCTTCTTCTGTTTCGCCTTCTCCTGCGCTTTCAAGAGTTCCTTCTGCCCCTCGGCCACCAGCGCCAATCCCCGGTCGTAGGCCTCCATCAATTCAAGTTCCTTGTCCTCCAGATCGGAAATCTCCTTCTGCGTGTGCTCGATCTCGTGATTCAGCGCGGCGTACTCCTCGTTTTTGCGCGTCTGTTGTTGCTGCGCCTTGTAACGCGAAATGGCGGCCTCCTTCGACTGCACGTCGAGGTCTATTTTCTTGCGTTCCGACTCGGTCAGCCGCGCCTTGTTCTTCAAGCCCTCGAACCGCTCCGTCTTCGCGGCCAGTTCCGCTTCAACCTCTGCGATCCGGGCCGGGATATCCTCCAGCTCGGCGCTCAACGCCGCCACCCGTGTATCCCGTTCCTGCAAAACCAACAGCGCTTCAATGATCTGATTACTCATGCCGTTCTTACAAACTAAACCACCGCCCGCTTCATGCGAAGCCTTTTTCTGCCGCCGTCCGGCATAACCCCCGCACAGCAGGATATTTTAGGGCGAAGCCTTACCGCCGTCCGCCGGGACCCTCGCTGACAGAATCTTTTCCGTGTATTTGGCCAGCAGATCAAATTCCAAATTCACGAGATTTCCCTCCGACCGCTGCCGCAGGGCGGTCACGTCGCGCGTGTGGGGAATGATCCAGACCGAAAACTCGTCCCGCGCCACGTCCACGACCGTCAGGCTGATTCCGTCCACGGCGATGCACCCCTTCGGTACAAGGTAAATACCGTGGGCCGGTTCGATCCCAATCCGCAACTCGAAATCGTTCCCGGCTTGCCGCCAACTCCGGACGGCTCCCGTCGCGTCAATGTGCCCCGTCACGAAGTGACCGCCGTAACGCCCGTTGGCGGGCAGCGCCCGCTCGAGATTCACGACCGCGCCCGGCTTGACCTCGCGCAAATTGGTCCGCGCCTCGGTCTCCGCAAGCAGATCGAAACCAAACTGGACGCCGTCAATGGACGTGACGGTAAGGCAGCAGCCATTGACCGCGATGCTGTCGCCGACCCGCACGCCCTCGGCCACGCCGGCCGCATCAACCACAAGGCGCGTTCCGCCCGTGCTCGGCAGGCGATTCACCACCCGGCCCGTGCCTTCGACCAGTCCCGTAAACATGCGTCAAACAAAGCTCCACGGAGAATTTTGTCGAGTTTTTTGCGGAATCATTTCGGGGTGGCTTGCGCCGATTTTTGGACAGCCTCCAACCCCTCACGGGCCTTGGCGTCGTCCGGCTCGATTTGCAACGCCTGCTCAAAGTGCTTTTGGGCCTCCTCGTTTCGCCCCATCTTAAGGAGAGCATATCCCATGTTGTCGTGGGCTTCGGCTGAATCGGGTGTCAGCTCCATGGCCCGCGCAAAATGCTCCGCCGCCGCCTGATATTGCCCCGTTGCCGCCAGCGCAACACCCCAATTGTCCTGGGCAAGGGCATAATCGGGCTTCAGGTCGACGGCCCGCTCAAAATGCACCGCAGCTTCGGAATTTTTACCCGATTGGAGCAAGGCCGTCCCCAGGTTGTTCTCCACCTCGGCAACCGTGGGATCCAGGGCCAGGGCCTGACGATATTCCGCAATTCCTTCCTCCAGCCGACCCAACTGCACAAGCGCCCTGCCGAGATCGTAATGGGAGGTGGCGCGCTGCGGTTTCTGCCGCAGCACTTCTTCGAAGTAGGCTTTGGCTTCCTCCGTTTGATTATTCAGCAGAAGGGCTTTCCCCAGATATTCCTGGGCAAAGAGAAGGTGCGGACTGCGTCCCACCGCATAGCGCCAAAGCGTTTCTTCATCTGAGAATTTCGCCGCATAGCCATGCGAGGCAAAAGCCAGGACCGCGACAAGCAGGGTCACGGCTCCAGTAGCCAAGGGACGAGCCGCACGAGAAAGACTCTTCATTGCCGTCCCCACTCCCGCCGCAAACAATCCGATCAAACCGATGATTGGCAAATAAACCAGATGATCCATCGACCAGACCATCGAGGCGTAATTCATCGCGATAAACCCGAAGATGGGCACAAGGTTGATCATGAAAAAACCGAGCCCCGCCAAAACAGGAAGCCCCCATGTCTTGCGCTTGCTCCAGAAAAGCCCAAGCCCGCCGATCAGCAAAAGCCAGGGCAGAATGTCAACCGGTGCCGGTGACACCACGGCATTGCCCGGATAGTCCGGCATCAGGCCCACTGGAAAAAGAACTTTGCCCAAGAAAAAAAGCCCCGCCCATCCCACGCTGGCCAAACGCGCCGCCCAACCGCCGTTCGCGACGACGTCCAAAGAATTCGACATATCGCCGTGCTGCGTGGCTGTCACCCAACCCGCCGCCAGAGCGACGACAAAAAAAGGCACGCCGGCCTTGATCTCACTCCGGCTTATCGTCCCGCGCTTGCACCAGGCATAGCCCAAAAAAATTACCGGCAGCATCATTCCTGTGGTCTTGGCCAGCATCGACATCCCAAACCAGCCCAACGCCCGGAAATAATCGACGCGTCGCCGCCAGCCCCAGTCGTAATCCATGGACTTCAGCACTCTTCCGCCCTCTTCGGCCCTCCGTGCGAAACGTCGGTCGCCCTCGTCGTAATCCAGGAACGCCAGCATGGCGAGCAGCAGCAGCGGCAGCGAAAGCGTATTCTTCAACTCCGCAATCCAGGCCACCGATTCGACCATCAGCGGGTGAACCGTGAAAATCATCGCTCCCAGCCACGCGCACGGAATTCGCAACCGGTCAAAAAGCCGCCAGAGCAGGAACGCACCGGCCAGATGCAATCCGACATTCGTCAGGTGATACCCGAGCGTGTTGTCGCCCCAGCATTGCCATTGCAGCCACCGCACCCCCGATGTCAACGGATCGTAAACGCCCATGCCATCCGGCCGCGTCAAAACCTTCCAAAATCCCGCCGGGTCATGGATCAGGACATTGTGTACGATGTATTTGTAGTCATCCCAAAGCCAATCACCGCGCAGCACCGGCGAAAAAGTCCATATCCCGATCGCGATGATCGCCAGCCCCTGCAATCGCGTCAGAGACCCGTCCCCTTCCCTCCGGTCGCCCAGTGTCGCCGCGCGGGCGTACCCGTGACGTAGAAGGTTGCCCATAGAAGTCCTTAGATTTGGCACATCTTTATCCATCACGCCATCACTCTCTGGAAGCGGTGGGAGAAACTTGTAAGCCATGCTATCCTTGCCCCATGTCCAAACTGGTCCAAATCCCGGAATCGGCGCTGGAAACGCTCCTCCGCGAAGCGGGGCGCCCGGAATCGGTCGAAGACTACCTCCGTTCCGCCGAAGTCCAGGCGTTGGTGCAGACAGGCTGGCGCCTTTTGAAACGGGCCCGGGCGGCCTACTGGAGCCGGTTTTGGCTCCTCTTTTCCGCTCTCGTGTCGTGGGTCTTTTTTCTCTTCGGACCCGACTTGGAAGGTTTCATCAGCGGCGTCCTCCTCACCGGCATGACGATTGTCGAATTCAAGGTCCATTCCCTGTTTCTGGCCGCCGACGCGCGCGGCGCGATCTACGGCTGGTGGAACCAATGCCTCTTCTCGCTCCTTTTTGTCATCTACGGCGGTTATCACGGCACCTTCGTTTCCCTCTCGCCCGACGTCCGGAGCCTATTGGCCAGTTCGTCCGGAGGTGACCAGGATTTTGCCACCAGCTTGCTTCCGATGATTCTGCTCTGGGAACGAATCTTCTACTACACCGTGGCCGTCGTCGGCGCCCTCGGCCAGTTTTGCCTCGCCTGCTACTACCGCGCCGCCCGGAAATAAAGAGCATCGCCCGCCGCGAACCCTATCGCGCCCCTCGTCCTAAATACGCCTTATCTTAACGCCATTCGTACCTGTTCCTTTTTCACGCATCTTGCTAATTTTAGCTTTCTAAATTACCATAGAAATAGTGAGTTACAGGGATAAAAATCCCTGTAACAAGCTTGACAGGCTTTTTCGATCCCTGTAACAGGGAGATATGGCGCGTTCATCAACGACATATCCCAAAAAGTGGAATTCTGCCAAAACCACCGTAATCCGTGTTCCCGAGGTTATGGCGGATCAGCTTTTACACCTTGCGCGTCGCTTAGACTCAACGGGAGGTTTTCGACTTCGCGAAGAGCTTAACTCGTTAGTGCTGGACTTGGTTCCTGCCAAAAAAGTTGAATACGTTGCGGATCAGCCCATTAATGTTTCGAGTGTTCCGCAGCGAAGCCCCTTTCGATATCCGGGGGGAAAGACTTGGCTTGTTCCTTACGTTCGAGATTGGCTGCGATCTTGCTCCAAGAAACCAATACGATTGATTGAGCCGTTTGCCGGAGGGGCAATTATTAGCCTGACGGCAGCATTTGAGAACTTGGCCAAACATGTAATTTTTTCCGAACTTGATTCAGGAGTGGCGGCGGTTTGGAGGATAATCCTCAATGGTCAATCCGAATGGTTGGTACGAAAAATCTTGGATTTTGACCTGAGTGAGGAAGCAGCTCGTCAGGTACTTCAAACCTACCCGGTTGATCTTCGTGATAAAGCCTTTCAAACGATTTTGCGTAATCGTGTCCAAAGAGGGGGAATTATGGCTCCAGGTGCGGGACTGGTTAAGACTGGGGAGAATGGCAAAGGCATAAGTTCACGGTGGTATCCGGAAACACTTGCGCGTCGCATTCGGGAGATTAACTGCCTCAAAGACCGATTAACTTTTGTGGAAGGAGATGGATTTAATTTGATTCGGGAACAGCAAGCCGATGTGGATGCAGTTTTTTACATCGACCCTCCGTATACCCAAGCTGCACGCAGGCTTTATGCAAACTGGGAGATCGATCAAGAGCGTCTTTTCCGCCAGATGAAAGAATGCAAAGGAGACTTTCTTATGAGCTATGACAACACCGTTGAGGTTTTGGAGTTGGCAAAGAAGTTTGGTTTTGAGAGCCGACCCGTAGCTATGAAAAATACGCACCATGCAAAAATGACTGAATTGCTGATAGGCCGGGATCTAAGTTGGTTGAAGTCCTAAAATCAAAGCTGCGTCGTCAACGGATGATTCGGCATGGTTAATTTTAGCTTTGTGACCAGTTGCTTTTCAAAGGTTTCTTTTGAAAGGGGTGTTCCGCCCGTTAGGGCCTTGACTGAGGCTTCAAGTCTTGTGAAAACGACTTCTTTAGGAGTCAATTTCCAACCTTTCTCAGATGGATGATACGCCACGACGAACCATGCAATTTCCGAGTTAGAAAGGTGCTTTTCGCGATCCAGTCCAACTAGGGAACCAAAAAATGCTTCGTCAATTACTACGGCAATTTTTTTACCCCAAGTCCGAATGGTTGGCGTCTTGGTTTGCAATTGGGGCAGTAGTCGTTTTGGTCCTGAGCTACGCCAATCCGGGCGACGATGAGCTGCCGGGAAAGGCAGATTGTCCCCCTCAAGCTGAGCGAGCATATTAAACTCTTTTTTCATCGCTTGACCTGAAAAATAGACGCCCTGAATTTCCAAGGCACACCAATCAAGCGGTTTTCGTTCTGGATGAAGAAGTACGTTGTCGATGCGTCCGATGAAATCTCCGTCTTCTTCCTCTTCACCTGCTTCAGCATTCTTCAGGCGGTCCAAAAAGCCAATCTCAGAGAGCATGACAGGTTCGCTGGTGCCGAGTAAAGTCTCACCTACCCAACGATAAATGGTATTTTCTTCAAGAAAGCGATTTGGGCACGTTGTGATAATGGGGCCGGTTCCTCGTACTGGTCCCGAATTGATTTGTTCGTAAAATCGTAGACTGCACACGCCTCCCTTTTTGTTACAAGGCGAGTTTAGGCGAAATGGACAATCCTTACCGCTAAGACCGTCGACCTTGATCTCCTCAGTGGCTTGTGCACGCCAATCGTTTGGATTCAACTTCTCGAAACCTATCCCATACCACTCGCCAATCGAATAGCGCCCTCGAATCCTGGGTTTCCTTGTCGGCATGGCGTAAAACTGATTTAAACGCAGGCATGCAATCATGGCAAGCAACGGCTAAATTCTTGCTGTAAAGGGGTCAGACCTTACTATTGACACAAAGTTAGGGAGTAAAGGGGATCGGCACCCCGGCTCACTCGGAGCAGGCATCTTTTCAAGCCTCTGCTTTTAAATGCCCGCTATCGCCCTTTTCGCGCAGGATCGGGGGCGGCGGGTTAGGGTGCGGAAATGAATAAAATCCATCATCCGGGAGTTCCGGCCACCCTGAACTTGACAATGGCGGCTCCCGAGCCGAACGTGGCGTGTCCGAGAAACGACACCGGATTTTATGCCGCGGAAAATTGCCCCCTCTCAATTCAGCTATGCCGATGCCCTGCGCCTCAAGAATGAGGCGCGGGAGCAGCAGCGTGCCCGTGTCCAGGCCGGTCGCATAAGCCCGCGTGTCGCCCAGGAACGCGCCTCTCTTTTTCATGGCGTCCAGTCGCGGGTCGTCCGTCATGGCCAAGGCGCGGCAATTTAAAGAGTTTCTCCCGGCCATTTTTGCTCACCCGCCCAAAGGCGAAGTGGCGACCGTTATCGGCGGTCAAGCCGTCAATTATTGGTGCGAGCAAGCCTGTAGGAAGAATCCCGAACTGGCCTCTTATCGCCCCTTCACCAGCGAAGACCTGGACGTTGTGGCGCGACAGCGGGCGCAAACACTGGCCATTGCCAGGGCGACGGGGCTAAAGCTTGTGGAGGTAGAGCAAGGGTACGCCGGAACAGACCGGGCGGCCTTGGTGGACACCAGCGGAGAAAGGCCCGAGACCGTTATCCAGGTGCTCAGCGGAATGTACGGCGTGACAGACCGGGACTTGGAACGGGATACCGCAGAGGTTCTAATCCGTGACAAGCAGGGGAAAGAGCGCATGGCGAAAATCGCCAACAGAACCGCCCTCATCAAAGGGAAAATAGCCTTGGCGCTTGCCCCGGACGGCGTGAGAAACGCTGCCGACAAGGAGCATGACCGCTTCCACTTGAAGCTTTTGATTCTGTGCATGGCCGTGGCCACGCGGGATTTGATGGAAGCTGTCGGCAAGGAGCAGGAAGAGCGTGCCGTCATCAAGTCCCTGAAAGCGTTGCTCAAAGTGATTCGCGGTAACGACGCGGAGAGAATTTCCGCGATTGATCCCTCTGTCGTTTGGAAACGCGCGATTGCACCGGAGATTCTGAGGATCAACAGTTCCCGCCTCCCGAAACTGTACCACTACGTTGCAAGCGAGCTTCTGCCTTGGATCAACGCGCCTTGAAAAAAGAGGCACACGGCCAGGTATCTTTTCAAACCTCTGCTTTTAAATCCCCGCTATCGCGCTTTTCGCTAAAGACGCCGCCACTCCACTATGTTTCAGGAACTTCTCTGATAGACGATTTGTTCTCCGGGACGAAACGACCTGAACTTGGGTTTTGGTTCGGGAGTTTTCTCCCAGATGGCGGCAAAGTGGGCCAGTTCGGCGCCGTTAATGGCAAAAAGGTCGTAGTGAGTCGGGACGAGCAGGTGAAAGCCTTTTTTCTTCGCCAAGGCGGCGGAGAAGCGGATGGCTTCCGCTGCATCCATGTTGCCGACGATGTCCTGCTTGTGCCGTTCGTCGCTGCGTCCGTTGATGGGCAGGAAGCCGATTTCGATGGCGTGCTGTCCCACCGCGTTTTCGAGCTCGGGGGTGACGACGGTATCGCCGGCGTGATAGAGCGTGATGCCGTCCCAATGCAGCAGATAACCGAGAAAACGATGGTGGCCTTCCGGATCGGTCTCGTACTCCTCGTGGGCGGCGGCAACCGGTTCGACGGTGAGATCGCGCAGCGTCAGCCCGGAGTCCTCATTGAGCACCGTGATTTGGGATTGCGGAATGCCCGCGCGTTCCATTTCCCGGGCGCTGATTTTCGGCCCGGCGAAGTGGCATTTGGGCGAAGCGGAAAGAATGCCGAGGAGGCTTTCGGGATCGGTGTGATCTCCATGATCGTGGGTGCAAAGAACCAGGTCGACGCCGTGGAGCGCATGGGGCTGGACGGGCGGGCGGTAGTTGCGTACCCAGATTGAATCGGCCTCGGCGACGGAGTCGCTCAGGTAAGGATCGATGACGACGGTGAGGCCGTGGTGCTGAAAAAGAAAGCCGACCTGGCCCAGGTAACGGATGATCATGCGGATTGCCGTTGGGGATGAATGACCCTCTTGATGGCCTGGCTCACGATCTGGAGGGAAACGGCGTGTTCTTCCGGTTGCCGAAAAAACATTTGCCCATGATTGCCACAATCGAGGACATGAAACCACCCTCGCTCCAGATGGGTCCGCGGCAACCTTGGCATACCTCTTTGCTATCTCCGACTCGCCCTACGCTCAAGTCAAGATGCCGGACCCGTATTCGGGTACCTGTCCCCTGCTCTCCCAAGTTGCGGATACGGATACCCATTGTGCCTTCATCTTTCTCTTGTATTGTGCTCAATGACAGGTTCGTGAATTTTCACCGTGCATTTTCCATGAAAAAACAGGCTCTATTACTTTTAATCGTTGGCCTCGTATCAGTCACAGGTTGTGCGGGGTATGACCTTGGTAAGCAGGGTCAATCAGCTCCCACCGGCAGCTATCAGGGTAACACACTGAATAGTCCGGTTACCGATCAACATTATGAACAAAAAGAAGATTCCCGGTTGAATAATTGAAAAACATGGCAGGCGGCTGAGAAAGAATGTCTGTATCTGGGATTGTGCCTCAGCCGGTTTTGAGGGTTTCGGTTTGCGATAAAGCTGACGGATACACGGCCAGGTATTTTCATTCATTGGAAATGGGGTCTGCCCCGTGTGCGCACGGCGCGTAAAAGAGACAGGCACGCTTGCTCACTCGGAGCAGGCATATTTTGCTTTTAAATATCCGCTATCGCGCTTTTCGCGCAAGACGCCAAGACAGCAGGGGTCGGGCAGAGGTAATGTGCGGCCATGGACGCCCCATCTCCAGAAAGATTCGACAAGCCCGCCATCAGACCGCTGCCGGAACGGATTCTCTCTGGTTTCAGCGTGCAAACGAGGACACCGCACCATCACCCGGCAACCCCAAAGTCGCATTGGACGCAGCAAGACGCAGCAAAGCGCCACAAAGCTCCACTAAACCGATTCTTTTTCGCCACGAAACACGAAAAACTAAATTATTAGCCTATATGAACAATACCGCATCAACCATCCAGCCGCGTGCTGAACTGGCGCAGGAAACGCACATCGTTTTCGGTGAAAAAACGCAGATCAGGAATCCCATGCCGCATGATCGCGATCCGCTCGATCCCAAACCCGAACGCGTAGCCGGTGTACTTCTCCTCGTCGTAGCCCACCTGCCGGAACACCTCCGGATCGACCATTCCACAGCCGCTGATCTCGAGCCATTCCTTCCCCTTCACCTGGCTGCCCGTTCGCGCGCAATCGACCTCGAAACTCGGCTCGGTGAACGGAAAGAAATGGGGCCGGAAACGGAATTTGAGATCACCGCCCAGCAATTCGCGAAAGAAATACTCGAGCGTCCCCTTCAGGTCGGCCAAGGTCACCCCTTCATCGACCACGAGCCCCTCCATCTGGAAAAACGACATGCCGTGCGTCGCGTCGATCTCATCCCGGCGATAGCACCGTCCCGGCGCAATGATCCGTATGGGCGGCTGCCGCTCCAGCATCGTGCGAATCTGCACCGTCGAAGTTTGTGTCCGCATCAGCCGCCGCCCGCCAACGCTTCCGGCGGCCAGTCCGAGGCTTGGCGCAAGCCCATCCTCTTTCAGGTAAAAGGTGTCCTGCTCGTTGCGCGCCGGATGGTCCGGCGGCGTGTTCAAAGCGTCGAAATTGAAAACTTCATTCTCGATGTCCGGTCCGTCGGCCAATGCGAACCCGAGCCGCCGGAAAATCTCAATCGCCCGGTCCCGTACCTGCAAGACCGGATGGAGCGAGCCCGGCGCTTCATAACGCCCCGGCAGCGTCGGATCGAAATCGGCGGCCTCCGCTGCCGCGGTCAATTCCGTCTTGCGCGACTCGTAAGCCGCCGCGATGGCGTTCTTGGCCTCGTTGGCCGCCTTGCCCACGATCGGCCGCTGCTCCTTCGGCACGGTGCTCATCTTCTCGAGCAATTGCGGCAGCGACCCGTTGCGGGAGAGATGCCGGATACGCACGGCTTCCAGCGCGTCGGCATCGGCTGCTCCGGCGATTGCCACCAGGATTTGCTCCTTGAGTGAAATAATTTCGTCCTGCATGGGAAAAGAATCGACCCTATCAGAAGTCCTGCGGACGGCAATAACGCTTCGCCCCAAAAGTATGCCTGTTATTTGAGGAGGGGATCTTTATTTCGTTGTTCTTTTTATGACATTTCAAGAATACGACACAACTTGCCTTCCCTCCAAGACGCCCTCTACAATGACTTTGATGAACCAAGCCCCTCCCCCCGACTGGACGCACCAGGGTGATGCCCTCATTCGCACCATCCAGCGCGCCGACTTCATGGAGGCCATTGCCCTGGTGCTCAAAATCGCCTCCCTTGCCGAGTCCGCCAACCACCATCCCGATATCGATATACGCTACCGGACAGTTCGACTTTCCCTTTCCACCCACTCCGCCGCCCACAAAGTCACCTCTAAAGATTTCGCCCTCGCCGGGCAAATCAACGATATCACCGAGAGTGATATTTCCTCGTGCGCCACCGAGCTTAGGAGTCGTCTTAAGTTGTAACCTGTCGCACTCGGTCGGAATCTTTCTTGGAATAAACCAAATCCATCCCTCTAATCCCAAGATTCATCCATTCTATGGCCATGAACCCGTTGCACTTCCATCTCTCCAAATCCCTCGGCCTTCTGCTCGCCGCGAGCCTCGTGATCCTTGCCCCGCTCCACGCCGACCTTAACGGCGATCTTGCTTTTAGCGCCTTCGCCGGCAAGCCGGTCGATATTGAGGCCCTTGCCGGAGGCCAAATCCAACAGGAACGCGGCAACCTCCTCGACTTTCAGCGCGGCATCTCCGTCCAGTCGCTCTACATCATCGACGCCGCTCCCGCGGAGGTTGCACACAAGTTGCTGACCTGGACCCCGGCCAGCCATCCTGAGCTCAAGGTCTGGATGCATTTGTCCCTGCCCGCCAAGCCCACCGCCACCGATTTCAACGGTCTCGGAACCCTGCCTGACAACAACTCCGTCGGTTATCTCTTCGACGCAACTGCCAATCTTGATCCGGACAGCCCCTCCCTGCAGATTAGCAAGGCCGAGGCGCAGGTCATCACCTCCCTCAAGGCGCAGAATCTCGATAAAAAAACCCTCTTCGTCAATTTCTGGAGCCAGATCCTCGCCGGACGCATCGATAATTTTCTCGGCGACAGATTCGCCACCGCCAACTACGCCATCAGCGGCGGCGACATCCAGCCCTTTAATGAAATTACCAGCCTGATCCGCTCCGACCCAAAAATCTACGCCGATTTCCACCCGCTCTTCAGCCAGACGCCCCTTTATGCTTCGTCGAAGCTCACGCCCGCCAATCTTTACTATGAATGCTTCGATGTCGAAAATGAGGCCACCCTCGGTACCGGCGCGATCTACCAGATCACCAATGGAACCGCCATCCAATCCGCCGATATCGAATATTATCTCTGCTCAGGCATCTATGCCGACATCGAACTCGAAAAACTCTGGCCCGTCAGCGTCAACGGTAAAACCGAGACCCTCGTCTGGCGCGCAGACCTCGTCTCCACTGCCAACATCGCCTACCTGCACGGCATGGAGCGCCTTGCTTCCATTTCGCTCATGCTCCAAGACGTCCAGCAGGGCGTTAACGCCTTCCGCTCTGAATTCAAATAGGCGCCGATAGGTTAAACTTTTGTTTGTCTTCCCGTCATGATCCCGCTTTTATAGCCTCGGAGAATAATGAAATCGAAATACACCCCCATCCTGCTCATAGGAGTCCTCGGCTTCTTCATCGCGCCTGGACTTCGCGCCGACGGACCGCCTCCTTCCGCAGCGGCTGCGGTCAATCCGCCCCCTCCGCCCGCGAGTACCGATAGCAATATCCCCATCTCCCAGGAGTTTACCGCCGAAACCAGCTATTCCGGCGGCGCAGAAACAAAACAGGGCAGCGCCAATATCGGCGACGTCAGCAACATCAATTCCCATCTCAATTACGTCATCTCGCCCCAGATCACTGACGGCATTCTTCTCCGTTTCGGCTTTGACGCCGAACGCAATTCCTTTGGGCTTCCCGCCCAGGCCCCTCTGCCCAACACGCTCCAGTCCGTCAACGCCATCATCGGGGCCGACTTCGCCCTCAACGACAAGATTCTTCTCCGCGCCGAACTTCACCCCGGTATTTACAGTGACTTCGTGAACGTCAACGGCAACGACTTCGATATGCCCGTTCAAATCGGCGGGACCTATCTTTGGAACAGTGACTTTCAGATCATCTTCGGCCTGCAAATCGATCTCAAATCCGATTATCCCATCATGGGTCTGCCCGGCTTCCGCTGGCAATTCGCTGACAAGTGGGTCCTCTCGGCCATCCCACCCAGGCCCCAGCTCCAGTATCAGCTTAACAATGCCCTGACCCTCTATACCGGCGCCGAAATCCTCAGCGGCACTTACCAGCTTAACAGTAACTTCGGCATCGACCACGGGCACGGGCCCGCCTCCGACTACAGCGATCTTAACGACAACGTTGTCGACTTCATCGAATTCCGTGTTGGGGCCGGATTTACCTGGAAGTTCACCCCCAACCTTAACCTCGATGTTTCCGGCGGTTACATGCCTTATCGCAGTTTCGACATTCACCCCGACGACATTGGCTTCGCCACTCAAAATACCAGCTTTCACAACGACATCGGCAACGGTGCCCCTTATGCGGAAATCGGCATTAGAGGTTCGTTTTAAGCGGGTCGCTGGAAAAGCCTGAAACGCAGACGGTGACTTACCTCTGCAATACTGCAAGGTAATGATCAACCCGATGCCGACGCATGGCATCGTTGTGCTTTACGTAGCAATTGCGCAGATTAATTAGCAGGCGGTGTATCGTCTGCATCGGTGAACAAGCTTTGGTCAGATAAGGCCGCTGCCGCTCCGGGATTTCCGACGCAATCAGGTCCCACTCCCCTTCGGAAAGAATCCGGCCTCGGTGGTAGGGATCGAAAATCACGCCGTCCAGCCGTGCCAAAAAGTGCCCAGGTGCTCCGATCCCCTCTATCGGCAGATGCAGCCGCATGCCCACCAGCATGTAAACCAAACTCAGCGTAATCGGCAACCCGGTACGAAACTCCATCACCCACGGCAGGCAGCAGTTCCGCGGGTGATAATAATCGTGGCTGTTACCCGCAAAACCCTGCTCATGGCCCAGATACCGTGCCAGGCAATGCACTTTCTCGCTGGCGCTGGCAGACGGATTGATCATCTGACCCACTTCTTGTGCCCACTGGTCGAGCTGGCGTGCATACGGTCCGCCGTCGAACCCTGGCTGTTCCACACTTGCCAAGTCCCAACACAAATCTTCGAGTTGGCTCCAAGTCCGTAGTTTCGCCAGCCCTCGGGAAATATTCCCCAGTGTCTTGGATGACTCGATCTGACAGATCACTTCCTCAAGGTTCTTGCGCGCCGACCCGGTCGCCAAATCGAGGAGGTGCTGATATTCCGCAAGGCGGGCATGGCCCCCTTCGAGTAATTTACCCTTGATCAGACCAATGGTCGAGACGTCCCCATCCTGCAAAAGCGACACAAGGGCCTGCTGCTGGGATATCGTCATGGGCATTGTCCTGCTCTTTCTATTTCTTAAGCGTGATAGGGGTTGAGACAACCTCACCATGATCGGCGCATGGGGCATTAATCGGTACGCCGACCGGCGCATGATCCTTCGCCACAACTCCATTTCCAATCAGCCATGCTTCCACTTCCTCGCCGCTGATGTCCGCCAGCATGTGGCCATTCACTTCCACGCAGGGCGAAAGCTCCTGCCCGCTCTTCTGGATCATTTCAAGTCTCTGTTGCGAATCATTCCAGATGTCGCGATCCTCAAAAGGCAGGTCATATTTCCGTAAAACAGCGCGGACACCCTGGCTCCAGCCGCAGAACGGTTTCAAATAAGCTATAATTTTTGGTTTTTCCATGCGCACAGTCTACAACGTCGGCACATCCGCCGCAATCAAGTCATTTAACGCAAATAGGGTGCCAGTTTTTGGAGATTCTCAACATCCTCATGCATGTCTTCGCTTTTGGGCGTTTCCAATACTTTAGGCGTCGATTTCCACCGGAGATCCTGCACAATCCACCTGAAGCAATCGATTCCAATCTCGCCTTCTCCCAAATGGGCATGCCGATCGACCCGTTTGCCCAGCGGAACCTTCGAATCGTTCAGGTGCAAACCGAGAACGCTCTTCATTCCTAATAGTTTATCCACCTGATTCATCGTTTCCTCGTATCCTTCCCGGTTCTTCACGTTGTAACCGGCAGCATATAAGTGTGCAGTATCCAGACACGCGCCGAACCGTTTTTCCTCTGAGATATTTTCTATTATCCACTGTAAATGTTCGAGCCGATACCCCAATGATTTCCCCTGCCCTGCAGTAATCTCAAGCGCCATCCGGCAATGAAAGCCCGCCGTTCCGCGCACAATCTCATCAAGCCCTTGTGCGATTCTTTTCAGTCCCGCCTCTTCGCCCGCACCCCCATGGCTGCCCGGATGCATCACGATAAATGGCAAATCCAACGCCTCCGCTCGTTCCAGTTCTGCGATCATTGCCCGCACCGACATCGAAAACATCTCCGCATCTTGGCTGCCAAGATTTACCAAATAAGAATTGTGCGCAAAAAAATAAATCCCCGAGACCTTTCGCGCCTTGCGAAATTGTGCCGCTTCTTCTTCACGCAACACCGGCGCAAACCACTGTTTGTTGTTCTTGACGAAAATCTGCGCCGCCGTAAATCCGCACCCAAGGGCGCGAGTCACTGCCTGCGCCACTCCGCCGCTCGTCGAAGTGTGCGCGCCGAGCAGCTCGCCTTCTGGAATCTTGAGCAATGTCGCCGGCTTCTCGACCAAATCATCTGCTCTACGCGTCTTCGACTCAATTGCCGGCGCGGACTTCTTCTTTGGAGCAGGCTTCGCTTTCATCTTGAAATTTATGCTAGGGCAACTCTTCAAAATAAATCCAGACGACACTTGGGCCATTCCCGCTTATGCGCAATAATTCACGATTGCATCGAGTCGGAGCCTTTTTTAAATTTAGGCAGTGACTCGCGGCGACTCGAGCAGCCGGCAAAACTGTGCAGTGATTTCGCCTAAGCGCGAGCGTGGTGGTGATTTCCTCAGGCCGACTAGTAATTTCGATTCCAGTGAAGCGTCGCAAAGATGAAATAGTGGGTCGGTGGAAGGCGGGAGTTCCGGTGCAATACGCGGCTGAAAATCGTCGCGGCTCAAGATGACGGGCAAGCCGTGGTCAAGCATGGCTGCCGCAGTTCCGCTTTTACCAATCAATTGCCATGGCGAGGCGCTGATGCCGAAGTCGGCAATTTGCATCAGAGCGGAGATGGTTTCCGCAGGCTGCTCACCAACCTTCACTAAGACGATATTGCGACGGTAATCACGCTGTAAGGTTTCCCAGATCGCCTCGCCCTCGGCACCGGGGCGTCCCGCCAGCACCAAGCAAATTCGCTTATGGATCTGCTGCACCGCACGGAGCAACGTGCTCATCAGCGGTTCTGCTTTCCATTCGGAGTAAAGCCCGCCAAAAAAAAGACCGAGCCACCATTGATTGCGTCCCACGCCTTCGCGGGGAATGCCTGCGTCGGCCAGCAAGGTGGGAAGCGGTTCAGTCGAATCCATTGTTGAGATTGGAATATTGCCAAAAAGAGGGAGAATGGCCGCCTCAATCTCGATACTGCGCAGCATCGCGGCATAGGCCGGGTTAGAGGTGCTCAACCGTTGCGGTTTCAAGCCTGCCACCAACCGCCTGATCCCATGCCGTTGAAATCCTCCAATCAGGCGATGACGAAAGGGGGAAGACTTGTCCTCGCCTAGCCATAATTCATGGAACATGATATGAAGCGGGCAGTCCGCCGTGATAGCTTGAAAAACGGATTTCAAATTAAGCACGACGCCCTTGTCATTGAAGCCGTAGGAAACGAACTGTAAGCTGATCCAGTCGGGCTGCCACCAAGAACGAAATGCCACGGCCCGACCCATGCGCTCCGGCCAGGCCGAGGCGGCCGGGAGCCGCAGCAAGGGAATTTTTCCGGTCCCTACATTCAAAACCGATTCATCTGGCACCGTAATATGGCGATCATGTAGCGCAATGATTGCGCAGGAGTGTCCGTAGCGCTGGCATTCGCCCGCCAGCAGGCGCACGTAATCACCTACGCCGTCCCGACCAGGCTCAAGGCTGCTATTAAGAAAGAGAAGGCGCATCTTCGTTGGTACGAATTGGGGTTAGGGAGATTCCATTTCCCTATACCCCTTGGAGGCCGTACGAAATGTCATCGCTGCAGAATTTTGAAAAAGTTGCGACGTTTTTTCCGAAACGATCCCAAATATTGTCATGCGTAGGAACAACATCGATGAGAAAGGAGGGTAACATGGAGGGTGGCGTCAATGCTCCAGACGCAGAACAACCTCGCCTTTAAGGATTTTTACGCAACAGGTAAGGCGATATTTTTCCGGGTCCTTATTCCACTGGTCGAGCACGTTCAACTCTTCATCCGTCGGCGGCTCAAGGTTTTCCATCCCCGAAGCGACTGCCACCACACAGGTGCCGCAGGAACAGTTAAAACAACCCGCCTCCATCTCGACCCCTGCTTCCTCTCCGGCATCGAGCAGCAGCGTGCCAGCGGGAACTTCGGCGGTTTGACCACCCGGGAGAAGCGTGACTTTAGGCATAATCTTGAAATAATTTGCAGCCGGAGGGTGGTAATCTCAATCGCCAGCCGCCGAGCATTCCTTTACACCATAGCCTTCACACACCAAGAAACAAATTCCAATCCAAGCGCCAGACAGCGCCCGAAATACATGCGATGACCTGGGGATTCCTCATTCTCGGCCTTTGGCTGTCTTGGATCGCTTATTGGCTCATCAGCGCCATTGGAAATAAAGCCACTGAGCGCCGCGAATCCTCCCTGTCGCAACTCTCCCACAAACTGCCTCTTTTCCTCGGCGGCACCCTACTCGCCGCTCCCCATTGGTTCAGCTATTGGCTCTCGCAGCGCTTTCTTCCCCACTCCTTGATCTTCGCCCCGTTCGGCGCCGTCATTCTCGTTCTCGGTCTCAGCTTCACGATCTGGGCCCGCGTCCATCTCGGCGCCAACTGGAGCGGCATCGTCACCCTGAAAAAAGATCACGAACTGATCCGTACCGGGCCTTACGGCTGGGTACGTCATCCAATTTACAGCGGAATTCTCCTCGCCATTTTAGGTACTGTCATCGCGATCGGGGAATGGCGCGGTCTCCTCGCCCTCGCCTGCATAACCTTCGGCTTCGTATGCAAGATTCAGACCGAGGAGCGTTGGATGGGCGAAGCTTTCGGCCCCCGTTATGCCCTCTATATAAAAGAAGTTTACGCCCTCATTCCCGGAATTTATTAGGATGCATTTTCAAAATAGGATGAGGTCACGGCAACTGGTTTGACTTGATGAATATTCCGCATCGCTGATCATCTCGGGAAACGCCGAAACATGTCCTCCTATCCCGATCTCACCATTGCCAGCACCATCCACAATAATTTGGATCGCTGGATGGAAATGGCCCGCTCCTTCGAACGCGAGGCCGGCGGGCTTCCCGCCGAAATAATCGCCGTCGACGACGCCTCCACCACGCCCGCCACCATTACCGGACTCCAGTCCCCTCTGTGTCTCCTGCGCAACGACACTGCCCGCGGCTTCTGTGCCGCTTCCGACCAAGCCCTGCGCGAAGTAAAAACTCCGTTCGCCCTTCTCGTCGATGCCGACATCACCTTCCTCCCCGGTGATTTCCGAGTCGCCTTCGACTCCTTCAAATCACTGCCGAAACTCGCCTGGTCCAATTTCCGGCAAATCGCCGCCACAGGCACGCCCGGTAGTTCTTGTGAAGACGTGATTCCTCCAGCGTGGATTTACGCCCTCGGCAATCAAATCGCCGAACGCTGGCGCGACTGCCAACGCCGCAAGCTTCGTCCCCATCCGCTCAACGACCGGATCGAAAGCGTCCTCATTGCCCATTCCAGCTCCGCGCTTGTTCGCATGATCGCGCTGCACGAAATCAACGGCTTTGATCTCCGCTACTGGCAATGCCAGTCCGACAACGACCTCTGCATGCGCCTCACCCGGGCCGGATGGCTAGTCGGTGTCGACCACCTCTACACCGTCCGCCACGATGGCATCGGCGGGCGTACCGGTGGCCTGAGCCGTATTCACGATCTTTACCGAGGAAAACTTCTTTTCTACGAAACCCACGACCCCAACAGCCGGCTTTACCTTCGTCTCCTTCTCGCCCTGCGACATCTTCTCGAGGTCGTTCTGCTCCTCTTCCGTCGCAGTGATCGCGGCAATCACCTCAGTCCTGCCTTCCGTTTCAAACTTGCCGTCGACGCCCTGCGCGGCTATCCGCGTCGGAACTCGCCATGAACCCCGCTCTTGATAATCTCGTTCGGCAAGAAATCGCCGATTACCTCAATTTCTGTCGCGACACCGGCTACCAACCACCCGCTTGGATTCTCCCCGAGCCTTCATGTGCGCTACTCAAAAAAATCTGCGCCCTTTCCGATGCTCCCATCCAGGCTTTCGAATTTGGCTCCGGACGCTCCACTCTGGCCCTCCGATCCGCCTGCGTCGGGGTCACTTCGGTGGAAGACTCAGCCGAATGGCTCGCCAAAACCGAAGAGTTTGCCGCGGGATTTCCCAAGCGTGATACCGATTTTACGGCTGTCGTTCCCCTCACCGCCTGCCCTCTCGGTTTTCTTACCTGCAAAAGCTTCGATCTTGATGGTCACTCCGACCTTCTCCGCAGGCTTCAGTTATCGGGCCTAATCCTCATCGACAGTCCGCCCAATCCCGCCACTCGCGAACACGCCCTCATCCTTGCCCTGCGACACGCGCGACCCGGTGCCATCATCGTTCTCGACGATCTTGAGATTCAGACCACCTTTCGCTTCGCCACACGCCTAGGCCGCGATAATTCCGACTCGTTCGATTTCCTTCACGTTCCAATCGACCACGGTCTCGGTTTTTTTGAAAAGAAAGCCCGGTCAAGATTAGTCCTCCGGCCTTCCCTCCGCGAAATCATCGGCGCTTGGTTTCGGAATTAATCACATCTCGCAAACCTCAGGACTCTAAAGTCAAAATCACGTTTTCCCTAACTTTTCTGCCCGGCTGTAATTAGAGCCGCAAGTTATGTGTAGCCCTTGACGAACCGCCTCTCTGCAACCATTCTTTCTTGAACTTCGTCCCCATAGGTCAGTCGTTAGGATCATGAAAAATCCCGCTGAAAAAAACCAAAAGCAGGGCTCTCCAAGCAGGAGTGCCGGTCTCTTCACTGCCCTGCGCGGAAAATTCGGCGGCGGAAGCAGCCCCCAGCCTGATTCGGAGTTGATGTATCGCAGCATTTTCGAGAACGCGATTGAAGGCATCTTTCAAACCACGCCCACCGGCCAGTATCTCAATGTCAATCCCGCCTTGGCCAAAATGTACGGTTACGATTCCGTCGAGGATCTTATCGAGGGACTCACGGCGATCGAAAACCAGCTTTACGTTGATCACAATCGCCGCGGCGAGTTCGTCAGCCTTATGCAGGAAAGCGGCGTTGTCCGAGGCTTTGAATCCGAAATCTATCGCAAGGACAAATCGACGATCTGGATTTCCGAAAATGCACGCGCCGTCTACGACTCCACCGGTGCGCTCTCCTACTACGAAGGCATGGTCGAGGATATCACGGAACGCAAACGACTCGAAGCCCAGTTGTTCGCCTCTGAACACAATCTTTCCGCGCTCATCAATAATATTGAGGATTCCATCTGGTCGGTCGACACCGCCTACCGATTGATCACTTTCAATTCCACCTTCAACCATGATCTCGCCAACATGCTGGGCGTTACCGCCCAGCCCGGCGATGTCATTATCGACCATCTGCCGGAAGACTGGCGCGAGGAGGAGATTTCACTCTATAACCGCGCCCTTGCGGGGGAACGCTTCCTCGTCGAGCGGTGTTACCAATTGGAGGCCGGCCCCTGCTACTACGAAATAAGTTACAATCCAATCCAGACCGATGCCGGCATTACCGGCGTGGCTGTCTTTAGTAAAAACATCACCCAACGGCAACTCGCCCACCGCGAACTTGAGGAAGCCAAGCTCGCCGCTGAGACCGCCAATCTCATGAAGAGCGAGTTCCTCGCCAACATGAGCCATGAAATTCGCACCCCCATGAACGGCGTCATCGGCATGACCGATCTCCTGCTCATGACCGACCTCACGCACGAGCAGCGGGAGTTTGCCCGCACCGTGCGCATCAGCGGAGAATCCCTCCTTATCGTCATCAACGACATTCTCGACTTCTCCAAGATCGAAGCTGGCAAACTCGACCTCGAAACCATCGACTTCGAACTGCGCGAAGTCATCGACAGCACCATGGATCTGCTGGCCGCGCAGGCCCACAGCAAAGGACTCGAGCTTGCCGCGTTCATCCGGCCCGAAGTCCCGCTCCATCTGCGCGGTGACCCCGGCCGCTTGCGCCAGGTCGTCAACAACCTCGTCGGCAACGCCGTCAAATTTACCTCTCAGGGTGAAGTTGTTGTCACCGTCGCCCGCGTCAGCGAAACCAACGACAGCGCCATTCTCCGCTTCGAGGTCCGAGATACTGGCATCGGAATCGACGAAGTCGCCCAGAGCCGCCTCTTTGCGGCCTTCACCCAGGCCGATAGCTCCACAACGCGCAAATACGGAGGCACCGGCCTCGGTCTCGCCATCTCAAGGAAACTGGTGGCCCTCATGCATGGCAATATCCACGTCGAGAGCAAACTCGGCGAGGGTTCCAAGTTTTCCTTCGAAGCCGAGTTCGAAAAACAAACCACCACCGCCAAGCCCGTCGCTCACCACGATCTCACTGGGCTGCGCGTGCTGATTGTCGATGACAACGCCACCAACCGCGAAATCCTCGAGCATCACACCCGGTCTTGGAGAATGACCAATGCCAGCGCCTCCAGCGGCAAGGAGGCACTCCAGAAACTTCGCGCCGCCGCCGATGCCGGTACGCCGTTTGAGCTTGTCATTCTGGACATGCAGATGCCTGAAATGGACGGCCTTATGCTCGCCAAGGCGATCAAGGAGGATTCCGCGATTTCGAGCACCAAACTCGTCATGCTAACCTCCCTCGGCAATCACATGGAGCCTACTGAACTTAAGGCCCACTGCATCGAAGCCTGTGTCCTCAAACCGGTCAAGCAGTCCCGCCTCTTCGACCGCCTCGCCGAAGTTATGGCCAGCCACGTGCCACGCAATCCCACCCAGTCCGGCTCGGTCCGTCTGGTCGTTCCGTCCAAGCCCGAAACACCGCCACCCACCGCCCGCTCGGGAGTCCGCATCCTCCTCGCTGAAGACAATCGCATCAATCAAAAGGTCGCTCTCGGGCTGCTGCAAAACCTCGGCTACACCGCTGATACTGCCCTCACCGGCATCGAAGTGCTTGTCGCCCTTAAAGAAAAGGAATACGACATCATCCTCATGGATTGCCAGATGCCCGAGCTCGACGGCTACGAAACAACCCGCCGCATCCGCGCCACGCCCTCCCTTTCCTCTCCGCGCATTATTGCCATGACCGCTAATGCCATGCGTGGTGAAAGCGATAGATGCCTGTCCGCCGGCATGGACGATTACCTGAGCAAGCCTGTCCGTCTCGAGGCCCTGCGCGATGCCATAGCGAAATGGTCTTCGCCGGCAGCCGTTACGAAATAGGGCGCGCCCTTGGCGGGAAACTCCAGCCTCATTTACGCTTCGTCCAATACTGTCCGCAGGGTTTTGAGCAGGCTGCTCGCCGTGTAGGGCTTCGTCAGGAACTGTTTGACACCGGCTCCGGCCGCCTTGGCCGCGCTGCCAATCGCATTGAGACCGCTGACCGCAATGATCTTTACCTCGGGGCTGATTTGCATCAGGGCGTGAATCATGGCCGAACCGTCCATGACCGGCATCATCATATCGGTGAGGACGACGGCGATTTCATGCTGATGCTGCGCGTAAACCGCTACGGCGTCCGCTCCATCCGTCGCCGTCAAAACCCGATAACCGAATGCCTGCAAGGTCTGGCTGGTGATGGTGAGGATGGAGGCTTCGTCATCAATCACCAAAACAACTTCGCCTTTCCCTCGTGGCAGGCTGATTGGCGCTGTCTGGTACTTGCGCTCTTCGGCGGTTAATTCGGCAACGGGCAGATAGACCTTAAATGTGGTGCCTTTGCCAGGCTCACTGTAAACATTGATGATCCCATCGTGATTCTTGACGATGGACATGACGGTGGAAAGACCCAAGCCGGTACCCTTGCCTGGTTCTTTGGTGGTAAAGAACGGCTCGAAAATGTTATCGAGAATATCCGGCGGCATTCCCGTCCCTGAATCGGCCACGGTGATGTTAACATACCGCCCGGGCTTGGCCTGCTTATTCATCGCGGCGTACTGCTCATCCAACACACAGTTTTCGATGCCGACGGTTAAACTGCCACCTTGAGGCATTGCATCCCGGGCGTTCACACAAAGGTTGAGAAGGACCTGATGGACTTGCGTTGGATCGCCCAAAACAGTCCACGTATCTTTGGGAAAGGAGAACTGCAACCGTATGTCTTTCGGGAATGTATCCTTGATCATTTTTTCAAGGTCCTTCAAGAGGTGCTTGGGTTGGATTTCGACTCTTTCACCTTGTTCGCCGCGCGCAAAGGAGAGGACCTGGCGTACGATATCCGCTCCTCGTTTGGCGCTGACATCAATGCTTTCGAGAACGAGCTTCGCCTGAGGATCGGTCGTCGTGAGTTTCAGGACGTCGATGGACATCACAATCGGCGCCAGGATGTTGTTCAGGTCATGCGCGATGCCTCCAGCCAATACGCCGACGCTTTCCATGCGCTGGGCGCGCAAAAACTGGGCTTCGCTTTTCTTGCGCTCGGTAATGTCCTGCTTAACGGCAATAAAGTGCTCGATTTCTCCCGCTGGATTCCTAATCGGCGTGATGGTCATTTCCTCGTTATAAAGGGTTCCATCCTTGCGTCGGTTGATCACTTCTCCGTGCCAGACTTTTCCGGAAGAAATGGTTTTCCAGAGATTCTGATAAAACTTCTCATCTTGTTTGCCCGATTTGAGCAATCTTGGATTCTTGCCGATGGCTTCCGGAACGCTGTAGCCGGTGCTGGTGGTGAAGGCCGCATTGGCCCACTCTACGATACCTTTGCTATCGGTGATAACGATGGAGTTAGCTGCGGCTTCCAGAGCGCTGCTTTGCAAGCGCAATTGCGCTTCGACCCGTTTGCGTTCAGTGACGTTTTCGAATACGGCCGTAAAATGTTCCTTTTCGTGGCTGTAGACAGAAATGGAAAACCAGATACTCAGGGGCTGCACAAAAGTCTCGTACCTCTCCGGCTCGCCGGTCAAAGCCACCCTGCCATAAACTTCAAAAAGTTGCGGATTGCTTTCCCGGATTCCCGGGATGACCTCACTCGCTTTTTTCCCAACGACATTCTTCAGCCCGGTCAGCGCTCCAAAGGCATCGTTCACCTCCAGGTAGACAAAGTCCCGCGCTTGGCCCTGCTCATAAATGATCCGGCAATAGGCATAGCCTTCCAACATGTTTTCAAAGAGCAGGCGGTGGCGTGATTCGCTGCGCACGAGCGCCAGTTCCGCCTGCTTGCGCTCGGTGATGTCGCGAATGTTTACCACCAGATACTCGCGGTCGAGGCTGACAAACGACAGGTTCACCTCTCCCAAAAACGTCGTGCCATCCTTGCGCCGGTGCAGGTGTTCCACCAGGGCATGGCCCGCTTTTTTCAGCTGCTCGACCTGGGCATCAAAAACCGCATGATCAAGTTCCACCGTCACGTCGAACACCGTCAATGCCAGCATTTCTTCGCGGGTGTAACCAAAATCCCGACACGCGCTCTCATTGATGTCCAGAAAACGTGCCGTTGAGGGCTCAACCACAAGGATACCATTACTCGAACGATCAATCAGCTCGCGGAACAGCTTCAGCTCAGATTCCGCCCGCTTGCGCTCGGTGATGTCGACCACTGTGGTCAAATGCTCGAAACTGCCGTCGTCGCAACGCCGTCGAAGTATGGATATGTTAACCCAAACGACCTCGCCGGTCAGCCTGATATAGCATTTATCGAAGGAGAATCGGTCAATCTTACCTTCTTCTAGCTGGCGGAGAAGCAAGGTTTGGCGTTCGAAGTCCTCAGGGCGGTTGAGACGCTCCCAAAGTTTCCCCCCGCCTTCCCGTTCCTGCTCGCGGGTGATGCCACAGATGCGCAGGTGGGCGTCGTTAATAAGCCGTATCTTACTTCCATCGGACAGCAAGTTATCCAGACTGATGCCAACGGGCACGGACTCAAAAATGAACTTGAATCGCGCCCGATCGTCGGCGGCCTCTTGCTGCGTTTTCTTCAATTCGGTGAGGTCCGTTATAAAACCCAGGTTTGCCATCCCGTCTGAAAGCTCGACGCGAGAAACCGCCACCCGCATGGGAAACATCGAGCCGTCGGCACGCAATCCGATGGACTCATATTCATCAGGCACCGCAAGCCCAAGAGACCGGCGTTGAATGCGTTCTTTGATCTCCTCCTGGCATTGCGGGGCATAATGTTCGCACAAGGGTTGACCGATGAATTCTTCGGTGCTTCGAAGTCCGAATGTTTGCAAAAATTTTTGATTTGCGTACATGCCGATTCCATCACGCGAAACACTGATGGCAACGGGAGCCTGTTCAACGAGAGTTCGAAATTGTAATTCGCTTTCTTGCAGCGCCTTTTCCGCCCGCTTGCGCTCGGTGATCTCGATGTGCATGACCACAGCGCCGACATCGGCATTCTCGCTCAATGGCGTGACGATCAGCCGAAACCAAAGCCTCTCCGTCGGCGAATGGCAGGGATAATCGATGGAGAAATCGCTTGCGTCACCTTTCAACACCCGGCGAATACCGAGGGCAACGGCACGCGCTTCCTCCGAACATTCACCAACCGCATCTTCACAGATTTCAACGTAGTTTTTGCCCACGCTGAAGTCGGACCCTTGCAGCGCGTTTTTCTTGGAAAACCCCTTCCAAGCTCGGTTTACGGAAACAATCACCCCGTGTGAATCCAACACCGCTACCTGCGCGGGCAAGGTGTTCAGAATGGCAGCCGTTGTTCGTACATTTTTGTTCATCACAGACGAAGAAGTCCTGCTTGCCTTCAACGGCATTTAACATACACAAAATGCGTTGCTTGGTCAAAATGTAACAACTCCAAATAATCGGTTGCTTGCACCCAAAAACCTTGAAAAGGAGAATAACGCGCTTGCTGTCAAGATAGTACTTTGCAGGACTCTAACTTAAAACCGGTTAAGCCTTCGACCATTTATCTGCCAGGTGATACTTGGCATCATCAAACGAATGAATAAGAGCCAATGAAAATGCGATGGCTGTCGCACAAAAGGCTGATGCATTGCACTCGCTGGAGTGTCTTTTCCCATCAGAACAGCCGTCAAACAGCCGGTTTGGTGTGAGCAAATCGGCGTTTTTGTCGATTTATGACCCTCTTCTGTCATCAGAGATGAGCGGATCGGAGTGACAGGATTTGAACCTGCGACCTCCTGGTCCCAAACCAGGCGCTCTACCAAGCTAAGCTACACTCCGCGTCCAACACGGGACATGATACGGCCTGCCCACCCGTTTAGCTACTGAAATCCTGACAAGATTCACCTGCCATTCTCCTCTTTTTTCAAAAAAACGCTAAATCCGTTTTGCACTCCGCCGACCTTCTAGGCACACTTTACACGCGAATAAAGCATCATGAGTGACCGTCTTAAAGCCTATGCCCGCGCCGGCGTTGACGTTGACCTCGGCAACAAGGTCAAAGCCGACCTGCCTGCGCTCCTCAAGTCCGCCCATCGGCCCGAAGTCCTTGGCAAGATTGGCAGCTTCGGTGGACTCTTCCGCGCCGCCTTCCCAAAAATGCGCGATCCCATCCTCGTCGCCAGCATTGATGGTGTCGGCACCAAAATCAAGATCGCCGTCCTGCTCGACCGCCACGACACTATCGGCGAAGACCTCGTCAACCACTGCGTCAACGACATCGCCGTCCTCGGCGCGGAACCCCTTTTCTTCCTCGACTACATGGCTTCCGAGCGGCTTAATCCCGAACGTTTCCGCCAGCTCATCAAGGGCATGAGCCGCGGCTGCGCGCGGGCCGGCTGCGCCCTTATCGGCGGAGAAACCGCCCAGATGCCCGGCATCTACCACGGGGCCGATTACGACCTTGTCGGCACCATCGTCGGTGTCGTCGACCGATCCCGGATCATCGACGGCAAGTCGATCCGCCCCGGTGATATCATCATCGGCCTCCCCTCTTCCGGCCTTCACACCAACGGCTTCTCCCTCGCCCGCGAAATTCTCTTTAACCAGCTCGGCTGCCGTCTCGACGCCAGTCTCGGCGACGGCCGTGCCATCCTCGGCGACGAACTCCTTCGCGTCCATACCCTCTACCTGCCCCACATCCGCAAGACCCGCGCCAAGGTCAAGATCAAGGGCATCGCTCACATCACCGGCGGCGGCCTTATCGACAACATTCCCCGGGTGCTACCCGACCATGTCGACGCCGAAATCAATCTCGGTTCATGGTCCATTCCTCCCATCTTTCGCCTTCTCGCCACCACCTCCCGCATCGACAATGAAGAACTTTACCAGGTCTTCAATATGGGGATTGGCATGACGTTCATTGTTGCCGCCAAGGACGCCGCCCAAACCGTCGCCCTCACCAAAGGCAAGATCATCGGCCAGATCGTCAAAGGCCAGCGCAAAGTCGTGCTGAAAGAAGCCCTCAAAAAGAAATCATGAATGCCGCACCCGGCAATATTCCTTTAGGCGAAGCGTAACCATCGACCGCCAGAACCCGTTATGACCAAACGAGCCCTCCTTTCCGTCTCCGATAAAACCGGTCTGGTCGACTTCGCCACGACACTCGCCAAGACTGGTTATGAACTCATCTCCACCGGCGGCACCGCCAAGGCCCTGCGCGATGCCGGCCTCACCGTCGCCGATATTTCCGACCTTACCGGCTTCCCTGAAATGCTTGACGGCCGCGTCAAGACGCTTCACCCCAAGGTTCACGGAGGGCTGCTTTTCCTCCGCGACAACGAAGAGCACCGCAAGCAGGCCGCCGCCCACGACATTGCCCCCATTGACCTCGTCGTCGTGAACCTCTACCCGTTCGAGCAGACCATCGCCAAACCGGGCGTCACCCTGCAGCACGCCATCGAAAACATCGACATTGGCGGTCCCTCTATGCTTCGCAGCGCGGCCAAGAATTATCGCAGCGTCACCGTCATCACCGATCCCGCCGACTACGCCGTGGTCGCGAGCGAGATTGTCTCCTCGGGCGACACGACCCCGGCCACACGCGAACGGCTCGCCGCGAAAGTCTTCCGCACCACCGGATATTACGACGCTCTTATCGCCAACTACCTCGCCGCCCGCCTGCCCGAACCTGAACCGTTCCCGGAAACCTTCGCCCTGCCGCTGCGCCGCGCCCAGGCGCTCCGCTACGGCGAGAATCCGCACCAGGCCGCCGCACTCTACGGGCAATTTCCCCGCCACTTCCAGCAACTTCACGGCAAGGAACTCTCCTACAACAATCTGATCGATATCAATGCCGCCGTCCGGCTTATCCGCGAGTTCATCGGCGGCGCCCCCACCGTCGCCATCCTCAAGCACACCAACCCGTGCGGCCTCGGCAGCGCCCCTACTCTCGCCGAAGCGTGGGCCCATGCCTACGCCACCGACCGGCAGGCTCCCTTCGGCGGCATCATCGTCGTCAACCGCCCGCTCGATCTCCCCACCGCGCAGGCCATCGCCGAAATCTTCAGCGAAGTCATCATCGCTCCCGCCTTCGAGCCCGACGCCCTCGCCCTCCTCTCCAAAAAGAAAAATCTCCGCCTCATGGTCAATGGCGAAACCGCCGCGCCCCCGCCCGGTCTCGAAATCCGCTCCTGCGTCGGCGATTCCTACCTTCTCCAGGGCGGCGATGCCGATCTCGTCTCCACCGCCGCGTGGAAGGTCGTCACGAAACGCCCGCCTTCCGAAGCCGAGCGTGAAGCCCTCCTCTTCGGCTGGCGCGTCGTCAAGCACGTCAAATCAAACGCCATCGTTTACGCCGCGCGCGACCGCACCCTCGGCATCGGCGCCGGGCAGATGTCCCGCGTCGACTCCTCCCGCATCGCCATCTGGAAAGCCTCAGAGGCGAAACTCGGCCTCAAGGGCAGCATCGTCGCCTCCGACGCCTTCTTCCCCTTCCCCGACGGCCTAATCGCCGCAGCGGAAGCCGGCGCCACCGCCGCCATCCAACCCGGCGGCAGTGTCCGCGACGCCGAAGTCATCGCCGCCGCCGACGAACACGGCCTCGCCATGATCTTCACCGGCCAGCGCCATTTCCGGCATTGAATCATGTAGCGGTGATCGGAGCCCGTCCTGAGCAAAGCCGAATGAACCGTTGTTTGAATTTTGAGGAAATAGTAAGAGATCCTTCGACAAGCTCAGGATGACAATGGTTTGATAGGCTATGCCCATCATCATCGGCATCGACCCCTCCCTGCGCAGCACCGGTTACGGTATCATCCGCGTCGAGGGCCGCGACACCCGATCCCTCGCTTACGGCGTGATCAAAAATCCGGACAAGATCGTTCCCTCCCGCTGTCTGGTCGCCATTCACCAGCAGATCACCGATCTCCTTCAGCGCTACCAGCCCGAGGCCGCCGCCGTGGAGGGGATTATCTATCTCCAGAATTATAAGACCGCGATCACCCTCGGTTCGGCCCGGGGCGCCGCCCTGCTCGCCCTGGCCGAGGCGGGCCTGCCGATCTATGAATATGCCCCGCGCCGGGTCAAGGCCGCCGCCACCGGACGCGGCGCGGCGCAAAAGGCCCAGGTCAGCTTCATGATGCGCGCGCTGCTCGGTCTTACCGATAACCCTCCGCCCGATGCCGCCGACGCCCTTGCCCTCGCCCTGACCCACGCCCAAAACAGCGGCCTGCGAACCAAGCCCAAAGAGATTTAGTGTAGCGGCGGTCTATGATAGATGTCACTCCGCCGTCTCCTTTCCTAAGTTTCTAAAGGGTAACGCCTTATTGCGTTGATAGCAAGTCTTTTTCGGTAAATTTTAGTACAGAAAAGTAGCCTTCTGTTATGCAACCAAGAAAGGAATCTGTTATGCCCAATTTATTTTTTCCAGTTTCTTTGAAATGGATACCTTAAGTGTAAGGCATTGGCGTGTTCAGTTTAAATCTTTAATCAGTGTAATGACATTGGGCCACGCCCAATCAATTCGCAGGCCAACCCCGTCAAGTGTGTTTACAGCGTGTTGATCCAGTTTCGCTGTATCAGCGCAATTCTGCCAAAAGCCGGCTCGACCGTCTTCATCAATTCCAGGAAGGAACATCGAGAGATGGGGGCATGATTTGACCCATTGGGCAGCTTGTCCATCGGGCACGATGGAGGGAGACAAAAACACGACAGGCAAGCTGGAAGAAATCGGAGTTGCCTGGACAGCTTCGCCCACCAATAAGAGAGGTGAATCTGATGGGATGGGGCTTGTTTTATCCTGAATTTTGAGATGAATATCTGCTTGAAGAACAAGCTGACGCAGCAACTTTCCGTAGTCATCTCCAAGTATCTTCTTGTCAGGAACGACGACCCAAGTCTGTGTTACATTCGGCGTCCTTTTGCCAATTTCCACCACGGTTTGGGAACCATTCATCAGTCCGCATTGATGAGTCAAGGGATCAAAGTGTCGTTGTGAAATCCCTCCAATAAAGAGGCATGCCAGCACGGTAAGCCCCCCGATGGATGCACCAAGAAGCTTGTTAAGGGAGAGGCTTATCCTCAACAGTAAGCACCAGACAATTAATACCCCCGCGCAAATGCCTGGAATGATCCACAGCAACGGTTCTTCCATGACGGTGCTGAACAATCCAGTGACCAAGAAAGCGACAATGGAAGCTCTCAATCCGACAATTATTTCAAAGTTGAACGATTGGCTTTTTTGGGGGATGGCCCAAAACCAGAAGACCAAAAAAGTTATCAGGAGGAATGCGGATAACAGCCAGCCTTGTTCCACCAAAAAGGTCAGGTAACTGTTGACCATGGTGCGGTAACTGGCCGACATGTCGAGCGGTTCATACCACTGCATGTACGTTTCGCCGGAGCGTCCCGTGCCAAATCCCGAGGGATTATCCACGGCCATTTCCAGCGCAGATCGCCATAAGACAAGCCGATGGCCAACCGAAGCATCGCCAGTTGTCACCGGCTCAATGGAACGATCACCCAATCCCGTCCAAACAAATAGCACAATCAAAAGGATTCCCAAGATGCTTCCAGCATAGGTTTTTCCGGAGTGAAGACCTCTAAGCCAGCCAGAATCAAAATAGGTGCTTTTCCACAGCAAATATAATCCTCCGACGAGCGCAGCAACTACCCCGCCGCGAGAATAGGTCTTAAAAAGGCAAAAGGCATTGACCAGAACAATTCCACTTGTAAACAGGATACCAGGCCACCTGAACCAGGGAGATTTAATTTTCCAAGTCAAAGACCAAAGCAACCAAGTCAGCGGAAACAGGCAGGCAAAAATGACGGCGGCTTTGTTGGGATTATCGAAGCCAAAAGTCCACCGGAGGGCATCGTTGTAATAATATTCGACATCGGAATCCATCTCGCAGCCTATTTTTTGGGAGTGCCCCAGACATCGGCTATCTCCTTGGAAGGAAGATATACCCTCGAATCTTCCGCAATCAGGCTGACGTTGGCATCGGTGTTCGGAACATACTCCCACATCTGATTGTCTCCGACAAAGGGCATGTCCTTGGCCTGCATCGCCACGGTTGGAGCAGTTTGAAAACCGTCGTTTGTCTTGCCAAGTTGGCTACGAGTCTGGTCGTCATAAAACTTCAAAAATTCCGCATCAAGGTGCACAACCTGACTGTCTCCTGCGTCTGCGTGCAGCAAACCGATGTATGAACGGAAAAGAGGGGCGACGCCGGCATCTTGCAGTTTCCCAATAAACCCCAGAGTATTTTCAAAACTGGGATCGCTCTCCCCAATAGTGACCAGCCAGGCTACTTGATTGCAGGCAGGTGTTGGATCATCGAACCAACTGCTCGAATTAATGGCTGCCGCAACAACCCGACCGGGAGCCCACAACGCAAATCGGTGGGCAAATTGCGCTCCGCCCGAGAAACCATGGACGAAAATATGATTGATATCCACCGGATACTTTTGCGCAATTAGATCGAGAGCGTCCGTTACAGCTTTCCCGGAGAAAGTTTCGGGATAGTAGTAACATAAAGTTCTATCCTGAACATTTCCCTTTTGTATAAAAGTAGGGGAAACTACAAACCATTTTCTTTGATCAGCCACAGCCAGGAGTTCTTGATAGTCACTCTTATTCCTAAATGTTTTCAAACCATCATAATTGTGAGGGGGACAAATAAAAAGGACCCGATAGGGGCCAGCCTGCTGGGGATCAAAACCTTTCGGGATCCGAACATAGAACGGCACGAGTTGGTTTTCAGGCGAGTTTGTTTTGACGGTGAACTCATCAAGATTGGAGGGCCACGGAGGAGGCGCAGGATTTGGAGTTGTGTTCGTCGTTTGAGCACGAAGGTTGAACATGCCGCTCAGAACAACCAACAAAAGAGCAGTGATTCTCATCTTAATTCTCCTGCATCCATTGTTCCGCGATGGCTTTCGATGGCAATCGAATTCTTTCCTGCGGGGGGATGGATTCCATTTTATCGGGAGTAACGTACCGATAGCTCTGAATATCGCCGTAATAAGGTGAATCGGGCTCACCGGATGCATAATGGCCCAAGAATGCTTCCGCCATGCGTTGCACGGCGGCGGTCATTTCGTGACCTGTACCCTCGTAAGAACGCCAAACCCAGGGAAGATTAAGTGCCTGCCCCTTGTCCATGAATTGCCAGGTCGCATCGTAGCGGGGATCGGCCTCGCCACACATGATAAGGGCGGGAACACTCGCCAGTTGCTCGGTTGGATCATCCCACCAGGCAGCAGAATAGGCGACAAAGGCCTTGACCTGATCCGGCTTCCAGAGCGCAAATCCATGGGCAAAATGAGCGCCTGCGGAAAAGCCAAAGATTAGAATTTTGTCCGTTGAGACATTTTCGCGCCGGCCAAGTTCCGCCAAGGCATCTTCGGTCGCATCTCCGCTCCATTGATCCGGATAGTAATAACCCTGATGGTTTTTAAGTTCTTCCATATTTGTCGTAAAAGTTGGCGCAAGAAGAACGAGGCGGTATTTGTCGGCGAAATCCCTCCATTGTGGGGTAAACATCCGTGGCCCCGAGCCATTATAGCCTGGAATCAAGAGCAAAACCTGATTGGCAGGCACATCTCCCTGACTTACCCAATAATCAAAGGCAATCGTGGGATGATCGTCGGACCTGGTGTTGACAACAATTTCGTCAGCGATCTGAGCCTCACCAAAACTAATGGTCAACAACCACAGGATGACGAGGTGTAATTTGTTCTGCAAATAGACCACGATGAACGATGCTGGCCCTTCCCTTGGCGTGCGTCCATCTTTTTACCAGAGCTAGGGGCAGGGCAGTCGCGTTTCTTATTCAGTTAGCAGGCGGTCTATGGTGAAAGACGGAGGATGCCGTGGTTGGTGAGGACAGCCGTTTGGAGGGGGGAGGGACCTTGCGTCGAACGTCCGGATGGATAAGAGATCGCGGTGGGGACCGGATAAGAGAAAATTAACCCACTTTGATGTGGCCCTGAGTATCAAGAAGCTGCGCCTGAATTTGTTTGCCGGCGCGTGGGCACTCTGCCTACTTGGTTGAACCCTATTAAGGAGAAATACGTTGAACTTGATTATGCAGAAATTTGATTTTCTCTGCATTATTTGCAGGGCCTGAGTTTTTCCAATTTAACCCTCTCCACTGAGGGGATGAAATGAGTTCATTCCAGGCTAATTCGGCATCGCTCTGCGTCGGTATAGAATACGGTTGTGTTCTGAAAATACCATTTTTATGATAAAGCTTTGCATAATATGAACCCGGATTTGTGGGGCCTAAACATTGATAGTATTCCACCAATAAAAAAGGTACTCCTTTACAGAAGGCCAAGGGAAATTTCGGCCATGTAACGCTATCCTGATGGCCTTGACCATAAAAACCGAAGGGAAAATCAGGAAAGCCCAAAAACGGTGTTTCCAAGGTCGTATTAGGATTTGGATCGTAGAGAAGAAGGCAAAGCCAAGTCACATAATCATCACAGACCATCGAAGAGGAGACAGACTGAGACGACTTTTTGCAGTATGCCAGCAAGCAATTATAGGTGATTTCGTCACCTACTGCGATCAATTGGTTCGCTGTCTTGAGAATTGCCGCCGGGTTATAAGATTTGGGCGTTAACTGACTCTGCGTCAAATCAATAGGGGTCTGACCAAGTAAATGCGAGTCAGAAATCAATATGCTAAGTAAAACAATGATTGTGCATTTTATCAAATTAACCATTTTAAATTATTTTGAAGAATCACTCTCCCCAATTCATTGTCAAATAATGACCAAGGGGACCCGATTGAGAATAGCTGACATTATTCCAAACGGCAGGAGCGGAGAATGTAGCTGAGTCACCTGTATCTGCTCCAATTGCACTACCATTTTGCCAGTTTGCTGGATTATTGTTCCCTGTGGCGCCTGAAAAATCGGCTATAGGGAAAAATGTGGCGGTTGCATCTACGGTAAGGCTACCATTCGTGTTCAGGCCAAATGTAGGCGTTGTCCATGGGTCAGCCGCACTCGCGGTACCGGGTACATAGTAGGCTTCATAAAAAGTCTGATTATCAAGAGGACCAAGAGAAACTGCGCCACCGCCATTATTGTAATTGGCAGTCGATGTGAGGGTAACTTGTTGTATTAAATAACCACCCGTTGCTGATGTTATGTTGAACTGCGTATTCATATAGCCCTGTATCGCAGAGCCACTGGACGCTGGATCTTGTTCTGCGGCCGTTGTAATCTCACCTGAAAGCGAGCCACCTCCAGAAGAAACAAACCCATATATGTACGTGATAGAAGAATCACTAAGACCTTGAGAATCTAATGAATCTGTCGGGCATGGCGCATATATTTTATTGTTTACCCCGTCCGGAAAACCGCTCGGATCAGCGCTTGTCCAGCGGGACATCTCGGGATTGTAGGTGCGGTACTTAAAGACGTACCCACCTGCATCGGCGACGTAAGGCTTACCGGTGTAGAATTGGGTGGAGGGTTCGTTTGCCGTCGTGGCGGTTGCCGTGGCAGCCTGATCGGCGTTCCACTTGGCAAGTTGCTGCTGATCCATGAACTCGGGCAACGGAGCGGGCAGAGCCGAGGTCGCGGCTTGCAGGTTGAGGGACACTGCGGCCAAGGCCAGAAGCATGAGGGCGAGTTTGGTTTTCATTCTGTTTTTCTCCTTCCGTTTACCGGGTTGTGGGCGGTATTTGTTGTTGTGGCAGGGAAATTGGTGAGACAGGGGGTGGGGCTTGGATCGTCGTGGGTTGAGGTGAACTTTGGGGTACCGTGCGCATCTGACCGAATGAAGTCAAACTATTATATTGAACATCTTTATTTTTAATGCGCACTAAATTCGTGCCAAGAAGATCATTCAAATAAAAAGTTACTTTGACGGGATGGCTCGCTACAACCGTGCCGCCGTTGGGATGAGGTTCCGTGACGTAGACGGTGTCATCGCGGCGCTGGAGCACCACAAGTCCATCTTTTTACCAGAGCCGGGAACAGTCGCGTTTCTTACTCAGCTAGCAGGGAGTTATTGTGAAAGACCCAAAGACTTTCCGAGGTTGATGGGAACAATCTTGCGAGTTGGGAACGAGCAGGATCGAATCGTCGTAAGCAATCCCGCGGGGAGAGGGTGAGCGGGAGCGAACCGAGTCAATCAAAATGTGCTGATGGATAAGGGCAAGTCGCCCACTTCGATGAGGCCTTGAGTACCACAAGATCGCTGTTCGTGAAGCGAATTTATCGTCGGGCCACTAACTTGCGGAGGCTTTGGAAGCCAACCTGCACATGGATTTGTTTTACTGTTATGCTGGCATTCCAACTGCATGGTTAAACCATTTTGGAAAACAAGACTTGGCAGTAGTGATCGCGCTGTTAGATTAGAGGAAGATATGGCCGAAAACGAAGCACCAAGGTCGTCCTACGTGCCGTCCAAGGAGAAGCGTCTGCTTTGGTGGTTCGGCATCTATTTTTTTCTACAAGTGCCTTTGATTCGTTTTTTTCCATTCTTTTGGTTGTTTCCAAATGGACTGGTCAAATTCTTCTTCCACATTGATCCAACAGTTGTGGGGAAACCAGTGCTGCTTTTACTTGCTTATAGTTTTTATTTAGCGCATTTGACCTTGAGCTTGATTATACCAAGCAAACGGGTTTTTATAATTCTAATGGTCATTCTTATTGTCCTTGTCAGCCTTAACGTAACGAGTTGCATGAATATGGTGAACGAGGCGAATTGAATACCTAGTCGCCCCTTAAAAAGGGCTGGGGCGTAGAGAAGGCGAGAGGAGCCCGCGCAGGAAGTTGAGATAAAAAGAGACGGCAAGGTTGAGCCACTTTTTGAAGTTCCATGCGGCGGCGGCCAGGAGCAGATTGAGGGTGTCGCCGGTGAAACCTTTGAGGTAGTTGCGGGCCAGGCGGTAGTCGCTTTTGAGGTGGCCGATGACCGGTTCGATGGCGCAGCTGCGGCGAAAGCGCTGGCGCATCAGGCGGGTGTGATGGGGAGTCTGGTCTTTGGGTTTGGGACCAGGCACGAGGATTTCGGTCTCACCGATGCGGCGCGTGCCGCGATAACCGCGGTCGACAATGGCCACGGTGGGGACGGCTCCGGTGAGGGCTTCGGTTTGTTGGAGGACTTCCGGCAACGTGTGACCGTCGTAGAGGTTCTCCGCATGGGCGACAGCCCCGACGATGATCCCGCCGGTCTTGGTCAAGGCCACGCTGGCCTTGGTACCGAACTCGTATTTCTTGTGCTCCTTCCCCTTGGCCACGCAGTAGATGTGCGGCTCGTGCAGACTGTAGATTTTGTCGTGGTCGTTGCGCTTCTGCGCCAGCGCCCGGCGGTAAAGCTGGAGATCGTCCTGATGCTTTTCCAGAGCTTCAACACCGAGCTTGCGTCCAAGTTCCCGCACCAATCTCCCGGCGATGGTCTTCAACTTGCGCGTGGCCCGCTGGGCCTGCTTCACCGTGCGCCAATGGCCCCGGCCTCGCTGGGCCAAAAGACATTTTCGCACTTCTTTTCCATATCTTCGCCGCAGCCGGATTTGTTCCCGGTCAGCCAGCTTCCAGCACCGCGCGATGATCTTGCGGTAAAGTTTGGTGTCGGTTGGATAGGTCACATTCTTTTCCTGCACGGTCGAGTCGATCACCACTTCCTTTTCCCCGCCCTTCGGCCCGTGCACGCTGATGGACACCGCCAAAATCATCTGCACCCCGATCTCCCCAATCCGGTGCCGGAAGTGGACCAGATCGCTCGGCTCGCACGGCGCGCCCCACTGCATTTCCACTTCCCCGCAGAAGTATTGCCAGTACGGGTTTTCCCGCCACGCCTCCACCACCGTTTCATCCCCCAGATCATGGAGCTGTTTCAAGATGAGCAGCCCCACCATCAAGCGCACCGGCTTGGCCGGTCGTCCCTCCTCGCTGTAGAACGCGCCGAATTCCTCCTCAAAGTCACCCCACGGGATTTTTCCGGCCAGTCGGTAGATCGGTCGCCGCGCATCCAACTGCTCGGCCAGGGTGGGTAATAAAAACGACTTTTGTTGGGCAGATTTTTTCTTCGCTTTCATCTTCCCCGTTTCGACCGGTTTTCAGGCCATTTCGTTCATTTCCCGGTCGTTTTATTTTCCTCCCACAGATTGATCCCAGAGGTAATGCCGGGTTTTTAAGGAACGACTACCTAGCTTTGCGTGCTGTTCGACGGCAAGAGACGACTGATGACAGCAGTGATTGGCTTCGACCCAAGGCTTTTACCGCTGATGAAAACATGCACGCTTCAAGTAGCGGCCTCTCAAAGCCAATGTTTTTAGGAACACCTATTTTCACTTCTGCTCAAGCAGTTCGATCACAGGTTGTTGCTCGCGCCATCCGCTACGCTGTTTTACAATGTCAAGCGCTGTTCGTCCATCTGCACCAACACATCTTGGATCAGCTCCATGATCGAGTAATCCCTGCACCGTTTCGAAGCTTGAGCTTCGACATCCGATCATGAGCGCGGTGTATCCTTGCGTGCCCATGGATTTGGCAACATCACCATCTGCTTTAAGATTGGGATTGGCTCCATGCTTCAAAAGCACCCTGACCATTTCAGGCATAAAAAATTGACATGCCATCATGAGCGCGGTGTATCCGTCTGCATCCATAAGATCAGGTTTGGCCCCATGCTTCAAAAGTACTTCCGCCGTTTTAACATCACCATTCTGGCACGCAAGCATCAGTTGGGTTCCGTTACCCAGATCCAAGAAATTGGGATTGGCGCCATTTTTTAAAGCAGCTTCTGCCTGTACGTCGTCGCGGTGAGCTACAGCGAGAGTCAGTTGGTAGTCCGCCTCTGAGAAAGAGGGTCCCATGAGGAACTGCATCATAGCCTTTTCCCGGGCAGCATTACCGGCTGGCGTTTGCGCAACAGCAACTATTATCGTACAGGGGCTAATTCCAATTAATATGAAAAATAGGGTTTTCACAACTAGCGCTATTGCTAACCATGATCAGGTTACTCCCCAGTCCAGACATCTGTAAAGGAGCCTGATAGAGAATATGGAGCAATGTAACCATAGTATTGCAGCCGATAACCAACCGCATTCCAAGCAGCATCACCACTGTAGGCCGTACCGCCACTACCGTAACCGGCAAAGGACCATGTTTTAGTCAAATTTACAGTTGCATCATACGTCCAGGTATTGCCACTCCAAATTACAATTCCTGTTGTGGCGAATGTGAGTGAATGCAATCCAAAATACTCGTCGGGGTCTGAAGAGGTGAATGTAAATGATTGAGGCCCAAAGTTCGCTCCCGGATTTGAATTTTCGAAATCCTGTATAGCATTATAAACTTGCCCTGCGTACAAAACGCCTAGCTGTCCCTCGCCATACAAGTTGGAGGTTTGTATCTCTTCTTCATCACTCTCTGAGAAGCTCGCCGACCCAGCGCCCGATTCTGCGGTCCCCAATGCTTCCTGCGTAATAGTCCATCCAGCGGCAGAGGCAGCCGCATAGGAGGAATTCCAGAAGGTTTCATCGTATGACAGATCCGGATCTCCGCTTCCACTTAAAAAGAGTCCCAATGGATCCCCATGAGAGATGGGATTAGAAGCGTAACCAAAGTTATTTGCCCCATCCGGGAACCCTGATGGATCAGCGGTCGTCCAGCGGCTTATTTCGGGATTGTAGGTGCGATATTTATAGATGTAGCCACCCGCATCGGCGATGTAGGGCTTGCCGGTATAGAACTGGGTGGAGGGTTCATTTGCCGTTGCGGCGGTTGCTGCGGCAGTTTGATCAGCGTTCCACTTGGCGAGTTGTTGCTGATCCATGAATTCAGGCAGGGGAGCGGGCAGAGCCGAGGTCGCGGCTTGCAGGTTGAGGGACACTGCGGCTAAGGCCAGCAGGGCGAGGGTGACTTTCGCTTTCATTCTGTTTTTCTCCTTCCGTTTACCGGGTTGTGGGAGGTATTTGTTACTGAGGCGGGGAAATTGGTGCGGCAGGGCCTTGGGGCTTGGATCGTCGTGGGTTGAAGCGAACCTTGAGGCATCGTGCACATTTGACCAAACGAAGTCAAGTTATTAATTCAATTGCCCTAACGATCTTCGCCTTGGCAAGGCCGACAACGCATAGCCACAGGATCACAACGTAACCACACTTCAGTGCGGCCGTGAGTGCCGAGACCACTCTTCGCAGAGCGAACTTATCCATCGGGTCGCTGACTGGCGGAGGCTTGCGAAGCCAACCTGCGCCTGTTGCGCTGGCATCCCGCCTGCATCGGTTGCCGCCGTTCTATTTTCTTAAAACTCGTCCCAATTTGCTCATTTTTTGAGCTCTAATTAGTTTTCAAGCTCTATGGCTATCGGCTTTGTTTCAAACTTGCCATACCACGGTATTTTTCCATAGAAATAACTCGCAATATCTGACGGAAAGTCTCTCTTTTCGGACCAATAAACCAACGATAGAAAATATTTTGATGCTTTCAATGGTAGCCTCTCGATTCTCCAGAATCCTCCGGCCTGAGTTTCACCTTGGAATTGCAGCTTTCCGTCAGAGTCTCTACAAAGAGTGCAGTCTATAAGCATGTATATTGTGCGGTTCGGTTTTAAAAAAATAAAATCTCTACCTTGGGGTTGGTAAGACCCATCTTGCCCTTGCGTGGTATTTATGAGATCGCCATTAACTGTCCTGAGATTGGGAATTATCGATGCAAACTTATCGACTAAAATATCTTTATCAGTTGTGTTTGTTATTTTCAACGCGAGCAGAATAGGGGTATTTGCAAAAGCCGAAGGCCCAGGGATCTCGATGGAGGACGGCAGAACAATTGCTTCAAAACGAAGGCCTTTTGAAGCAGCGTATAAATTAAAGCTCGCGGCTGTCAGTAGGATCGAACATATGAAAATCCGATGCATTGTTATTCCATCGAGAATCCCCACGTATAGCCGCCATATACGGTAATATTGCTTCCCACAACAGAAACTAAATACATATCGGCAGTCCAATTGATGGAAGTACCCGAAAAGCTCCGCTGTGGGTTATCAGTCTCCCAAGGGTTATTTCCGGTTTTTTTGTCAGTGGAATTACCATAGAATGGGACGAATGTATCACTGTGATTATCAAAGTATGTTGTCTCCGATCCGCTTGTCGAAATAACCGTTCCAGAGCCCGGAACATTTGTCGTAATAATTTGAACCCAGTCAAAGTCTCCACTCCCGGTGTAACTCCCTTCTACAGGATTACTATCACCGTAACCTGCAACAGAACCATTGTTAAATGGCGAAGCGCTCGGTATGTTAACGTTCAATGTACCACTTAGTGTGCCCGTAGTAACCGTGAAGCCAGTAAATGAAAACGTCGCGGCATTTATTCCCGTAATTGTGTCGTATGATATTGTATGACCTGAAGTGGTTATCGAAGCTGGAGGATTCGTTCCTGAAACTGATACCGTGAGTAATCCATCATTATCCAAGGCAATTGTTGGGACCGGTGCATATGCGCAATTATTCACCCCATCCGGGAACCCACTCGGATCAGCACTTGTCCAGCGAGACAGTCCGGGATTATAGGTACGGTATTTGTAAACGTAACCACCGGCATCAGCCACATATGGCTTGCCGGTGTAGAACTGATTGGAGGGTTCGTTTGCCGATGCGGTTGTTGCCGCAGCAGCTTGCTCGGCATTCCACTTGGCCAGTTGCTGCTGATCCAAGAATTCGGGCAGCGGTGCGGGCAAATCGCCAGCACGGAGTAGCGGAGTTAGGATCAGAGCTGCGGTCAAGACTAGGGCATGGTTCAGTTTCATGGCTTTTTCCTCTTGTTTTCTAATTACCGGTTGGCGAAATCTGTTGGGTTTTGGGAAGCGGGTTGGAGGGTGGGGCTATGGTATTGGGACTCAAATTTACAGGCTGGCCTGAAGTATTGTTGGGTAGTTCGCCAAATGTAGTCAAATTATTAAATTCCATACCTCCATTTTTAATGGAAGCTAAATTCGTGCCAAGAAGATCATTTAGATAATAAGTAATTTCGGCGGTTTGGCCGATGGGATGGCTTGCGATAACCGTACCACCGTTGGGATGAGGTTCCGTCACGTAGACTGTGTCGCCACGGCGAAGAAGCGCCAAGCCATCCCAGAGAAAAGATTCCGTGCCCGGCTGATTTGGGTCGTAGGCCGCTTTATTGGTCACCGAGGCAGGGCCTTCGGCAGCCAACTGGCCATCGGGCCAATAGGTCATGGCGATCAGAGCGCCAGTGGCCGAAGTAGTTTTAATAACCTTGTCGAGCCAGCCGTAGGCATTCGTCACCGTGCCGTTGCCGACCATGCGCCCAGCCTTGTCGTAACTATAGGACATGGAACCGGAAGGTCCTGTGCTGGAAGTCAATTCGTTGGCGGCATTGTAACTCAGGGTTGTTTTTTGGCCATTGAGCGTTTTTTCGATCATATTCCCCGCTTTGTCGTAAGCGTAGGCTTCGAGGATAGCTCCCGATTTGTCGTCGACGACCTTGGCCAAATGGCCCGCAGGTGTGTACTCGTACCGCTGGGTCTCGCCGTCCCACGTTCGACGGGTCACCTGGTTGGCGGCATCCCACTCGTAGGCCAGTGTCAGGGGCGAAGAGATCGGGCCGTTGGAAAAGGCGATCCCAGCCAATCGTCCCAGCGCGTCATAACTCAGATCGGCCGTCATGCCGTTGCCGAAAGTTTTCTTGATGATGCGGTTTTGGAAATCGTACTGGTAGGCAACCACGGGCTGGCCGCAACTGGTGATGGAACTGAGCCGCCCCGAACCATCGTACCCGTACTCGGTTTGTTGAAGGATATCGTACTGGGCATCCTTGCCAACTTGAGCGCCCACCGAAGCAACCGCCGGCCGTAGATGAGCCAGGAGAAGACCGGTGCGTTGGCCCGAGGGATCGTAACGAAATCGAACCAACTGCTCATCCTGCCCATTGACGTAGCGAATGGCATCGACGCGCCCGAGCGAATCATAATTGCAGTAAGTGGCAACTTGGGAAGCGGTGGCAACCTGGTGAGCGGTGGCCACTTGGGGAGCGGTGGCGGTGGCCTTATCGGTCATGTGACCACCGGCTTTCATTAACATTCGTAACACAGTACGGTAATCAGTGACTGGTTGGTCAGTGGCGGCTTGAGGAGCGACCGCTTGGGGAGCGGTCGCTTGAGATGAGACGGCGGAAACTACCCGATCTTGATCATCGTATTCATAATTAATTGTCTGGCCCGAGCCGTAGTCGATTACACGGAGGTGATTATCCGCATCGTACGTGTTTTTGATGGTCTGCTCCGCTGTTGTTTTGGTCAGCAAACGGCCCTGGTCGTCATAGTACCAGTTGATGGTTTCTCCCAAGGGATTGGCTTGCAGAATGAGACGCCCGGCGGGGTCATACGCAAACGTGGTTTTGTTGCCGTTGCCGTCGGTTTGGGAGACGCGGCAGTTAAATTTATCGTACCCGTACTTGGTGCAAGAGCCATCGGGCGCATAATCCGCCGTGATGTTTCCCTTGTTATCCATCTCAACCTTTTTCACGCGGCCCAGCGCATCCTTGATTCCCGTGACCTTGCCCGTATCATCGCGGATGTATTCCGTAACGACTTTGCCCTTGCGGAAAATTTTGGAGATATTTCCCATCGCGTCATACTCAAAATCGGGTATCAATATACTTCACGCACCATACCTCGGGAGGGTGGTGAGTGCAAGAACCAAGGCCGTTTAAGGCTTGGCCTTTTTCAACGCCTTCCGTGCCTTGAGGTATTCCGCCTGTCGGCGGTCTATCTCTTTCTTAGGAACGGATATGACCTGCTTCGCAAAGGAGCGGAAGCGTTCCCATTCGGTTTTAGGCGACTTAGTCATTTACTTTTCTTCTTCATCGTTGTGCTGGTCGTATGTGATAAAAACGAAAGTCGAATCGTCGAACTCCCTGGTGACGTTGCAGAATTTTGTGAATCGAGCTTTCAGATAAATATCTTCATAGGCTACCACGCCATATATGAAGATGGTTGTTTCTTTTCTTCTGAATGCTTGGAACAATTCGTCAATGGTGACTCCTTTGTTTGGAGAAAGCAAGTGGGTCGAATCGCTTACCTGACCGGCTCCAAGGCTCAGAGAGCTACCTCGATTGTCAATTCTGGATTTGCTAAAAAAATCCTTAACGGTAAATGGAATATTTTCCGGCCAATGAGCATTAAAGCCCTGTACGCTCATCCAGTTAAGATAAACGACAACCCTATATGCGGGGGTCTGGCCGCTATTTTTTATATAAACAATTACCGATTGTGGGAAAGGAGCGACCTTTCTTACTTTCATGTTCTTAGCCTCCTCAGAGGAGTCGCTAATAACTCCGACATACGCCCTCAATCCTCGCTCAGAAGAGTCTGTGGCGTGCTTCAATGTTTTTCTGGCAATTCTAGCCGTTTGGCTGAGCGCTTTCTGCATGCTCTGCCACTGACACCAATACATGACCAATTGGCCAACCCCGACGACAACCATGATTACACTGGTGATAGCCATTATAATTTCAGAAGCGGATGCCCCCTCTGGAGGCGATTTATCATCGTGATTATTACTGGCGTCAGCGGCCCCTTGCTGACTCTTTGGGGCGTCGTGATTGGCGGGGGTAGACGCAGAAACAGCCGTAGGCTTGGCCTCTGTATTAGCTGCGGGGGAATTAGTTTGTTCGCTTGCGGCTTGTTTCTGTGGTGGCTGACCATCTTTCCCATTACTTGGGGGTGGGTTTTGTAATCCCAATAGCAGAATTATCAGAATGAGCTTTGTCATTTTTCCTTTTCGATCCCCGTCTAGGCAGGCTGAAGGTCATCACCACCCTTACCGATCAATTCAACATAACTCAAACTCTTCCCGATAATGCCGCTAACCGCCTTCATAAATCGACCCGAATCCGTATCTTCGCGTTCATTGAACCGAAACGCTTGCTCGTCCAAATACCGGAACAAATGAAACGGCTCGACATTAACGTAGGTGCCCTTGATCGTCCTCTTGAGGAGGCTCCAAAAGTTTTCCAGTCCGTTCGTGTGAACCTTTCCTTTGGCGTAGCACTCGGCATGGTCAATGACTTGGTGGGTGTACTCTTCCTTAAGGCCGTTGTACGACGGAAGGGCATCCGTATAAAGTTCCGCGCCTTTCAGGACGTACTCGCGCACATTGCCTTGAATTGCCGCACGGCGGCGATTCTTGAGGACGTTCAACTTCACCCGAGATTTACGCAATGGCGTTGTGCGCTCAAGAAGGCCCATTACCGGAGTCATGGCGACCGGGCCGGTTCCTTTCACCTTCCGCTTTCCCTTGTGCATGTTGCGGGCCTTGGCTCCGATAAACGTCTCGTCCGCCTCGACGCTTCCACCCATTTTAACGATGGTGCCATTTTGCATGGCCAGACGGATACGCTGCAACATGAACCAAGCCGTTTTTTGGGTGACCCCCAAAGCGCGGCCAATTTCGTAGGAACTGATTCCGTTCTTCGCGTTGACGATGAGCCAAAAGGCGGGAAACCACTTGTCGTAGCCAAGTGCGCTGTCCTCAAAGATCGTTCCGACCTTGGCCGAAAATTGCTTGTGACAACTCATGCACTTCCACTTCTTGCGCGTGGCCAGGAACGATACGCGCTCGCTTTGGCAATGCGGGCAGGTCACCTTGCCGTTTTGCCAGCGAAGCGAAACCATGAAATCCAGGCCGCGCATGGGATCGGCAAAGTAGGTTATTGCCTCTTGAAGTGTCTTGGGAAACTCGGTTTGTTCTGCTTTCATGTACTCAACCTACCACAAATCCGTGGTGCGTCAAGTATATTGTTACCCAAAATCGGTCTCGACTCCGTCGGTGGAGGTTTGAGATTTTACCCGGCCCATGTCGTCATACGTCACCGCATGGGAGACGGAGCCCGTCTGAGCCTTGACCGGACGACCCAGGGAATCATAAGAGACGGTCGTAGTGACTCCTTGAGGGTTTGTCACCGAGGCAAGCTGGTTTCGGTCATCATAGGCGTAACGGGTGATTTGCCCCGCCTGATTCTGCGCGGCGATGACATGGCCACCCGCATCGTATTGGTAGGCGGCGAGGACTTGCGGATTGTCGGGCGTCCCTTTCCAGACCCGGATCGGCTTGGGGTCCCACGGATTGTCCCGCGTTGGCTGCCAATTATCGGGATAATCGAAATAGATCATCGTGCCATGCTCATCGAGCATGGAAGTGAGCAGGCCGCTTTTGCGACTGTAGTAATACTCCACCATGACCTTGCCGTTTTCCTCGATCCGGCGAAGCTTCCCGTCGTACTTTTGGCCCGGAGCTCGGTAGTAGTAGGTCTTGCGGACCGCTCCTCCCGCTATGGTTTCCGTGACGATGCCGCGCTGGAAATTGGCATCCTTATCTACGACCAGTCCCGTGCCACTTGTTGTGGTGAACGTGGCGTCCCCCCTCACCGTTTTATCGGGGTAAGCATACTTTTGGTCGGGATCCTGGACCAGCCGCCAATGAGCAGGGTCTTTCTGGGCACTTGATTCAAGTTTGGGGTCGTCCAATTCCGTCGTGAACGTCTGGATGCCGATCGTAGAGTCGTTGATATATTCGAGAACACCCACGTCGGCATAGGTAAAAGAAAAGCGTTGTTTATTCGGGGCCCACCAGTCACCCAAACGACCGTCGCGTCCCGAAAGATAGTCGAACTGATGCTGGGTGCTGCCAAACACGAGGTTGTTGATTCGCTTTGAATCCGTATAAGCCGCCTGGAGCAGCGGCATCCCCGAGCCCGCCCCCGAGTCCTGAAGCTGGATGCCCTGAAGCTGATCGTTCACCCAATTAAATTGGAGGACGCGGTTGGTGGGAGAGGTGACCGCAACCAGGTGACCCCGGCGATATTCGTAGAGCCATCCTTCCTGGTTCTGGATGAGTTGCCGGTCGGAATCGTATTTTGCAAACCATTGCCGGGACGTGTCGAAATAACCGGTGGAGTTGTTGGGGTCCACCCGAAAAACGTCAATCGTTCCCGATGGCATTTGCCAGATAAAAACACCTGCGCCCTCCGGTACCACGGAACTTTCCAGTTGCGGACAATACCATTGCGGCCCAAAGAGACCGGCATTGGCCCGCGTGTTGAGATAGACCAACTGAAGCGGAAAATTAAACTCAGGCGATGCGTTGATGGAACCGAGATTGTATTCTTGAAGCCAACCACCCTCATCCAAAACCCTCCCGGTGCGAAGAGGATTGAATTGCCAATCGACGGCAGAGGCCAGGCATTCCGTGAAGAAAAAGATGCTCGCCACCAAAAGACCGCGATAATAGGGAATACATAGAATATTATAGCGACAAAAAATCTTATGAAGATTAAGCATCTGACTCTTCATTGACGAAAAGTTTGATGAAGTCAAGTCCGATGGTTATAAACGCATGCAAATGCCTCATCAAAACTCATGGATTTACCTGCGCGCGGCTGGCTGTGCGATCACAGATCGCGAAGAATTGGATAAGTTGAAACCGGGCCGTTTTTTTGCGAAATCGAGCGCCGCCGTGCCTGCTGGCACAGCGGCGGGGTGGGGGTGTGGGCTATGCGCCCGCGAGCGGGCCGGGCTGCGGCCCCTTTTTTCCCCGCCGCCCCCGGCCCCGTCGCTTTTGAGGGACACCGGCCCGGTTGAGAAAACGCTGACCGCGAAACTGGATGTAATCGGCAAATTCGCGGGCAAATTCCTTCCGAAGCTTCCTTACCCGTTCGCGACAGACACCATGCTGACGACCAACCCATGCGCCGCAGGGACGCTTGCAGCGGAACAACTCGGGGCAAATACAGAGAAGGGAAATATCCGAGCGCAAGGCCCGTTGCTTGACGCCGCCCCGTCCTCGGGTGACCCATTCATTAATGCGGGCGTGCAGGGCGCCGGCAAAAGTAAAGGCCAAGTCACGAACATTGCTTTCCGGTAGGTCGATTTTTTCCGCAGGATCGTCAAAATAGGAATTGGGCGGCAGGTACTTTGGCATGATCATCTGGCACCGCCATTCCGTGCTATTTGCCGCAGCCGGTGCGACGACAGGCCGCGACTGCTGACAAGATAATCCTTGATTTCCTGCGGGACGAAGCGGACGGCCCCGCCCAACTGGACATAGGGCAAGCCTCTTTTTCGCAGGTTAAAGACGGTCTTGAGACTGACATGGAGGTACTTGGCGACCTCCTTGGTTGTCCACAAGTCCGAGTCTTGGACGGGGGTTTTGACTTCCTCGGAAACCGGCGGGTTTCCGGGAACGACGGTATTGACGGAAGTGTTCATAGGCGTGGATCATGACTGGTGACCAAACCGAGAATGGGAACTGATTTCAGTTTTTTGGTACACTTTTGGCTGGCCTGCGGCCCGTATGAGTTGGTTGATTGTTCAAAGTTCATAAGATTGATTTTGCAGAAAAAATCCGAAAGAGGTTAGAGAGTAGTGGGAGAGTTCGGTTCGATTTTGCCAAATAGTGATTTCGATGGCCGTTTCAGTGACCGATTGAGCGTTGAGAAAGGAATCATGGTTCCGATTTTGACCGGAATTTCCCATTTCCGTTAGCGTGCTTTGGAAACGTGGTGAGAGAAAGTGAGGGAAAGTGGGAGGGTGAGATTTTCCATCCCACGTTTTCCGGCCAATACCGGGGCGCACGTCGATAAGATACGGCACGAAGGAAAACCGTCAGCGGCTAATTGGCGTCGAGGAACGCACTGCCGCCCAATGGGGTTGAAAACAGGGATAACGGGGAGTTTCCCGAAGGACGGAGATGGAATGAAAAGTTCAATTTCTAACCAGGTCGATATTTTCTGGAGGTTCATGCCTTCATGATGAAGGATTTTCCAGAAATCACTTACTGAGTAGTGGGCGCGTTAGCGCAAGTTTACGCTATTATACGCAATTCCCTCATCCGATGACGACAGCCCCAGGCCGGGGGCGGTTTGCGCTAGTCGTCCGTCTTTTCCGTGAGTTCGATCCGCGTCACGGTGGTATCCTGCGCGTTGGCCGTGGTGGGCATTTCCCGCACCGCCTTGAGTCGAAAATGTTCCACCGCGTCGTGGAGGAAATGAAGATTGGTCCCCGTAATGGTCACGGTCGCATGAGTGTAGTACAGATGAAGTTCGGTTTCATTTTGGTTCATCTCGGAACAGAGGAGCCACGAATAGGGGATGAACCGGCGGAGCGAGGGCAAATGGAACGTGATTCCTTGAGCCGTCCGAGCGTACACTTCGCCTTGGTAGCACTCTGTTTCTGAAATTTGATCGAGGTCGGGCATGGAGGGGAAAGGTTACAGGCCAAGCCTTGGCCCTTGTCGCTGGAAGGGCGATTGGACCGGGTTCCAGTCGATCTTGGGGCGCACTTGGGGCCGGGGCGCGGTTTTTTCCGTTTGGGCGATTTTTTCACGCTGCCTTTGCCGAAGCTTTTGTGTCATTTCATCTAAGGACGGCGTCAACTTGGAGACTGGCTTCTCCCGAGGGGTTTCCTGTGGGGTAGACGTCAACTTTTGCGTCACCGCTTCCTTGGGCGTGACCTTTTCTGTCACGACTTCCCCAACGCGAGGTTGCAGCGCTTCCACACGGGCAAGATGCCGGCGAACCTGTTCCGCCCGTTTGTGACCCGACACGCGGGAAAGAAATTCCTTCCCCCAGGAACGAATGTCCATGAGCAGCCTGCCCTTGTCCACGGCAGGCGGGGGAAGGCTCATCCTCTCACGCCGGGATTCGGGCAGCCGTTCCAGTTGCAGCGCGGAAAATTTCACGTTGCTCCGCTGAATGGCTTCCACATAGAGACTCTTGTTTTCGACGTGCAAAATCAGGTTTTGGACGTGGCGAGTCCCTTTGACGTGGAACGCCTCTTTGTTGGCCATCGCCAGCGCCGAACCGTTGTCCTCGATGCCGCGAACGTGCGCGCCCTTGATGCCTTGCGCCCGGTAATCGGTCAGGCAATCGCCCTGCCGCACCCGGCCATCATTGGCGCGAAGTTGTAGGCCACTGGCAAAATGAACCGTCCCGCCGCTGACATGGGAAATGGTCTGGCGCGACCCCTTCTCAAAAATACGATCACCCTGCTTGATCTTTTCTTGGAGGAGAAGCTTTTCACCGGGACCGCGCTCGATCCGGGAAAGATCGAACACCGCCCGCACCTGTCCCAGGGGCAGGGGCTTCGGCCTGTTCTCAACGACAAGGGCGTCCGGCAAAACCGACGTGACCGGCGCACGGACAACGGCATCGGCTTGCTTGTATTCAACGATATCCCCAGCCTTGTAAAATTGAGACGAGCGCAATTCAGCCGGTTGCAAATCGCGCTTCACATGGACGGCGAGGGAAGCTTGCCCCTCGCGGCCCGAACGCTCGACATGCAAATCGTGGATGCGCTCCGCGAGGGCTTCGCTTATCCGATGGACGGAGGAAACGGCCACCACTTCCTTGCCGGAGGCGCGGGCCTCGACGATTTCCCTGGCCACCTTTTCAATCGCCTCGTCGGGCGGGGTTTGACGGATCATCCCACGTTCGAGCATCTTTCCCACGGCCCCGGCAAACTTCTCCTCGTTGCCGGAGGACAAATCGGACGCAAGCTGCTTGTCGGCCACACTCAGTTGCCGCCTCGAAATGGAAGCGCGGGGAACGTGCATCCCAAGCCCAAGCTCATTCTGCAAGAGCTTAATGGGCTGGCCCCGGCCCACCGCCGCCATTTGCTCGGTGTCGCCCTGAAAAATTACCCGCGCATGGACCCGTTCTACCTCCCGCACCAGGGCGAGAGCTTTGGGCGTGTCGAGCAGACCCGCCTCATCGACGTAGATGTCGGCTCCGCGAAGCGGCGTGGGATCGTGCCGGGCTTGTATCAATAACGCATCAACGGTATTGGCTTGTGCGAAAACCTGTGCCACTTCCTTATGACCGGAGGCTTCGAGCCGGGGAGCCTCGTTCCTTAACGTCACGCGGGCCTGTTCGCCATAAGGAGCGCAAATAAAAACCGGACGCTCCGCTTTCCGGCTTTCGCCCACCAGTTGCTCAAGGCAGAACGTCTTGCCCGTCCCAGCGCCGCCCCGGATATTGAGAAATTGATCCTTCGAGGTGCAAACGTACCGATGGATGGCCGCAAACTGGTTGAGCCATTTTTCGGCCTGGGCGGGGGTCAATTCCTCGCCACGGGCGCGGGCCTGTGCCACCAGCTCGTCAATCCGTTCCGGCGTGGCGGTCAGGGCGGCGGGAGGCGCGTAATCCTTTTGCAGCGGTTCACGCTGACCCATTCCCAGGATGATCGACGTAAGCAGCGTCTTTTCTTCCCCGAGGATTTGCCGGGTGGTAACGACCTCATGGCCGTCCATCCGCCGGATCAAAAACCGGCGATCATCCCGCAGTTGCCCAGCCAGTTTTTCATTGGCCACGGCCCCCGGCGCGAGCCGGACAATTTCCCCGAGGAGATGGTCGAGACGCACGACGCTTTCCTTTTCAAACGCGATTTGGGTTCCCTGCCGGATGGCTTCCGTCAAGTCGAGTTTGGCTTTCACCGGGAAGGACGAAGGCTTGTCCACGACCAAGCCCGCGTTGTGCAGCCGCTTGGCCACGTCTTCCCGCAACGTCTTGCTGGAAATGACCACCTTTTTCGGTCGGCTCAAAAGAACCGCCTCATCGCGCATCTGAAAATCGATCTCCAGCCGGGGACGCGCCCAAGGCGTTCCCATTTGTTCGCGCAGTTTGTCGGCCCCTTGGGCCAGCATCTTCCTTTTCTCATCTTCACCCATACCTTTGAACAGCGCTTTTACCTGCTCCGGCATGTAACCGCGCTTGAGCAGGGCCAGTACGGTTTCAACCTGCCGGGTGCGTTCGCTGAACATGA